>JAWODG010000179.1:0-6615 GCA_046483385.1 Candidatus Brocadiia bacterium | reverse complement strand
TCGGCATCCCGTGAGGGGCTGGTCGACAAGGTGGACTCAGTCAGGGTCTTCGAATCCCCGTCGGCAGTATCCTTCACCTCCAGGGAAGTGGTTTGCGGCTCAAGCAGACCGGCGGTCACCTGGGCGAGGGTGCCGGCAACGCGCGACCAGTCCGAACCTTCCGGGGTATCAGCGGTGACGCCTTCCCGGGCAAAGATACCGCCGTTTTCGTTGAGTCCCCACACCACGTCGAAGCCGGCCGTCACCTGGCTGAGCCGGCCCGCCACGCGGTCCCAGCCCGTGCCCGCCGGTTCGTCGGCTGTCACGCCCGTGCGTACGAAGATGCCGCCAGCGGAATTCAGCCCCCAGACCAGCCCCGTGTCACCGACCGCCACCTGCGCCAACGTACCCGGGACACGTTCCCAGGCCGTCCCCTCCGGGGTGTCCGGCGAGACGCCGGTGCGCACGAAGATGCCGCCGGCCTCGTTTAGCCCCCAGACGCTGCCCACACCAACCGATATGTAGGCAAGCTTGCCGGGCACGCGGCTCCAGCCGGTGCCGACCGGCTCCCCTTCGGTTATGCCCTCGCGGACGAAAATGCCGCCGGCGCCGTTCAGTCCCCACACAACGCCCGGCCCACCGGCACTGATCTGCGCCAGAGTGCCGGTAACCTGGCTCCATCCGGTACCCGAGGGGGTATCGGACGAAATACCGGTGCGGCACCATATGCCGCCGGTCTCGTTGAGGCCCCACAGTGACCCGACGCCCGCGGAAGCTTGTGTCAGCCTGCCCGGGATCCGGTCCCAGTCCGTGCCGGCGGGCGCGTCGGGCGTGACACCCTGGCGCCGAAAGATGCCGTCGGACGCATTCAGACCACACACCAGCGCTTCGAACGGCGGCGACGAAGTCACAAGGATATCGTCGAAAGCCCGGCCATCCATGGGCGCGGCATAGTTATCATACTGCTGGAACTTGATGCGGAAATTGGACGTATAGCTGATCTCCGCGGCCTCCACAACTGGGTCGAGGTCGAACACCTGATCAGTAAAGTCACCCGTCAGGTTCGTCACGCGGTACCAGTAAGTGCCGTGGGGGCTGACGCAGATGGCGTCGCCGTTACTGTGCGCAATGAACTTTTCGGAGGCCGCGTGGTCTTCATCCGCAAATGAGGTATGTGACACCCTCACCTTGACGTTGGAATGGCCCTCGAGGTCCAGATGCAGAACGGCCTCGTTCAACGAATAGGTGGTGTCATCCGTTGTGTCGTCCATCAACAGCCGACCGCTGTCCACGCGAATTCGGCCGTCCGCGTCACTGAAATAGTGCCACCCACCCAGGTTACTCGGCAGTCCGGCCGAGAAATCCTGTTCATAGGGCACATCCTGGGGCACAAGGGAGTCATCCCGCCGCCAGCCGGTGTTCCACAGGCTCAGGTCACTGCTGCCAGATATGTTGCGGGACTTCACCATGTAGTAGTAGGCCACTTCCGGAGCGCCTGTCGTGTCGTCGAAGTAAAGGTCAGAGGTCCAGTTGCCGACACTGACCACGGAGCCGGGATCGCCGTACTTGTCCGCCCGATATACCTGGTAAAGATCGGCCCCCGGAGCCGGACTCCATGTGATGCGCACCCTGTCCGCATACTCTCCGTCCGTGGCAGACACTCCCGTGGGCGGCGGCGGAGCGTCAGCCAGCACATCTCCGGTACTGTCCTGCAACTGCGCGTCCGCATCCTCATCCGGCCCGGCGGGCCAGCGAGATGTGTCGGCCCCGCGGGCAAAACCCGATGCCAGCCACGCCGACATCGCCAGCAAAACGACTGCGACTCTCATTGCTTTTCTACAACTCAACTGACGACCTCCATTGCCCCTTCCGGGTGCCTTCCTGTTCGGTTCGGACCGGCCGGCGGCACGGTCTCCGGCATATTCTACACAAACCTGTACGCCGTTCACCTTCACCGCACCCCGTTTATGGCTTCGTGGCCCTGCTCGCATCACGGGCGAGAACCGGCCAGCACTTCCGGGGCCTCGCGCAGAACCGCCTCCGGGCCACCCGCCGCCACCACGCCGTCGGCAGCGTATTCCAGCGTGATGCCGCCGGCGAAGCCAGAGGCGCTTAACAAATCCAGATACCGGCGGGGACGTGCCGAACCCCGCTCCACCGGGCGGTGGTCCCTGCCCTCCACAACGTCGTGGAGGTGGACGTGCGTCACCCGTCGCAAGAAACGCTGCGGCGGCTCGGGTTCCTGCCCGTGACGCTGGACGGCCAGGATGTAGTGGCCGGTGTCCCAGCAGGCTCCCAGGTCGCAGTCTGCCAGGACCTCCAGCAGTTCGCCCCAAGTGTCGCCCACCCGGATGAGGGGCTCATCGGGGTCCGGCGGCAGTTGATGCTCGGCCACGGGACGAACGGCCTGCTCCGTCCGCTCAACTGCCCTCTCCAGAGCGGCGAAGAAAAAACGCGAACGCCGCACTACATCGTCCCGAAGTTCTTGCACATTGTCACACTTGGGATCGTATACCCGTTGCGCCGGGTGCAGCACCACGACCACTTCGCGGCCGCTGGCCTCTGCCGCCACGTGGGCGGCCCGCAGGACCGGCTCCACGCCGGGCTGCTCGTCCACGCTCGGGCCGAACCAGGCGGCCGAGGCGTTCTCCTCCTCGCCCGGTCCGGGATGTATGGCCACTGCGAGCCCCGCCTCCGCGCACGCGGCCGCCTCATCCGCCACCAGGGCCTCGACTGCCGCGTTGTCACCCAGCGTCAGGCCGAAGCCGAACTCGGCGTAGTCGAAACCGCACTCCCCCAGGTAAGCGTAGACGTCGCCTTCGAAACCGGGAAGCCGCCCCTCCGCCTGTTGCTGCCGCCAGCCCAGCGGCAGCTTGAAACCCAGCGACGAACGAAAACGGTGTCCCATGGTGCGGTTCCCTCATCCCGGCGTCCGGTCCGCTAACTCGCGATCTCGTCCTCGTACTCGGGGAAGTAGCGGTTGATCACCTTCAGGTTGAAGCTGGACAGGATCGACTCCTTCGGCTCACGCTCCAGCAGGAACTCGAAGGAACGACGGATCAGCTCCTCCTTGTTGATGCCGCCTTCGGTCAACTTCCGGTGATAGTCGTCATCCAGCGTCACCGTGTGGCGGCTGCTGGAGCCGCCCTCCTCGACCGTGACCTCGAAGGTGTCCTCGCCGGCTGCGCGAACCTCGATAGCCATGTCCTATCCCCTTGTCAGTGAAGACCGTGCTTTACTGAATATGCTACTCGGGGTCGCACGGGCATGCAATCCGTTCGGCGTACATGGAAAAGGGCGGGCCCGGCGGACCCGCCCCGCGAAAAGTCAAGTCTGACCTATCAAGGGTTCACGTCGTTGATGCCCCAGAAGGGGTCGTCCTCATCATCCGGGCCGAGGTAGTCGGGGGCCGTGCCGAAAGCCGGGTCCGGATTCAGGAACGGGACATCCTGGGCATAGTCGTCGGTATAGAAGTCAACGTAAGTGCCCAGATGGGAATCGATCTTCTCGTCGCCGTCATAGATCAGGCTTGTGCCGTCATAGCCCTGGAAGTAGTCGTCGGCGTAGATGTCCGGGTCCAGATCGTTGAGGCCGAGGGGATTGTCGTCCGGATCCACGGCCCCCGACGGAATCTGGGCGTCCGAAAGGCGGGGGTTCTGCAGGCGGCCGTTGCCGGAGATGGTGACGAATTCGGTGCCGCCGTCGTAGAACGTGACCACCTGCCCGTAGCCGTGGTTGGCTATGCCCCTCCCCTTGGCCGGGAACTCGTCCGGATTCGTGTTGCCCGACTCGTTCATCCACAGCCAGCGCTGGAAGTCCATGTCGGGTCCGTCGGCGTAGACCGCGCGGCTGGCCCACGAGTTCACGGGGACGTTCGGGTCGATGACGTAGCTGGGATCGTTCTGGTAGTTGTCGTAGGACCCGAACTCACGCTCCGTGGCGAAACGCCAGTTGTCCGTGGTGTCGTCACCGTCCATCGCCGCGTTTATCTTGACGGCTCCGGCCGCCTCAGGGTCTTCGACGTCATCCCAGTCCGCACCGTACTGGCTCATCTCCATCCGGTCATCGTCGCCGGTGGCCGGACAGGCGAACAACGAGAGGGTCTCGGTATAGTTCGGCCACAGCAGCGCTATGCTGAGGGACGAATCGTAGAAGGTCCGCTCGTTGGCCTCGTCGGGTCGCCTCCAGCTCGGCATCCGCTCCCGGTGATCATTGCGGTACATGATCAGGCTTTTGCCGACGTTCATCTGATTATTGATGCACGAGGTCTTCTGCGCCTCCTGCCGGGCGCGGCTCAGGGCCGGCATCAGCATCCCGGCGAGTATGGCAATAATGGCTATAACAACCAACAACTCGACCAACGTGAACGCCTTTCTCATGGCCCGCCTCCCCAGATGAGAACTAATGATGAGTTTATTGGCTTTTCATCACCCTTTTAGTATAGGCCGCTTGCCGACCGTGTCAAGGGGCAATCTGCCCGTTCAGCGCGGGCGCCTGCGCAGTTGTGGAAGACCGCCCTCAGGCCCCTCAGGGCATCCGAGATCTGCCCCTCAGAAACCAGTCGGCACGCAGTTCTATCCGGCACGGGCACCGCCGGAAGGATGGACAAAAGCTGGGAGGGGCGCCAACGCACCATACCCGGGGGGACCGCGACGTCAGCCGTTCGGTCATCCACCGGCAATCCCCTCCGTGTGTCGTTGGCCTCGTGTTCGTATTGTTGTGGATGGGCTCAGGCCGTTCTGTGCGTCCTGTCCCTCCTCTGTGGTGAAAAGCCACCGCTGGCCTGCCGATTGGCAAATGGCGCGCCCGCTGATATAATGTTCGTTGAGACTCCGGCAAACGCCCGGCGACATTCCCACAAGGGCACGCCGACCCCACTGAGACCGCTTCCGACGCCCTTTTGTTTTCCCGCGGAGACCGACAGACATGCCCGCACCCATGCCCCCAACAGGGCGCCGAGACGAGCGAAAGCGCCCCCAGGGCGGGCCGTCCGACCAGAAACCCGGCGGCCGGTCACGCTGGACCATGTGGTACTTCCTGCTGGGCCTTCTGCTCGTCCTGCTCATCATGTGGGCCGCCGATTCCCGCGGGCGGGAGGACATCTCCTACGGCCGCTTCCGGAGTCTGCTGACGGACGGGCGCGTCAGTGAGGTGGTGGTCACCTCGGGCGAGGTCAAGGGAAAGTACCGACCGGAGGGAGGCGACTCGCCCCAGCCGTTCGAGGCGACGCGACTGCCCAACGACGACAAGCTCCCGGAACTGCTGCAGGAGCACGCGGGCGACGACTGGCGCTACGAGACGTCGCTGCTGGAGAGCCCCCTGCTGCTGTGGATACTGCCCATTGTGCTGCTGATCATCGTGTGGCGGCTGGTGCTGGGGCGCATGAACCCCGTCAGCAGCGTGATGGACTTCAGCCAGAGCCGGGCCAACGCCATCGCGCAGGAGGACGTGGGCGTAACCTTCGACGACGTGGCCGGCATCGAGGAGTGCAAGCAGGAGTTGCAGGAAGTGGTGGAGTTCCTGCGCACTCCGTCGAAGTTCACGCGACTGGGCGGGCGCATACCGACCGGCGTGTTGCTGGTCGGCCCCCCCGGCACGGGCAAAACGCTGCTGGCCAAGGCGGTGGCCGGCGAGGCCGAGGTCACCTTCTACAGTCTCAGCGGGTCCGACTTCGTCGAGATGTTCGTCGGCGTCGGCGCCGCGCGCGTCAGAGACCTGTTCGAGCAGGCCGAGAAGAACGCCCCGTGCATCATCTTCATCGACGAACTGGACGCGCTGGGCAAGGCGCGGGGAATGGGCATGATGGGCGGCCACGACGAGCGGGAGCAGACGCTCAACGCGCTGCTGGTGCGCATGGACGGCTTCCAGACGCAGAAGGGCGTCATCCTGCTGGCGGCCACCAACCGGCCGGAAATGCTGGACCCCGCCCTGCTGCGCCCCGGCCGCTTCGACCGCCAGGTCATGGTGCCGGCGCCCGACCTGAAGGACCGGGAGGCCATTCTGCGCGTGCACACTCGCGAGGTGAAGCTGGCGGACTCGGTGGACCTGCGCAAACTGGCGGGCATGACGCCGGGCTTCGTCGGGGCCGACCTGGCGAACCTGGTCAACGAGGCCACCCTGCTGGCGGCGCGCCGCGGCAAGGACCAGGTGCACATGGAAGACTTCGAGGATTCCATCGAGCGCGTCGTGGCGGGGCTGGAGAAGCGCAACCGCCTGATGAACGACGAGGAGAAGAACATCGTGGCCCATCACGAAGTGGGTCACGCTCTCGTGGCCTGCCTCGTGCCGGGAGCCGACCCGGTGCGGAAGGTTTCCATGATACCGCGGGGCGCCGCGGCGCTCGGCTACACCATGCAGATGCCGACCGAGGACCGCTACGTGCTTCGGCGCAACGAGCTTATGGACCGCATGGCGGTGATGCTGGGCGGCCGGTCTGCCGAGGAAGTCGTCTTCGGCGAGATATCCACCGGCGCGCAGAACGACCTGCAGAAAGCCACGGAGCTGGCGCGCGAGATGGTCATCGAGTTCGGAATGTGCGAGGAGCTGGGGCCTCTTTCTTACTCGCGACGCGGCAACTCGCAGGGCGGCCCGTCGGAGTTCTTCGGCGGCAGCCGGTGGAGTGAGCGGACGGCGCGC
>JAWODG010000049.1:0-24128 GCA_046483385.1 Candidatus Brocadiia bacterium | reverse complement strand
GGCCTCCCTTGCAGGATTACTCCATGAACGAAGAGACCAGTGCCCCTCAGGATGTGCCGGAACAGGAGTCCGATGCGGAACCCGAAGAGAGCTTGCCCGAAGCGGCGCCGACCGATTTTGGCCGCCATATCTGGCTGCTCGTGCTCATCCTCGCCGTCGTGGCTGTGGCCGGGCTGCTGGGCATCTTGCGCAACGGCAGGGCCGCCCAAAACGCTGAGGAGCCCACGGAGCCCACTGGAGCCGGACAACTGCAGGGCCCTCCGGCGCCCGGCCCGTCCGGTGCCCAGCCCGTTGCACCACTCAAAGTGGTGGGACGTGACATGGAGGCCGTGCTCGCCTCGCCCCCCCGTTCGGTGACTCCCGGCGGCCCGCTCTACCGATTCGGCCGGCTCTTTGACGTGACCCAGAAGGTGGCGGACCTACAACTGGAGGAGATCGTGCGCCTGCCCGGGCGTTTCGCCGGCCAGCTTTCGGTCATGGATCTCACCGGCGGGGCGTCTCTGCCCGTGCGCCCGGCCCGGCAGGTCGGGCCGGTGCCCGAGCGCTCGCGCGTTGTCGTCGTGAGCGTGGATGGGCAGACCCGGGGCTACCCGGTCGCCCAGCTCGAGCGCTATGCCGGTATGGTGGATGAGTTGGGGGGACGCGGCGTTTTCGTCACCTGGGATTCCCTCACTCAAACGGCCCGCTGTCTCCAGCGGCAGGTCGGCGATCGCACACTGGAGTGGCGCGACGCCGGGCTGTTCTGCCGGGGTGGGGCACTGCTGTACGACGATGCCACCGGTTCGTTGTGGAACGCGCTTTCGGGCACGGCGTTGACAGGACCGCTGGCGGGAACCCGTGCGCGGGTCCTGCCCGCCGTCGTCTGGCCGCTGAAGCAGTGGCGGGAGGCGAACCCGCAGACCCCCATGGTGATCCCCCCCGCCGACGCGGCGGAGGCGGGGGAAGCCTACCTGCAGAGCCCTGAGCTGCCTCTCGCGCCTCGCCACTACGATCCGGCGGACAGTCCGCTGCCCGCGAAGGCGTTCGTGCTCGGGGTCTCTTCCGACGCCGAAGCCAGGGCCTATCCGCTGGGCAGCCTGTTCGATTCGGGGCTGAACCAGCTTAGCGACTCAGTGGGGGGCCGACAGGCTGAGATACACATCACCTCACCCCGGACCGGCTATGCCACCGCGGACGGGCAGGTGCTTGACGCACCCGTGATGCTGTGGTTCGCCTGGAAAGAGGCCCACCCCGAAACGTCTCTCTACTCGCCGCAGGACCGGCCCTGAGCCGCGCGACCGGCTTCCAGGACCTGCTTCGCGCGGCGCACGTCCTTCTCCATCTGACGCTTCAGCGTCTCCACATCATCGTAGGTGTGTTGCTCCCGAAGGCGCTCGACAAACTGCACCTCCACGTCGTCCCCATAGAGGTCGCCCTGAAAACCCGGAATATGCGTTTCGACGACGACCTCCGCGTCCCGTTCGGGATGGAAGGTGGGCCGGCGCCCAACGGATGTGACGGAGGGCAGCGGCTGGCCGTCGGTGTAAGCCCAGGTGGCGTAGACGCCCGTCGGCGGCACGGTTTCATTGTGGAGGTCCAGGTTGGCGCTGGGGTAACCCAACTTCGCGCCGCGCCCGTCCCCGTGCACCACCGTGCCGTACAGGGAGAAGGGCCGGCCGAGCAGACGGCTCGCATGGTCCAGGTCGCCCCTCTGGATGGCTTCTCGGATGGCCGTGCTGCTGACGGGGGCTCCCTCGATGACCACCGGAGGGACTTCTTCCACGTCGAACCCCAACTCCTCGCCCAGCCGCCGGCAAAGCTCCACGTCGCCTTCGCGGCCCGCCCCAAAGCGACAGTCGAACCCCAGGACCAGAAGCTCCGCGTTGAGATGTCCCCACAGGATCTCGCGCACGAAGCGCTCCGCCGGCATGGCCGCGATGTCCTTCGTGAAGCGTATGACAAGGCAGATGTCCGCGCCGTGGGCCTCGAACAAGCGCAGGCGGTGGTCCAGGGACGTGATGGCTGGCTCCGGTTGCCCGGTCACCACCGAGCCGGGATGGCGGTCGAAGGTAACGATGACGGCGGCGTATCCGCGCTCGTCGGCGGCCTCCACGGTGCGCCCTATCACCTGCGCGTGGCCCCTGTGCACGCCGTCGAACACCCCGAGCGTGGCGACGGAGCACTCCTGCAGTTCGGGTTCCTCTGGCGGCCATCGAATGACCCGCATGGCGTCTCAGTCCGTTATTTGCTCGCCCCGTTCGGCCCGCGCAAGCAGTTCTTCCATCCAGCCGTCCAACACGAATCTGCGCTTCCGGTAAAGGTCCCCGAAGCGGAGAAACCTGTCCGTCTGGGCAAAGGAATCGGCTGACGCCGGCTCCCGCTCGATCGTGCGGATCACGTAAACACGCGAAACCGGGGCTTCCTCGCGCACGACGGCCAGCTTATCGTCGTTCAGCTCGAAGGCTCGCTCAACCACCTCCGGCACGTTCCGGTCGGGCCCGGGCACCCTGGTGGAGACCCGGCTGAAGGTGCGGCTCTCCTCGACGGTCAGCAATTCCTGCTCCTCGCCCGTCGCCGCTTCGTCACGCCCCAGCAGGTCGTTCAGCCGCTTGCGCAACGCCTCAACGGCGTCCTCCAAACCGATCTCTTCGGCTTCTTCGCGGAGTTTGTCCGCGAAAATCTCCGCTCTGTCGAGCGTCTTCCGGCGCACGTAGTCCGCGCGCACCTGCTCCTTGACCTGTTCGAAGCTCTGCTCCTCCGGCTCCTGTTTCTCCAACACCTGGCTGACCAGCGGGGGGCCGTCGGGATTCTGTATCGGGGTGGGGAAGTAGAGGTTCCGTTCTTCCTCGAAGGCGAACCGGGCCATCTCGCCGCCCGCCGGAAGGAGTTCCTCCACGTCCTCGCGCGAAAGCAGCCGCCCGCCGTCATCGGTCTCGGCCATGCGGTATTTCAGGCCGTGGCGACGCGCCATCTGGGCCAGCGGCTGGGGGCCGCTGCCGAAGCGTTCGCCCGTCTCCCGGAGGTCCTCAAGTACCGCGTCCACGCGCCGCTGCGCCTCCTCCCGCGCCTTCTGGTCAATCAGTTCCTCACGGATGGCGTCCCGCACTTCGTCCAGCGGTTGATACTCGGTCTCGGGCTTTTCGCTGTCTTCCCCTTCGTCGGAGGCGCCTTCCTCTCCCTCCTCGTTCGGTTCCTCCTCGGGTTCAACCACGTATTTCTCGTCCTTGTGCTCCTCATAGTGCTGCTCTATCTCGTCGTCGGTCACCTCGATTTCCAGGGCGATGGCATCCAGTTCAGCCACGGCGTACTCCAGCTTCACACGCTCGGGTGCCATGTAGCCGACCACGCCGTTCTGGGGGTCCGGCAGCGCGTCCTTATGCTCTTCGTAGAAAGCGCGCAGTTCCTCTTCACTGACCTCCAGGAGCCCCTCGAACCATTCCGGGTTCACCTCGACGTACTCGATGCGCGCCTGCTCGCGGCTGTACGCGTAGGCCATCCACCGCGCGGGCCGTGTCGTGATGACAGCCGAGGCCTTCAGGGAAATGAGCTTGACCACCGTCGCCAGTTGTTTTGTCCAGCGGGTCAACTGGGCGTCGGTGAAGGGATACATGGCAAGGAAGCGTCGGTACGCGTCCTGGTTGAACTCGCCGTCGGGTCCGGACGGAATCAGACCCTTCAGGATGTCCTGCTGCTCGGCGATGGTCACCTGAATCCCGTTGGCCTCGGCCTCTCTCAACAGGACCAGATACCGCCAGACGGCCTCGGCCGACGGCTGCTGCTCCTCCCGAAAGACGAAACGCCTGAATTCATCCGCCAGGATGGTATAGACACCCTGGGTCTGCAGTCCGGCGCCCATGGCGCGAAGCATGGCGGGCATGCGTGGATTGGTCATCTGGAACTGGGCCACCATTTGGAGGGCCATCTGGGCGTCTTCGAACTCGCCCTGTGTGACGGGCTCCCCTCGGATAGTGCCCACGGCGCCGCCGGCCTCGGGACTCATCCTGCGCAGCGCGGGAAAGATGCCCCACGCGATCATAAGCAACACGGCGGCACCCGCCAGCAGGTGACGCTGGTGCCGACGGAACCAACTCATCAGAGACACACTTACTTCCTCCTGGTCTTGGGGAGCGCCGAATCCCGCAGATACTAACCGAATCAGACCGTCTAATCAACTCGGGCTGCCGCGCGAAACGCTCAGCTTCGCGGCACCGACAGCTGCGCATAGCGGCGTTTGCCGACGTTCAGCACCATGCCGTTCTCCACGCGTACGTCGGTCGTCGGGTCCGCCACTTCCTCCATGGCGTCGGGCGGTCCCAGGCGCACGCCGCCCTGTTCCACCAATCGCCGGGC
The DNA here is from genome assembly GCA_046483385.1 of Candidatus Brocadiia bacterium. Classification (GTDB taxonomy): domain Bacteria; phylum Planctomycetota; class Brocadiia; order SM23-32; family SM23-32; genus B1Sed10-231. The sequence goes on along the minus strand of JAWODG010000049.1, from coordinate 19,799 downwards.
CTCGCCGTTGGAGCCGGCCCATCCCGCCAGCCGCAGCAGGCGCACTATCCACACCCGACCGTCCTCCATGTCGTCTTCCGGTATGTTGACCTCGGGCATGTCCTCGGGCAGCTTGCCCTCGCGGAAGACCCTGTTGAACTCCTCACCGGCCTGTTCGGCGGCCTCAGCACTGTGGTAGCGGCGCACGACCGCGGCCGCCAGCGCCGCCTTGGCATCTCGCGGGTGGGTCTCCTCCGAGAGCAATTTGTCGATGCGGTCCAGCGGCAGGTCGGTGGCCAAGATGAAGTACTTCTGCATCAGCTCGTCGGGGATGCTCATGGCCTTCCCGAACATCGTGACCGGGTCTTCGGAGATGCCGATGTAGTTGCCCTTGCTCTTGGACATCTTCTGGGTCCCGTCCAGCCCCTCCAGGAGGGGGTTGGTCACGGCGATCTGGGGCTCCTGTCCCACCTCTTTCTGGAGTTCTCGGCCCAGCAGGATGTTGAAGATCTGGTCGGTCCCCCCGAGTTCGACGTCGCTGTGGATCATCACCGAGTCATAGGCCTGCATGAGCGGGTAGAGAAGCTCGTGGAGGCCGATGGGCTGCGCGGCCTCCATTCTTTTGGCAAAGTCGTCCCGTTCGATGCAGCGGGCCACGGTCAGCCTGGCGGCGAGCTGGATGACGTCCCCGAAGCTCATCCCGGCGAACCAGTCGCCGTTGTAGCAGATCTCGGCTTCGTCCAGGTCCACGATCTTGCCGACCTGATCGAGGTAAGTCTGCGCGTTTTCCATGACCTCGTCGTGGGAGAGCTGCGGACGCATCTCATTCTGGCCGCTGGGGTCACCCACGGTCGCGGTGTAATCGCCCACGATCAGCACGGCGTGGTGCCCGAGTTCCTGGAAAGTCCGGAGCTTGTGCAGGGGGACGGCGTTGCCCAGGTGTATGTCCGGAGCCGTGGGGTCGAGGCCCAGTTTTACCCTCAGCGGCTCGCCCTCCTCGAGCGAGCGGCCCAGCCGCTCGACCAACTCCTCTTCCGGCACGATATCGGCCGCGCCGCGCCGGATGTGCTTCATCTGCTCTTCTATCTGGCCGGTAAGACCCTTCATCTGGTGCTCAAATGCTTGAGGCGTCGGGGGATTCACGAGAGCAGATAGTGTAACCGGTCGCGCAACGAATTGCACGTCGAAGCGCCGCTGTGGCACCGCAGTCCCGTTCCCCGGGCGGTACAGGGCGACCGCGGCGAGTGAAGGGCGGCACGGGTCAGACATGCATTCCATTTCCCGACAGTTTCCGTGATGATGGGCCGACAGATTGGCGCCTGCGCAATGACAAAGTGCCCCGGACATGCTAAAATATATCAAAGAATGCGCGGGGAGCCGATGCAGCCACGCTGCCCCCCTCTGCAGGGAGGAGCGGCAGTCGAGGAAAGTCCGAGCTTCGCAGGGCACGGCGGTGGGTAACGCCCACCGGGAGCAATCCCCGGGAAAGTGCCACAGAAACTATACCGCGCCCGCCCTAACGGGTGGGGGTAAGGGTGAAATGGTGGGGCCCGCAAGGGCTTAATGTAAGAGCCCACCGCCCGGGCGGTGACGTCCGGGGCCGGGTAAACCCCGCCCGAAGCAAGGCCAAATAGGGGAGGATGAGGCGGCCCGTCTCGCTATTACTCCCGGGTTGGCCGCTTGAGAGCGCCGGCGACGGCGTTCCCAGATGAATGGCTGCAGCCCCGCACACGCGGGGCCCACAGAACTCGGCTTACCGGCTCCCCAAGCATCCTTATCCCCCTGCGCGGGGACTTGACGAGCCCCACATAGACCGCAACATGGACCGCGCGAACATGGACCGCATTTGGGCACCCTGGCGGATCGACTACGTTTCTCAGCCGCGGAAGGACAGCGAGGGCTGTTTCCTGTGCGCCGCCGCGCAGCGCAACCGCGATGAGGAGGATCTGGTCCTCTGGCGCGGCACCCACAGCCTTTGTGTGATGAACCGGTGGCCTTACAATAACGGCCACCTCATGATCGCGCCGCTCACCCACACAGCCGACCTGGCCGACCTGTCCGACGAGGTGCTTCTGGAGCAGATGCGAATGCTCCGCCGGGCGCGTAAAGTACTGGGTGAGGTGCTGTCGCCGGACGGGTTTAACGTCGGCATCAATCTCGGCGCCGCGGCCGGCGCCGGGCTGGCCGACCACCTGCACTGGCACATTGTGCCCCGCTGGAACGGCGACACCAATTTCATGCCCGTGCTTGCCGAAACGAAGGTCATCCCCCAATCTTTGACGGAACTCTGGCGGCTTCTGCGCGAAGCGGACGTCGACTGAGAGAGCGGAGGTGTGCGCCTTGATCAGGGAGGAGCTCGAGCAGAGGGAGTTCGAGACGCTGGCCCCTTACGGGATGAAGAGCGCCGAATCCGCGGGCCGATGCCACCCTGAACCCGAGGCCGACTACCGCACCTGCTTCCAGCGCGACCGCGATCGCATCATCCACTGTAAGGCCTTTCGCCGGCTGGAGTATAAGACGCAGGTCTTTCTGAACCACGAGGGAGACCACTATCGCACCCGCCTGACCCACACTATCGAGGTCACCCAGATAGCGCGCACTATCGCCCGGGCGCTCGGCCTCAACGAGGACCTGACAGAGGCGATAGCGTTGGTGCACGACGTGGGGCACACTCCGTTCGGGCATACCGGCGAGGAGACGTTGCGCGAACTGATGGCGGAACACGGCGGGTTCGAGCACAACACCCATGGCCTGCGCGTGGTGGATGTCTTGGAGCGGCAGTATCCCGACTTCCCCGGGCTGAATCTGACCGAGGAAGTGCGCGAGTCCATTGTCAAGCACGAGACCCGGTGGGACCGGCCGGCCGACAGCGACTTCCGGCCCGGGCCATCTTTACTGGAGGGTCAGGCCGTCGAGGTGGCCGATTCCATAGCCTACGATAACCACGACCTGCAGGACGGGCTGGAGGCCGGCATCCTGGAAGTTGACGACCTCGAGGACCTGCCCCTGTGGCAATGGGCATGCGAGGCCGTTCAACGGGACTATGGGTCCCTGGGCGAAGACCAGACAGCCGGCCAGGCCGTACGCTATCTCATTGACCGATACGTCACCGATGTGGTCAACACCGCCCAGGCGGAAATCGCCCGGTGTGACGTCTCCTCCTGGCGGCAGGTGCCTGAGTTGAAGGGGAGTCTGGTGCGCTTCAGCGCAGAACTCGCCGACCTGAAAGGACAACTCGAAGATCTGCTGTACGAACGGTTGTACCGCGACTACCGCGTGATCCGCCTGACCAACAGTGCGCGGCGATTCGTGGAGCGCCTGTTCGAAGCGCACGTGACCGACCCGCGCCAGCTACCGCCGGAGTACCAGGAATGGGCCCGGCAGGTGGGGACCGAGCGGGCGGTTTGCGACTATATAGCCGGCATGACGGACCGGTACGCTCAGGACCAATACATTCAGTTGTTTGAGCCTTACCAGAAGCTCTAATGGCCGGATTGCTGATCAAGACAGGCCCGAACAAGGGCTCGTTGATCAACCTGAACTCCCGCCGCGTGGCACTCGGCCGCGCCCCTTCGAACGACGTCCAATTCCCGGACAGGACCGTTTCCCGGGAACACGCCGTGCTCGTGCAGCGGGACGGGGCTTGGTACGTCCAGGACGTGGGCAGCCACAACCGCGTGCTGGTCAACGGCGCGCCGGTCGTCAGTTCGCTCATTACCCACATGGACGAGATACGACTCGGCAGCGTCGTGCTGACCTTCCTGCTGGGCGAGACGGAGGGCGACGAGACCCGCACCGTCACGGAGACCGAAACCAGCACAGAGGTCACACAGGTCATTCCCGTGGGGGAGCCGGCCGGAGACGCGGCGCAGCAGGACCGGCGTCTGAACCACCTGCTGGCGCTCGGCGGGTTGGCCAGCGCCGTGCGCACCCTGCCGGCGTTGCTGGAGGGCGTGGCTTCGAACCTGGAGTCCGTGCTCGAAGTGGATCGAGTAGTCCTGATCCTGCAGGCCGAGGACGGGACGCTCCGGCCCTACGTGACTTCGAGACGCGAGTTCGGTGAGGACATAGCTGAACTGGGCGTGGAGCGGTCACTGGTCGAGCGTGCCCGGCGGGACGGTCCGGTGGCCGCCCGCCGGCGGGGAAACCGGCCCGGCAGTATGGCGTGCGTCCCCATCAGCGTGGGCACCGAGGACCTGGGCGCCATCTACTGCGAGACACAGGACGGACAAGAGGGCTTTTGCGACGAGGACCTGCGCCACCTGTTCTCCATTGGTGTTGGGCTGGGACTGGCCATTAAGAGCGTGAGGACGCAGCAGAAGCTGGCCTCCCGGTCCCGCAGCCTGAGCCGGCAGCTGGCCGAACATTACGACATGGTGGGGGAGAGCGACGCGATGGCGCGCGTCTATCGCTTCATCCATCGCGCGGCGCCCACCGAAGCCGGTGTTTTCATCTGCGGGGAAAGCGGGTCGGGTAAGGAAATGGTCGCCCGGGCAATCCACCGCCACAGTCGGCGCAGCGAAGGTCCCCTGGAAATCGTCAACTGCGCCGCCATCCCCCCGTCGCTGATGGAGAGCGCACTCTTTGGGCACGTCAAGGGCGCTTTCACCGGGGCCGTGGCGGACCGGCCCGGTCGGTTCCGGCTTGCCCACGAGGGAACGCTTTTTCTCGACGAGGTGGGCGAACTCCCGCTGGCCTGTCAGGCGAAGCTGCTTCGGGTGCTGGAAGAGCACCGCATCAGGCCGGTGGGAGAGACAAAGGATCAGGAGGTGGACGTCCGGCTGATTGCGGCGACCAACCGCGACCCCCGCACCGCAGTCAGCGACGGTCGGTTGCGGGAGGACCTGTTCTATAGACTTGACCGGCTTCGGGTTGTGGTGCCGCCCCTGCGCGAGCGCGAGGGGGACATCGACCTGCTGGCCCGACATTTCCTGGAGAAACTGTCACAGCAGTGCAAGAATCCCGTGGAGGCTTTCAGCTCCGAGGCGCTGCAGATTTTCCGGTCCTACAGTTGGCCGGGCAACGTCCGAGAGTTGCGCAATGTGGTCGAGCGGATGGTGATCATGGCGGACTCCCCGGTGCTGGGGGAGGAGCTTGTACCGGACGACATCCGTGCCGCGGCGCTGAACCGGGATGAGCCGCCCGACCTGGAACAGGTCGAGCGGGAGCACATTGTGCACACCCTCGAGCACGCCCAGGGCAACAAGACGCGGGCTGCGGAACTGCTGGGCATCGACCGCAGCACGCTATACGCAAAGATAAAGAAATACGACCTGTGAAGGGGCGGGACCCGGGGGCGAATGGGGTTTTGACTGTCGCACCGCGCGCGCTATAATGCAGCCGGGTTTGCGCGCGAGGCCCCGGGCCTTGCGCGCGAGGACGCCGGGCTCGCGCGCGAGTAACGGGCTGGATGCAGCACTTCCGACGGAGGACAACGTATGGTGCTCTGGGTGTTCAGAGCCGTGTTCATACTTGCTTCCGCCGGGACCGCATACTCGATCGGACTCGACGTGGGGCATCCTTTCGAGGCCCTGCTGATCGGCATTTTCGGCAGCCTGGCCGTCATCGTAGCTGAGTGGTTTGTCAGCCGCGGGCCCATAGCGCTCATTTCCTCCATTGTCTTCGGGGCGCTGCTGGGGCTGCTGTTCGCCACGCTCACAGTGCAGGTCCTCGGCCTGGCGATGACCAAGGAGACGATGGAGCAAATCCGAGGTCACCTGACCGGGGCGTTCATCGTCGTTTACGGCTACCTCGGCATCGCTTTCATCTACGAAAGCCGGGACAAATTCAACCTGATAGTTCCCTACGTCGAGTTCCGGCGCGAGGAGAAGGGCGTCAAGCCGGCCGTGCTCGACACCAGCGTCATAATCGACGGGAGGCTCCCCGATATTGTCAAAGCCGGAGTGTTGGACGGCCCCCTTATTGTGCCCCAGCTTGTGCTGCACGAGCTGCACAAAATCGCCGACTCCGATGACCGGCTCAAACGCGAGCGTGGTCGGCTGGGACTGGAGACTCTCCACAGAATACAGGAAGACCCCGAGATTGATATACGCGTTCAGGAGCTGGCGCCCGACTACTCCCGGCCCGTGGACGAACAGCTCGTGCGGATCGCCAAGATGCTCAACGGGCGGCTGGTCACGACGGACTACAACCTGAACCGGCTGGCGTCGGTGGACGGCATCAGTGTCATCAACTTCAATGAACTGGCCAACGCCCTGAAGCCCATCGCCCTGCCCGACGAGGAGATAACCATCAAGCTGATCAAGCGCGGCGAGCAACCCGGCCAGGCCGTCGGATACCTGCAGGACGGCACCATGGTCATCGTCGAGGACGCCGACCACTTGATCGGCGAGGAAGCGAAGGTGCTCGTGCGCAACACGATCACGCGTGAGACCGGGCGGATGATCTTCGCCCGGCCCGTCCAGGCCAACCGCTCAAGCTCCACCCGACAGCGGTGAAAAGCCCGCTGTCCGCCATCCATGCCTGACGGCCCCACACACAGCCACGCCCCTTCCGAAGTCAGCTTCGCCGTCGTCGTGCCGGCGGCCGGTATCGGGGTTCGCATGGGCCGACGCAAGAAACCCTACCTCACTCTCGCCGGCCGGCCCATCCTGGACCATACCATCGCTAGGTTGCGCCGGGCCGAGGGGTGCGAGCAGATAGTCGTCGTGGTCCACGAAAGCGATTGCCGGGATTCCTGCCTTGCAGCCCACCTGGAGGAGCAATTCGCGGTTACCGACCTCGTGTGCGGTGGTTCCACCCGGCAGGCCAGCGTGTGGGCCGGTCTGCAGGCCGTCAGGGACGACCTCGACCTGGTCTTGACCCACGACGCCGTGCGCCCGATGGTGGCGCCGGGAGTGGTGCGCCGCGTGGCCGAAGCCGCCCGCCGCGACGGCGCAGCCATCGCCGCCATACCCGCACGGGAGACCGTCAAGGAGGTGGACGAGGGAGGGATCATCACGGGAACGCCCCCGCGCCGCCGACTGTGGTACGCCCGCACGCCGCAGGGGTTCCACAAGGAACTGATCGTAAAGGCCCACAGGCAGGGGCGGGCGGACGGCTGCCACGCCACCGACGACGCGCAGCTCGTCGAACGGCTGGACGAACCGGTCACCGTCGTCGAGGACAACTACGACAACTTGAAGATAACGACCGAGGAAGACCTCCTGATCGCCGAGGCGATTCTGGATTGGCAGGAAAGCGGCGCCGGCCTCTCCGACTCCGGCTGACGGGGTAGTTCGGCCACTTCCGGGCGCGGTCTTTCGGCCCCTCAGGCATTCGGGCCGTGCCAGAGCCGCTCCTCGGCGTCGTACTGCCAGCCTGTTTCTCGGAAGTCCAGCTCGGCCTTCGGCATGGCGCTCAGCATCTCCGTGGTCTCCTGGTAGCCGAGCAGGCCGCTGATGGCGTCGTGACGCATGACGTTCCGGGCGCCCACCGCAGTGGCGTACCGGAGGGTGCCCTCAAGAGTCTGCCCCCGTAGGAAGGCGGCCAGAAAGCCGGCGATGGCGCTGTCCCCGGCGCCCGTGGCACTGGCCACCTCGTCCACCCGGTAGGCGGGTTCCCAGACCTCCCTGTCCGCCCAGTTGTCCACATCTCCGACCGGGGCCCGCCCGAAGTCATCGAGCCGTTGCCGGGACGCCGTGCGCACGTAGATGCCGCGGTGGCCGGATTTCAGTGCGGCCACCCCGGCTCCGTACTCAACCAGCCGCCGCCCCAGCGGGGAATAATCCCCCGGGGTCAGCACGTCCAGCAGGCCGGTGTTCGTCTCGGCGGCTTGCGCGCGCAGGTGACGGAACTTTTCCGGTTCCAGGCAGTAAAGCACCTCTTCGGCGCTCGGCAGGAACAGGTCGGTGCAGGGGAGCACCTTGCGCAGGATGGCGTCCCAGTCCACGTTCCCGCTGGCCGACTCGGGGTCCGGTAGCGACATGTCCAGTGAAGTGGTGGCCCCGGCCTCCTTGGCTCGCCGGAAGATCGAGACTAACTCCCGTCCGCCGTCCTCATACAGGCGCCTCAGAAGCGGCGGGTAGCCGAGGTGGAAAACGCGCGTCCGTTCGACCGCAGCGTAGTCGATGTCGTCGCCGCTGAAGGAGTTGTTGGCCCCCGGGTTGTGGAGGAACAGGCGGTCGATGCCGGGCGGGGCGATCACTACGGTATAGGCCGTCTGCTCGCCGCTGACCCGCACGATGCCGGCCGCGCAGCCGTACTCCTCGAGCCGGGCAGCGACCAGGTCCCCGAAGGCGTCCTCGCCCACCTTGCCCATCAGCAGGCAGTCGACGCCCAGCTTGTGCAGGGCCAGTCCCGTGTTGGCCACCGGCCCCCCCGTGGACACCACGCACTCGTCCACGACCACCAGGGAGCCGGGGACCAGGATATCGGAGAGTGAACGGACTCCCGTGTCGGGGAACTTGGGCGTCAGGTCCAGGCAGATGTGCCCGGCTACGACGACTTCACTTGCAGGCATAGATGGCTCCTCCGGTGCGATCAGCTTCCTGCCGGTTCCAGGACGTAACAGCGCGTGCCGTAGGGCGGGAGTTCCTCACTTAGCTGGAGGGTGGGCCGTTCCGCTGCCCATTGGACGGGTCTGTCCTCAAGTATCTCCCGGGCCTCCGGGGCGTCCGGCCCTTCGCAGGCGACGTGCAACGTCACGGGGACGCGGGCGTCAACGGTGTTCAGCAGAAACACCAGCCGGCGGTCACCGCTGTGCAGCACGCGGGCCACAACCGCGGGGACGTCCGTCCACGCGTAACGCGCCACCTCTCGATTGAGGTCATTGACCCACTTCCGCGTCACGGCGTCCGGGTCCTCACGGTAGGCCATAAAGGGATTGGTGCCGATGTAGACCGCCCGACCCTGTCCGTAGGTGTTCTGCACGACGGCCGGCTCGCCGGTGGTGAACTCGCCGATAACCACGCCGTTCCCGATGGGCTCCAGAATCTCCTTGTGCATGCGGGCGCCCACCACGCGGCGGCCGACCTTCAGCCGAGGCATCAGTTCCACCGGCATGGTGCGGATCTCGGCCCGCCGGCAGCCGAAAAGCTGGTCCAGTCCCTGCCCGGGCACCACGGGGCAGACGCCCATCCCGTCGTCGAACTGCGCGGCGGATGCCTCCGCCACCAGGGTGCCGCCCCCCTCCACGAAGGCCTTGAGCTTCTCGGCGGAAGCGCTTGAGATGAACGGCGAGAAGGGGAGGTAGATGATGCGGTAGCGGTCGAAGTCGTCGTCCACCACGTCGCAGTCCAGCCGCACGACGTCCACCGGGTAATCGGTGTGCCACTGGGCCACGTGGATGCCCTTGATGCTGTTCTTGACCGCGTCCGTGCAGCCGACGGCCGTCCAGTTGACGATGTCATTGCGCGGGTCCCACGCGATGGCCACCTCGTTGGGCGGCGGCTCGGCGCTGTCGAACAGGTCTTCGTACTCCGTCAGTTTGTCCTTGAACCCTTTCACCGCCTCCAGCCGCGGGTGCGGTGAGCCGTCCAGCTTCGTCAGCCCGAATCCGTACTCCAGCCCAAAGGACTCGTTGCGATACTGCCAGTACATAACGCCTTTGCCGCCCTGCGCGATGCCCGACCACGACCACATCGCGAGGCGCTCGGCCGTGACCTGTCCGGGGTCGAACCCGCCGGGCGTCAGGTCGATGGTGCCTTCCATTGTGGAGGAGCCGCAGTATTCGCAGGCCGGCTCGGCGTCGCTGCGATGCAAGCCCATGCCGTAGGGGCCCGCCTGCAATTCGGCCATCCAGAACTCCTTCCCCTTCGCCGCGCATCGGGCGCCGCTCATGGCCAGAAAGTACTCGTGTTCCGGGCCGCACTGGGGGAAGGCGGCGGTGCCGTATTTGTCCACCAGTTCGGCCATCCGGTAGTCGTCGATGCCCTCTTTGGCCAGATTCCGCGTGACGCCGCTTCCGCCGCGCGTGTGGAGCATCACGTAGTGGTCCGAGTCGTTCTCCCGGATGGTTCCGATGCGCCACCGGAGGGTGTCGATGAGGGACTCAAGGTGGAACAGGCGCCAGTCCATCCAATCGTTGTACGCCCCGCGACGGCGCGGCGGTTCCACTTCCTCGAAGTTGCCGTAGTTGCGCCGCCAGTCGGCGTTCAGGGCATCGATGTCGCCATACTCGTCCCGCAGGTAGTCGCGGAAGGCGGCGACCGAGGCGTCGCAGTAGCAGTAGATATTGTCGTTGTAGCGGCCGGCCTCGAACATCGGCTCGTTGTGCGGCTCCCAGCACTCGATGGCCGGGTGGTCGGCGAACTCGCCCACAAGCTCACGGATGTACTCCTTGCCCGCCTCCACCACCGGCTGATTGTGGAAACACAACCCGGGAAAGCCGCCGGCCGGCGTGTTGCCAACCGACTCGGGCCGGTAGAGCCGGTCCCCGGAGTCCACGTAGACGGCCTCCGGATGCTTCTTGGCCAGCCACGCCGGTACCGACTCCAGATTCACCAGCATCAGCACCTTCATGTCGTGCCGCTCGCACGTGTCCAGCAGGCGCCGGAGCGAGCTGAAGTCGTAGTCGCCCTCGGCCCGGCAGTACCAGTTCCACATCAGCCAGAAGCGCACGTAGTCGAGCCCATAGCGCCGCGCCTGTTCGATATCCCGGTCCCAGTCTTCCTCTGACGGGGTAGGCGCGCGGAAATACTGCGTTCCGATGTAAATCATCGCGTCTTGCCTCCCTTGACGGCCCGGTGATGAGGAATCAGTGTAGCGCCGCGGCCCCTGAATGCAAGTTGGCGGCACCGCCGAGCGTTTCCGGGAGCGTTACCGGCCGCATTTGGCTATACTATAGGTAGAAGGCGTTGTTCACCGACACATCGCTGCGGGGGCAGAAAGTGAGCACAAGGTCGAAGGTACTCATCGCGCTGAGCGTCGGAGCCCTTCTCGTGCCGTTCGTGGCGGGCTGCGGCGAATCGGAAACCACTGCCACCTCGAGGTCGGCCTCTCGACAGGGGCCGATGGCCGTCGAGGCAGCTACAAGTGAGCCGGGGGAGACGCGAACTATGACTCAGGAATTCGCACAGACCGACGAGGAATGGAAGGACGTCCTGACCGACCAAGAGTACAGGATCCTCCGCAAGAAGGGTACTGAGCCCGCCTTCAGCCATCCTTACCACGACCTGAAGGAGGAAGGCATCTTCCGCTGCGCGGGATGCGGCAACGAGTTGTTCAGCTCCCAGGCCAAGTTCGACTCCGGCACCGGCTGGCCGAGCTTCTGGAAGCCGGTGTCCGAGGACGCTGTCGACACCGCGCCCGATAACAGCCTGTTTGTGCGTCGCACCGAAGTGGTCTGCGGCCGTTGCGAAGGCCACCTGGGCCATGTGTTCGAGGACGGCCCGGAGCCGACAGGACTGCGCTACTGCATCAACGGGGCCGCGCTGGACTTCGAACCGGCGGAGAAAGAAGAATCGCCCTGAGGCGCGACGTAATGCATGTGGCATAGCCGCCTCGGCTGTGACCGGCCCGCGGGGCGCCTCGCGCCGCCGTCATGCTGGCGCGACGGTGTCCCGGTTTGCTGCGGCGCAAGCGCGGCTTTACAATCCCCCGCCTGATGGTAACACGCTAACCCGCAGACGGGGACCTATCGGATGCATTCACTCAATCTGAACGGCGCATGGCGTCTCGCCTGGTGCGAGCCGGGCGAGGGCGAACTCCGCGGCTGGGCCGAGACAGGCCCCGCCGACACCGAACTCGTCGAGGCCACGGTGCCCGGCGACGTCCACCTGGACCTCATGCGCGCGGGACTGCTGGAGGAACCCCTCTACGGCCGCAACGCGCCCGAATGCCGCTGGATGGAGCGCATCGACTGGTGGTACGCCCGCACCTTCCACTTGCCCGCGGGCCGCATCGGGCGCCACACCGAGCTGTTCTTCGCGGGGCTGGACACAACGGCCGACGTCTGGCTGAACGGCCGGCATCTCGGCAGCAGTAACAACGCCCATGTGTCTCACGTCTTCGACGCCTCGGAGGCGGTCCGGGCCGGCATGAACCGCGTCGTGGTGCGCGTGGACGCCGGTGTGCGCGCCGCCGAAGACAGGGAAGTCGAGCGCTACCTGATGAACACCGCCGGGGAGGAACTGCCCCGAATGTGGATCCGCAAGCCCCAGTTCACTTTCCAGTGGGACTGGGCCCCCCGCCTGCTCACCTGCGGCATCTGGCGCGCAGTCGAGCTGCGCTCTTACAAAACGCTCGCATTGCGGGACGTGGCCCTGCGCACGCATCTGCAGGGCGACGGCAGCGCCCGCATCGAAGCGCTGGCCGAGGTGGAGAACTTCACGGAGGAGCCTGTGGCGGCCGAGTTGACCGTCACACTCCTGCGCGATGACGAGCAGAGCATGACTTTACGCACCGATGCTATACCGGGCGTAGTGCAACTCTCAGGCGAACTGACCGTGCAAGACCCCGACCTGTGGTGGCCGCGCCCACTGGGCGAGCCGTCGCTCTATGACGTTTCCGCGGAACTACGTGCAGACGGCGACCTCGCCGACAGCCACGCCTTCCGCTACGGCATCCGGGAGGTCGAGCTTATCAAGGAGGACCTGGGCGAAGAGGGCACCTCGTTCGCCGTAGCCGTCAACGGCCAGAAGGTCTTCGGCAAGGGCGCCAACTGGGTGCCGGCGGACTCACTCATCGCCCGCGTCAGCCCGGCCAAATATCGCACCCTCGTCTCCGCCGCCGCCGAGGCCAACTTCAACATGCTCCGCATCTGGGGCGGCGGCATCTACGAGGACGACCTCTTCTACGATCTCTGCGACGAATACGGCATCCTGGTCTGGCAGGACTTCATGTTCTCCTGCGCGTACTATCCGGACGACGATCCGGAGTTCATGGACGAGGTCCGTAACGAGGCGGAGAAGGCCGTCCGACGCCTGCGCAACCACCCGTCCCTCGCCCTCTGGTGCGGCAACAATGAGAACCAGTGGATACACTATCAGCGCCGGCAGAGCGGGACGGCGGCCGACCGCTGCTACGGCGAGCGCATCTACGACGAAGTGCTGCCCGGAGTCTGCGAGGCGCTTGACCCAGGCCGCCCGTACTGGCCCTCCAGCCCCTATGGCGGCGAGGACCCCAACAGCCAGTGGGCCGGGGACCGGCACAACTGGGACGTCACCATCCTGGCGCCCACCATCGACGAGCGCGTGGACTACCGACGCTACGCCGACGACCGCAGCAAGTTCATGAGCGAGTTTGGCGTCATCGGCCCGCCGCACCTGGAGACGCTTCGGCGCTACCTGCCGCCCGGCCAGGTCGAGCGTGACTCGGACGTCTGGGCGTTCCGCACCAACCGTTTCGAAAAGGGCACCCTCCGGGCCGCGCTCGAACGCTACTGGAAACCCGTGGGTGAGCTGTCGCTCGAGGAGTACCTCCGCGCCGGTCAGGTCATCCAGGCGGAGGTGCTCAAGTTTGCCCTCGAACACTGGCGGCGGCGCAAGTTCGACACCGCCGGCGCCCTGTTCTGGATGTACGCGGACTGCTGGGGAGAGGTCGGCTGGACTGTCATCGACTACTACCTCTCGCGCAAGCCCAGCTACTGGGCCGTCCGGCGCGCCTTTTCGCCCACGCTGGTCAGCCTGGTGGATGACGGGGACGAGGTCGGCGTCTGGCTGGTCAATGACCGGCGGGAGGAAGTGGAGGGCGGACTGACCGTCGGCTGGCTGAACCTGATGACCGGGGAACTGCAACTGGATGAGCGGTCGGCCGCGGCGCCCGCCAACGGGGCCACGTGCGTCCATACGCTTGACCGCCCGGACGGCTCGGCGGGGCGGTGGGTGGCCCTCGCCCGCTTCGAGAGCGGGGGAGAGGTGCTATCCCGCAACCGCCTCTTCCTGACCGGCTTCCGCTTCAACGAACTGGAACTGCCGGACCCGCACGTCACCTGCGAGCCCACCGGCGACGGACGAGCGCTGCGTCTGGAATCCGACGCCTTCGCCTGGCACGTCCACATCGACGCCCCGCGCGCCGTGCGCCTGAAGGACAACGACTTCGATATGCTCCCGGGCGAGGTCCGCCACGTCGCCGTCCGAGGTCCGCGGGACCAGCTCCAGAAGGTCTCCGCCCGCCCCATCTCGCTGTAAAGCTGGGCCGGCAGTTGGCTCTCGAGTGCGGCCCCGCGCCCGGGGGACCATCTTGCCCTTAGCGGACGCACGCCCCGGTTCGTGTACACCAGGCAACCCTACGTTGGCCTGAGCGCGTCCCCTGGAGTACGCCGGCTGGCGCGCTCTCCCAGCGCGGCGGCGCCCTGCAAGCTGACGGGGCAGTGCCGGGCTCTGTGGGCGCGCCAGGCCTCGCACTCCGAGATCCCCCTTCCCGCCGTCGCGGGGCCGGCCGCGCGGGGGCATCCCCGCCGGCGTACCCCCACCAAAGGTGGGCCACATACCAGCCCGGGGCGCAGCCCCGGGACCCCCGCCGAGCCCCACGAAACCGCGTCCTGGAAGGACGCCACAACCTCCCGCGGCGCCTGCGGGCGCCCTTGACGCCTCCCCGTTTCTCGGTTCCCATGATCGTTGGGGCAAATCTGTATCGCAAGGGGGCACTACCATGTCACGCGCTGATCGTATGGGCAGACGTGCCTTTTTCGGTGCCGCGGCGACCGGCGGCGCCGCGTTCATGGTCCGGTCGGTTTCGCCTGAGGAGCCGCCGGACCGCCAGGCCGGCATCTCGGCGGCCGAAGACCTGATGAGGGAGCACGGCGTCATGGACCGTCTCCTCCTCGTCTACGAGGAGGCCCACGGAGCGATGTCGGTCGAGCTGGACGTCTCGCTCGCGCTGGTCGTCCGGGCGACCCGCCTGGTGCAGGACTTCATCGAGGCCTACCACGAGCAACTCGAGGAGGAGTTCATCTTCCCGCGCATGCAGGAGGGGGACGGTTACGAGCGGCTCGTCCGAATCCTTCGCAAGCAACACGAGGCCAGCAGGGCAGTGACCAGCCGCATCCTGACGCGCGCCGAAGGAGCCGGCCGGCCGGCCCCGGTGGGCGACGAACTGGACGCCTATGTGCGGATGTACCGCCCGCACATGGCCCGCGAGGACACGGTGCTGTTCCCGGCCATGTACGGCGTCATCCCGCCACCCGAACTGGACGAACTCGGGGAGCAGTTCGAGGAACGCGAGCACGAACTGTTCGGCGACGACGGCTTCGCGGCCGTCGTGGATCAAGTGGCCGAGATGGAGCAAGAACTGGGCATCCACGACCTGGCCCAGTTCACGCCGTACGCGTGAGACGCCGCCGTCACTTGAATTCCACGGCGCATGACGTAGAATAAGTGCCGTTGGGATGGCGGTCTGTTCGCCGTCGCTGCCACGGTTCCCCGGTAGCTCAATTGGTAGAGCGGGTGGCTGTTAACCACTAGGCTCGAGGTTCGAGTCCTCGCCGGGGAGCCATTTTCTTGTACTCATCGGGGTACCCTCGCGTGGCCTTCCAGGTATATGTCCTGGTCAATCCCGACGGCGAGACCTACGTGGGACAGACATCGGACTTGCCCCGCCGCCTCCAGCAGCACAACGACCCCGCCTGCGATCTCACCTTGCATACCCAGCGTCATACCGGCCCGTGGCGACTGCTCTACAGCGAACAGTGTAAGTCGCGGCGGACCGCGATGAGGCGCGAGAGACAGCTCAAATCGGGCGGGGGCCGCCGCTTCATCCTGAAGCTCTTGAGGGAAGAGGGTGGCTGCTAATTCGCCGTACGGCGAACTCGAGGTTCGAGTCCTCGCCGGGGAGCCATTTTTATTTTTGCGAAACCAGGACGGCGAGTTGGTTAACGACAGGGCCGGAGCGCCACAGGCTCCGGCCTTTTCCACGTACGCGCCACCTGGGCAACGACTTACGCCAACCGCCTAACCCGGCCACCGGTGCCCCCGTGCGGATGGTGAGAGTACCGCTGCGCCGGTCACCCGCCTCTTTCGCCCCCCGACCACCCGAGAACTCTCGGACTCTCAACCCGAGAAGAGGCGCTATGTTAACGGAGCATTTGCACTCGTACCCCAGATGGGACACTCCTCAAGAACTGCGAGAGTACGCCAGGTGAGCCGGAGAAGCTTGGCAAAAGCGCGTTGTAACAAAGATGAGCCCCCCTCGCGTGTGTAGCGCAAGAGTGGATGTCAATCCGATTGTTCATTCTGTTCCGTATCAATGAAAGTCTTTTCTCCAGTGATTACATTTGACGGGTGCTGTGGCCAGCGCGCAGAGTATATGGGCGTAGACAATTGGATGATGCCAGCGATGTAGTTTGCGCACAGCCGTGCGTAGCCATTCTGCATAGGCTTTAGCGTAGCGTCTTTCATGAGCTGCTCTGCAAACATTTTGGCGTCATTGAACCGGACACGATTGCTATAGGTCCAAAGGGCAATGGCCGTAACGAGCAAGCCCACGCCTAGTGACCACCAGAACCAGACGAGGACAAAGCCAACTATCAGACTAATTATGCCAACTCCTTTCCACCTGTGATACCTCGCATATTCAGAGAAGTTATGCGCAAGGAATAAGGGATCGACCTGTACCGACAGCTTTCTTTGCGAGATGAGGCGCGTGAAACCTTCGCAGTGCTCCCAGAAATCCTTTGCTGCCACCTGTGCCGGACCCGTGAGCCGTTGGCCGAAAAGCGTTTCAATCTGCTCTTGAAACTCCTGCAGAGAAAGGGCGTTTTTTGGCATGTCATGTCTCCCAGTCATTCTGCTCCACACGAGAGTATTCGCTGCTGCAGGCAACCAGCCTGCTGTGTCGTGAGTCCGGAAATCCTGGGAAGAAAATGTAGCCGTCCGATTCCAATTATCGTCCTCTTGCTACTTCTCATTTACCGCTGTGGCCCGCCACCATACCGGGGGATCCTTGGGAGCTGCGAGGCCCTTGGGGTCCATCTTCCCAAACACAATCTTGTCGGGTTTCACGAGCTCCGCCACGGTGCAAGAGGTGAACTCACCGGCTTTGTATGTTGCGACTTTCAACTCTTGAGCTCGTCCGTCGAAATACCTTTCCCGCCATGTGCCGTCATCCTGCTTGACCAGGTCGCGCCATGTACCTGCGCCACCCTCTCGCTGCGCCCAGACTAGCTGGCCCCGGCGCCCGCCCAGTCGCTCCTGAGTGAAGTCCCCCTCACTGAATCGACCGGTGCTCTCCCATGTCGACTTGGGGAGTTCATTTCTGAATTCACCAACACCCGACTCTGAGGCGCTCCGAAGCCACCTGCGCCGTTGTCCAACGCGTGTCCACTCTGTTCCTGCCAATCGGGCAGCATCGCGGAAGGCATCTAACTGGGGTGACTCGGCAACTGGCCGGATATTGAACTGGTCAGGCCCAAGATCAATGCCTCCGCCGATTTCACAGACCATTCGGGTGCGAAGCTCAATTGCTTCGAGGCGTCGAACTGCAGCGTTTGCCTTCTCTGCCTCTTGATTGTAGTCGTCCACGAGCCTGTTATGAGCGGCCACCGAGGCCGCAGTGCTGTTGCCGCGTTCGATACGCCGACGAGACGTTTCAATACGTGACTTCAACTCATCAAGCTTCTTCTGGCGTTCCTGTATCTGTGCCTCCAGTGTACGGAACGGCTCAGAGAAAGGGAAGTCAGCGGCTTCGCCTGCAGTTTCAGCGAAGGCTTCCAGGTCAGACTTGTTGCTGATTAGGGTCTTGACCTTCTTGTTTCCCGCCTCCTCAATTAACTCGCGTGCGCGCCCAACGAACAGTCGCCAGTCTTCCGGCGTCCTTCCTGCCGTGCGGGAGAGAAATCGTGCCAGTTGCTCGACGTTAATGAAGGCTTCCGCAACGTTCCTCTCCAGATCGGCCCCAAGCGGCCGGATGCCTATGGAGTCTCTCACCATCTCGGCCGTGGCGTTCGTATTGCCAGCCGCCGTGAAGCCGGTCGTAACCACTAGCTGTGTCCTCTCGGTGCTCGTCTCATGGGCAGGCAGTTCAACGCTCAATAGGGCATCCAAGTCCAGCCGCTTCCGTGCCTTGGCACGCCTCAGCCAGCAGCAAATCCCCATCAAACGAGCCACCGTGCTTAGTTCCTTCAGTTCAGGAAACGCTGCGGCATATTCGGTGTAGTGCTCATTCAAGTGCCTGATATTGTCGCGAATAGCCGGGCTGAGCGCTGTTTGCTTGAACCTCTCGAAGGCTTCCGGCGTCGGAAAGTCATCTCTTGATCGCTCAGCGTCAGCGGTGAATTGTGGATTCGCTACCCTAGCGTATTGGTAGCCAAGATCTGATTCGATCTCAACGGAATCAGGGTAGTACCAGAACCGCGTGCCCGCCCAGCCCTCTTCTGGTCGGAACTCGCCTATCAACTCACGTTCCGTGCTGGTCAGAAACGAGGGAACGAAGCGCGTTGTGTAATCTCGGATATCCTGCAGTGAATCTGGGTCAAGGCCAGAAGTGATGGTCTTGAAGCGCTTGTCCGCATCAAGCACCACCTGCCCGACCCGTGTGTGCTCAAGGTACCCTCCGAAGTTGACCGTTACCTTCGTGGCATCCTGATGGGGATCAAGACTGACGAACGCTTCGTTGTCACCGGCGTGGAATACGGCTCGGTAGGCAACGGCAAAGTCGGCAAGAGATACTCGCTCACCAGCAACCGTCTGTTTGTCGCCCTCCTCTGCGAAGAGCACGAGGCCCTGCTCTTGGTCGATGTGTGCCCCCGTCAGCTTTCCCCCGGCCTCGAAGAATGTCTTCAAGCCCTGGAGGTCCAAAGGGGTGCGGCCTTCCTGGATCGGAAACGAATGGGCAGCGAACACATACGGGGTGCGATTCAGTCGCAGTTCGCACCGGCTGAAGTCATTTTGGAAGGCGTAAACCTCAACCTGGAGGTCCGAGCCATCGTCCTCAACCAGCCCCGCCAGGCAATGCCGCAACACTCCGTAGTGCTCAAAGTATGCTTTCCTCGGGTCCTGCCCACATACAAAAGCGCGTACGTGCCCGGCATGATCAGTGAAGACACGCACAGGTCCGCTCCTAAAGATCGCCATCCAGGCAGGCTGAGCCGTGCCCACAGGATAGTTGTCCGTTACGTCAAGGTGCGGTAGCTGATCGCGGCCTTCTGTCATCTCCACAACGTCCTGGAGCAGTCGGGAGTAACCGTCCAGGGAAGGTTGCGCGGCCCCACGCAACTCGGGCCTAGCCGACAGCTGCTCAAGTACCATGCCCAGACTCTCACCAGTGCGGACGAAGGCGCTCTTGTCTACCAAGCCCTCGTAACTCACGGTCAGCCAGCGGGGCCTTGGACGGTCGGCCTGCCACTGACGAGGGGCAGCCGGAATGGAAGACCCCGGATGGTCAGCGAGTTCCTTCCCGTTTTGCCGGTTCCGCAGGCCAAACCAGACAAGCATGCACACACCGGCCACGAGAATGAGGAACAGAAGAACCTTGGCGCGCTGGGTGGAACGCTGCTTCGGCGGGACGGCACTCCGAGTCCCGTTGGCCCGTGGTGCGACTTCATCCGCTCCCCATTCGAATTCCCTGCCGCATTTTGGACAGCGCACATGGAGGACCCCGAGGCCGGTAGGAACACTGAGCCTAATCCCGCATCCAGGACAGTGGACGACGCCTCGTGCGTCCATGAGTTGCTCCCTCTTGGCGGATTACTGGCAAAGCTACTCGCCTGTCTTACGTCTTAGCGCAATATAGCACTCCTCCTAACGTAGGGACGGTAAGTGTTTACCGTCCAGCGGCGGGGGGCTGAAGAGCGGAGTCGAAGCAGGTCTGAGCAGACATTCCCTGCAGTTGGCCGGGTAGAACGGGCCTGCGGCGCCGGTCATGCCGCGGCCGGCAGGGGCGGGGGTCGTTCGCGGGAAGCCACGATGCTCCGGAGGTAGGACAGACCCTGGACTCCGCGCTGC
>JAWODG010000007.1:0-11175 GCA_046483385.1 Candidatus Brocadiia bacterium | reverse complement strand
TTCGTCGCCACGGTCACGTCGGCGCCGGCCCTGGCCGCGGCCAGCGCGGTCGCACACCCGGCGATATGATCCGGTGGCAAGGGTGATGGCCGGCGCATCGGCCTCCAGCGGTCGGAAGACGACGGAGCGCCCCGCATCGGCGGCCTGGGTCCAGATGATGGCTCCTCCGCCCGAAGCGACGGCGTCGAAATGGCTTACGCGGGCGCCTTCTGACGAGAGCGCAGTCTCACGATTCGCCGCCAGCTCCGGACCGAAGTCCCGCCGCACGAGGCTCCAGTCGCCGTCGGACCTCTCGATGGCGAGCAGAATCCATCCGTTATCGGCCGCAATAAGGCGCGGCGCGCGGTGGAAATGGCCCGTCGCGACCACCGTGGTGTCGGCCGGCCCATTGTCCTCGATGGTGGCAATGTGAATCGACTCCGGCTCCAGGATGGAATCGGCGGGGCGGAAGCCGCGCCAGGCCGCCAGCAAGGTGTTTCCGTTGCGGGCGAGGGCGGGATACCAGGCCTCTTCGAGCAAGGCAAGTCGGCGTACGTCGGAAATCATCGGATGCTCCAAGCGAAACCGTTGCGCCCGCTACTCTTCCGGCGGCAGGGCGCGGGGCGGGCTGAGGAGCGCCTCAATCTGCCCGGCCTGTGCCCCGTGCCACCCGAGGAAGCTGCTGAGCACGGTGATGTCCGGAAACGCGTCGTCGAACAGCTCGCAGTCCATTCGTGCCATCAGGCTCAGCTCCTCTTCGAGGCAGCCCGGCACGAAGGCAGTTTCGCCTCGTGTCAGCGCCATGGCGCGGCCGGGGACGCGCAGCTCGACCTCACCGTCGAGGCAGTGCAGCACGCGGTAGCTTCCGTGCCGAGGGCCGAGGTCGCCGGCCGCGCCCGCCGCCAGCGAGTGGCGGTTGCGGGCCAGGCTTCTGTGCGCGAGCATGACTTCGCAGGTATGACCGTCGGCGACTTTGACCCGCAGAGGCTCGACCAGCCGCAGGCCGGCTTCGGGGTCGGTCAGGCGGAAGCCCAGCTCCGGGTACTCGCCCGGCCGGCGGCCGAAGTCATAGACCCGCACCGTCGGGTTGTCCTGCAGATCCTGCTCGATGCGTAGCCGCCCCTCGGCGGCGTCTGCGACTGTGGCGTCGTCGGGGTGCACCTGTACGCTCAGCAGGTCGTCCTGCACCATAAGAATCTTGCTGAGAGTGGGCAACAGCGCCTCCCCGTAGCCCTGCTGGAGCTCGTCGATGATGAGTCGGCTGTCCGGCCCGATGGCGAACATCGTGTGCAGCGTGCCGGCGGGCACCATGAACACCTCGCCCCCCTGGAGGGGCTCGATGATGCCGAATAACTCACGGACCTCCTCCGACCAAGATTCGACCTGCGGGCGGAGCCCCTCGGTCTGGATGATGTCCTGGAGGCGCTCGGCGTCCTCGTGCGTCCTCGGGCCGGCGACAACGCCGGTGCGTCCACGCGCCATGCGGACGCACCATGCTTCCGTCTTGCCCCGGTGGGGCTTCTCCCGCAGGTGACGCAGGGGGCCGGAGCCGATGAGCTGCTCGAGCGCCTTCTCCCCCTCCGAAGCGGCCTCGGCCAGCAGCTCGGCCAGCGTTTTACGCAGGACGGGGTCGGAGACGGTATTGGAGTAATTGCCCGGGCCGGTCTGGGCGGAGGCGAGCCAGAACTCACCCAGGCCCACCTCGATGCCCGTTATCTCGCGGGCGCTCTCATGGAGCAGGCCCCACGGTTTTGTGACGACTTCGGGCGACAGCTTCCACAGGGCCGGCTTTTCCATTTTCTGTACCCCACTTCAGTCCTGGACGGTGGCGGTGGGGGGGAACAGCCAGTTGAGATAGCGGTCGCCGACACGGCCCTGGGCGGCGTCCCCGGCGTGGACGCAGACGCGGTACCTGAAGCGCAGGCGTCCGCCGGAGGGCAGCACGTAGGAGCCGTCGGCATTCTTGTCCACGAAGAACGACAGGCCGAACGGGTTGGCCGTCATCAGGCCGTAATTGCGCACGTGCCAGTAGGTGGGATGACGCAGGTTGGACGGATGGTCGAACACGGCGATGCCGACGGTGTGGTCGCCGACCTGCCCGGAGTAGTCACACCACGGCGCGCGCTTGCCCCAGGTCTCCGGCTCATTGATGCCCCCCACGCCGTTCTCGATGCGGCCGGTCCGCTGGACCTCCATGGACGAGGCGACCCGGACGGACAGGATGCCGCCCTCCTTGGTGTCCCCGAAGGTAACCTCCTCGTCGCTGGCGTAGAAGGTCACGTCAACGTCGAACAGGCGGAAAGAGGAGGGCACGTTGTAGAAGCGATACTCCAGGCGGTCCTGCATCAGCCGGTTGCCTTCGACGTCCAGCCAGTCGTGCAACGCGACCAGCCGTCCGAAGACGGGGCCGCCCTCGACGGCCTCGAAGTAGCGGTGGGCCATCGTGCCGCTGCCCTCGCCCTCGCCCCAGTTGTCCGACCCGTTGACGTCGCCCCAGGCGACGTAGAGGGACCTGTGGTGAATGTGGTCCGTGGAGTCGCCCTCGACTTGCTCCTGGGGATAGGCGCGTGTGACGCCCGAGCCGAAGGGGCCGATCAGTGGATAGAGACAGGGCTTGGGCACGTCCTCGCCGTAGAGATAGCGCGTAAAAAGCTCGTCCCCGACGGAGACGGCGACGTTGTCCTCGCTGGTCTCCAGGCTGACCTCCGGCCCGTCGAGCGGTTCGCCGCCCTCACGCAGCACGTACTCCCTGCGCTGGCCGGGAGCCAGCGAATCCACCAGCCAGTGCACGACCGACCCGCCCGTGGCGGGCTCCATCTGGAAGGGCACCGGCCGGGCGGCGGCCACGTCCACGAGTTGACAATTCTCCAGTTCCTTTCCCGCCCTGTCCACGCGGGTGCTGACTGGGCAGAAGTCGACCGTTCGAGGATTGCCTTCCAGCATTATCCTGACGTCTTCCATGGCGGCTTAACTCCGTGAGTGATGCGGTTCAGTGCGGTGATCCGAAGACCTTGCGCAGGTGCTCGATGCTCTTGTTGGCGATCTTCTCCGGTCCGGGGGAGAAATCGAAGACTTCGACCGAGACGTAGCCGTCGTAGTTGACCTCACGCAGCGCTTCGGCGATGGGTCCGAAGTCCGTGTCACCGAAACCGGGACCCAGCAGGTTTTCGTCGTTGGCGTGGAAGTGCCTGAGCCACGGGCCGGAGTCGCGGATGATGTCGGGAATCGGCTCTTCGTCCTGGCACATGGCCTTCACGTCCAACATCATCTGGAAGTTCGGATGGCCGACGGCATTCACCAGGCGGCGCGCCTGTTCGGCGGTGTGAACGAAGTTGGTCTCATTCGCTCCCAGCGGCTCGATGCAGAGGCAGACGTCCCGCTCGGCTCCATGCTCGGCCAGCTCCGCGAAGACCTCCACGCTGCGCTGCCAGACCTCCGGGTAGGACTGGCCGGGCAGGACATTGCGCTGCTTGGGCGAACCGACGATCATGACGCCCCCGCCGATGTCGGAGCAGAAGTCGATCTCGGCCATCAGGTAGTCCACCGTGCGCTTGCGGACGGCGCGGTCGGGGCTGTTCAGGTGGAGCCCTTCGGGCTTGACAAGCAGCCAGTGCAGGCCGATGACCTCCAGACCGTTGTCCTCGGCGGTCTGCCGGATGCCCTGCCGCTCCTGCCAGTTGATGTCCTTCACGGAATCGGCCAGGGTGAAAGGCGCGATCTCCACGCCCTGGTAACCGGCGGACGCGGCCAGCGAACAGACGCGTTCGAAATCCCAGCCCTCGCAGAACTCGTTGCACATGCCGAACTTCATCGGGCGGTCTCCCGGATTGGGGGTCACTGCTCTTGCTGCTCTTCGGCCTGACGCGTCTGTTCCAGTTCCTCCTCCACCATCTCGATGAAGGGTCCGAACAGCTCCCGGTTGCCTTCGTTCAGTCGGATGAGCCGCTGGTGGAGGTCCCGTATCTTCTTGAGCTTCTCATACTGCGTCTTGGGGAAATCGACGAAGTCCATCTTGCGCAGCTCCATCGGTTCCGGGGGTTTGACTTCGCGGTCAAGCACCCGGACCAGCGGCAGCAGGCCGACGCGCCTGAGCTGCCGCTGCCCCCTTTCGTTGGCGTTCAGGATGATGACCGTCTTGCCCCGGCGCTGGGGCAGGGCCGTGGCGGCGTCGGCGATGACCCCCAGGAAGGTGCTGTCCATGCCCCGGCACTCCGACAGGTCGAAGACAGCGTGCGTGCAGCCGGTGCGGAACATGGCGTCCAGAAACTCCGGTATGCCCAGGCTGTTGCGCTGGGTGGCGAACCCCTCGGGCTTCAGATACACGCACTTGCCCAGAATGGCGACTTCGACGCTGTCTTCCGCTTCGCTGTTCATACGCTTTTTCGCTTGTCGCACCTACCGAGTTCGCGTGCTGGGGGCCCGGCGGCCACAGCAGTGCTTGAACTTCTTGCCACTGCCGCAGGGGCAGGGGTCGTTGCGGCCCACCGTTCCCTTCCCCCGACCGGCCCGCGGCGCGGGCGCCCGGCGGTTCTGGGGCGCCCGGCGGCTCTGGGGCGGCGGCTGCGGCGAGGGTCGGGCGCTTCCCCGCTGGACTTGCCGCTCGATGTCATTCAGAAACCTGTGCAGCTCAGAACCGCCCGGACCGTCCTTGATCTCTTTCAATGTCTCGAAGACGTGACCGAAGATCCGTTTCTTCGCCTCGCACAGGTAGGGCGTGCCCTCCTGATCGATGCCCAGCTTCTCCCGATGGCGGAAGCAGCCGCCGTGGCAGTACTTCAGCCACTCACACCCGTCGCAGACGTCGGGTATCTGCTCCGCGCGCCGCACGAACTTCCGGAACTCCGGCCCGTTGAGCATCTGCTCCAGCGTCTTCTCCCGCACGTTGCCCATGCGATATTCGTCCGTGACGTAGAAGTCGCACGGATAGACGTCCCCGTTCCACTCGATGGTCACCAGGTTGGAGCAGTCCTCGCGGTACTCGCAGCACTCGGGCGGCAGGCCGAAGAACTGGTGGAGCCAGTTGTCCAGCCGGCGGATGTAGTAGGACGGATCGTCGTTGTCAATCCACAGGTCGAAGACCGCCAGCATGAAGTCGGCGTACTCGGAAGCGCTTATGGAGTGCTCGCTGACGCCGCCCGCCTGCCCGGTCGGCTCGGTGCAGGGGATGAACTGGGAGTAGTGGCAGTCATTGTCCAGCAGGAACTGGAAGACCTTGTCGGGATGCTCGACGTTGGCGCGGCTGATGACGACCAGGATGTTGTGCTCGACGTCATGTTTCCTCAGCAGTTCCAGCGCGCCCATGGTGACGTCGAAGACCGGCTTGCCGTTGGGGAACCGGCGCATGGTGTTCAGCTCGCGCGGCCCATCCACGCTCAGACCGACCAGGAAGTGATTCTGAGCCAGGAACTCGCACCATTCGTCGTTCAGGACGACGCCATTGGTCTGCAGGCTGTTGCCCCAGCAGTCCCCCGCGCGGGCATTCTCGGTTTCGACCTCGATGGCCCGCCGGAAAAAGTCCAGACCCATCAAGGTCGGCTCGCCTCCCTGCCAGCCGACCTTTATCTCGCTCGGTTCCAGCGCGCGGTACTGTTCGCATACGGCGCTGAATATCTCCGGCGTCATGCGGGGCTTCTGCGCGTCGGGATAGAGCTGCCCCACCGGCCGATAGTAGCAGTAGTCGCAGGCCATGTTGCAGTCGAAGCTGGCCGGCTTAATCAGGATGCCCAGGTTGGGTTTTCTCATGGGGAACCAGACGTCTCACGGTTGCGGAGTTCCCGGCCGGAACGCGGTCGGCCGGCGTCTTCGGGTCATTATAGCAGCGGACGCGCAGTCCGTCACACACAAAGCAGGCCTACCTCTCCCGGGACGTCATCCACAGGGGGGCGTTGACCAGGGCCATCGCCGCCCGGACCATGACCACGGCCACTGCGAAGCCGCCCAGCAGCCGGGCCGCGTCCAGGCGCCCGGGCTCGCCCTCCACCAGGGCGTAAACTCCGGCGCCCACCCCCACGGCCACGGCGGCGAACCACAGCGCGCAGAGCACGGCGCGGAACGTGCGGCTCTCGTGCCGGGCCAGCATGTGCACTATCAGCACAGCGCCCGCCGCCAGCGCCAGCAGCAGGGCCGTCATGGCGCTTTCGCCCGCGCCTGCGTGCACCGTGCGGCGTGCCACCCCGTCCACCAGGCCGTCGAGCACGGAACGGGCCCCTTCCAGCCACCGGCCGGCGCGTTCGGCGTAGGCCGGGTCCGTACGCAGGAACCCGTGCAGCAGCAACAGCGTACCGACCCCGCAGAGCACCAGCCCCAGTGTGCCGAGACTGGAGGCAGACCGGCCGCCGCTCCCTCCGTCGCGCACTGGCTCGCCGACGTTGGCCTGTTTGCCGGCAAGCCGCCACCACCGCATCCAGACCGCCGCCGTGGCGCCGGCCAGGACGACAACCGGGGCCGCCGAGGCGGCCAGAACGGGCCGCGAAAGGCCGGAGGCCCGGAAGGCCCGCAGCCAGCCGGTTCCCAGATAGGCCACAAGCAGGACCCAGAACACGCCGAGCAGCGGATACGTGGAGACACGGCCCCGCCGGGCCTCGTAGCAGATGCCGACCAGCATGTAGACCACCAGGCCGGCGGCCACGCCGTAACCGGCCCAGTCGGCCGTCAGGCCCCCAACGTCGAACGTCAGCTCTGCCAGGCCCCGCGCCCAGGCGCGGCCGACGCGCCCGAGTCCGACCAGAATGTTGCCGCCGGCCGGGCCCGGGTGAATGGCCACCGCACCCACCAGCCCCACCGCGGCCAGAACCATACCAAGCCGCACCAGGAACACCAGGTGACTTCTCCCGGGGGACCCTGCCGGCCGGATGGATTCCGCCTCCAGCAGGGGAGAAGCATACTTCTTTTTCTCCCGACGACACAGGCCCACCACCGCTACATAAGCCTCCCCCAGTCGCCCCGTGGGGATCGCCGCAATGGCCACCAGTGCCAGGCGTGCCGGGAAATGCGATGCTACGAACCGGCCCGCGGCCGTGGCCGGCACCGGTCCCTCGAGGGGGAAGAACAACCGCGTTGCCAGAGATATCGTCAGCGCTGCCAAAACCAGCAGCGGCAACCACCAGAGAGAGGCCATCAGGTAAGCACTCCAGCGCGAGCGGGACGTGGCCAGCACGTGGGCCGCGAGCAGGATGAATAGGATGCCGCTGGCGGCCGGCTCAAAGGAACCGGCCCAGGCCCCGTAGACTCGCTCCGCGGCATGGATGGCCACGCCGGACAACTCAGTTCCCAGCGCCAGTGTCAGACCGTCCTGCACGTGGGCACCCACCGTCTGGAGCGTGCCGGTCAGGCCCTCCGCTACGGCCGGCGTCCCGGCCGCCAGGCTAAAGACGACCCATAGCGCCGTCACACTCAACCAGGTGCCGGTCGTAGCCAGCGAATGCAAGTCCGACCAGGAGGATGAGCGGTCTTCCTCCCGGCGCAGCCTGCGCCTGACAACGGCTATGCCGGCGGCGGCGAAGACCAGGCCGACCACAAGCGAGGACCAGAGGAACCCGACAACCGGACCCCATGGGCCGGTGGGCCCTCTCAGGTCGAGCAAGACGTCCAACGAGGAGAGGGCCGCCACCGCCAGCAGCACGGCGGGCAGCAATGACCAGCGGCTGACCCAGTCTCCCTTCGTGGCGCCCAGCCAGGCGCCCAGCATGACGGCCCCGACACCGCAAGCCAGGACCGCCGCCTGCAGACTCCCGTCGCTGCCACTCAGCCCGGTCGGCAGCCAGAGGGCCAGGCACGCCAGGCCGCCCAGAACCACGAGGAACCAGGCAAAGCGGGTTGATTCAACCATATCCGTTCGAAGCGTGTGGCGGTTCCTCCAGGCGAGGCCGAGACCCAGCGCCGCCAGCGGCAGCAGCGTTACCCCCTGCCAGGCCGCGGACAGCCGCCACAAAAGGGCCACCGCCGTCGGCGCGTCGTGGACGCCCGCGGTGGTCCGCGCTAATAGCGCCGCCCCGGCCAGCAGCGCCAGAGTGCACAGCGCCGGCGCCGCCACGCGGCGCCTGTCCAGCCGCGCTCCCTGCCGTGCCCAATCCCACAGTAGAGGAAGCGCGCCCGCGGCGACTACGCAGACAGCCAGCAGCGGCCACCAGGCTCCCGCCGGCAGGCCGGGCGGGGCGGGGGTATAGCCGAACACGAGACCGCTGCGGAATCCCTGGATGAGGCACAGCAGCACGAAGGCCACCGCCGCCACGGCGGCCGTGCGGCAGGCCCACGAGCGCCCCCGGAAGCACTGGACGAATACGATCAGACCCGCCAGCCCGAGCAGCCCGAATACCAGCAGTTCACTGAGGAACTCCGGCGATGCCTCGCCCTGGATGAAGCGGGCCGCCGAACCCAGCACCGTGGTCTGCAGCGCGTACCCGGAAGCCACGATGCCGAGGATGCTGAAGGCGCCGTGAGAAAGGGACTTCAGGGACAGGCCGCCCACAACGAACACGCGGGCCAGCAGCAGGATGAGGGCGGTGTCCAGCGCCAGCAGGGCTCCCTGCCACTGCCCCGGGCGCGGTCCCTGCAGGAATGCCGTCAAGAGGGCGATAAGGGCGAGTGCGGCGGCTCCGGCTCCGCCCGCCATCAGCCAGCGGGCGGTCCAGCGCTCGAACGGCTTGAGCGGGGCCGGCGGCGGAACCCCCTCCACGGGCTGGTCCAGGGTCTCCTCGGCGGCGGGAGTCTCCGCTTCGGCTTTCTGGCCCTCCAGTTGCACGGGGGCACCCTCCCAGGTGTCCTGCTCGGGGGGAAGCTCGGAAGGTTCCAGGTCGTCCGGCTGCTCGTCCATGGGCGGTTCGTCCCCAGTGAGGGGGCTGCGCCGGTCGGGCGCCTAATCCTGGCTGCCGATTCTCTGCTTCAGGGAGGCGATTTTGTCGCGCAGGCGGGCGGCCATCTCGTAGTTCTCCTTGCGGATGGCGACCTCCTGCTCCACGCGGAGGCTGCGCAGTATCTCCTGGTCGTTCAGCGGCACGTTGTGACGTTCGCGCAGGCTGCGGCGCAACTCGACCAGAATCTGCCGCTCGGGGCTGTCGGCTATCTGGTCGTCCATCTCGTGCTCCAGATAGAAGCCCTCGATGTCGTTAATGCCCTGGTTGAGCGCGTCGAACGCCTCACGCAACTGCCCTTGCCGCACCTCCATCAGCATCTGCGCGCGGGCCCGGTCCACCAGCAACCCGGGGCGGTACTGGTCGAACTGCAGGCTCTCGTGGGGGGCATAGAGGCGCAGCAGCTTCAGTATCCGCAGCGCGTGCACGATGTCGGCGAGGGTGTGGTCGTAGTCGGCCAGGTGGAACAGGGCCTGGCTGCGACGGTAGTAGTCAAACAGCTCCAGCACCAGCTCGTCCACCAGTTCGGGCGAGAGCGCATCATCGATGTCCCCGCCGTCGCTGAGGCGTCGCTCGCAGCAGGTCAGCACGCTCGCGTGGCCGAAGGGCCGTTGTCCGTCGGGCCGCCCCTCGCTCTCCCACTGGACCACGCCGTTGGGAATGCGCACCTGTATCTTGGTCTTGCCGTCCACGCCCACGACCTTGCGGACGTTCTCGGCGTCGTTTTCTTCGTCGTAGGGCCAGCCGTCCGTGATGATGGACAGATCCATCGTCGCAACACCTTCTCTAAATCCACCACCATTATAGGCAGGGGGCCGCTCAAGCGTCAACACGGTGATGGCGCTGGCAGGGGTCATTCGACTGTTGCTGCTTCGTTGCATTACTGAGCCGGCCAGGACCGATTATGTCACTCAGGGGACGGCGAAAGTCTACCCGCCCCGGGTGAGAGGCTCGCCTTTCGGTCAACGATGATGGGGGGCAGAAGTGACAGAAGCCCGCCGGCTGATGCTACTGCGAACAACATCACAGTCAATGTCCAATACGACGGCTACAAAATCACCGGGATGAGCTAATGCTGATTCTTCCACGTCGAGGACACAACTACACCGTCAAGCCCCACCAATGGGGTCCGCTCAGTGCTGTTGAGAGCAACGCACGGCATCAGTTTGACCGGATGGGGTTGCCGGTGCCGGTGGCATATTATCCGGGCTGGGAACAATCGGGAAGTAAGGCAGGGAATATTTTCCAACCTGCAAATTTTGCTCAATTTGAGTCTGATACAACATGGAAAGAAGGCTCACCGTATTTTTCGTCTAATTACGACAGGATGGATACGCAGTACAATATCAACCAATTCCTCTCCGGGCGGGGCAGCTTTCTTCTGAGATACAAGCATGTCTCACCGCTTCCGACCTACGCATATTTTTTTACTGCCGGATCAGGTTATCAGGAATTTGCATTTATGGTAGGCGGGTCCAGCGTGGAAGACGAGTGGTTTTTTAATATCAACGATGTTGAATGGAGTTCCACTTATGTTCGTGATTTTTGGAGGGACGGACAAACTCACACTATAGCCGCTATATGGGATGACACGACAAACGAAAGGACATTTTATCGTGATGACGGGATAGTTGTCATCTCTGAAGCCTCTGCATGGACCTGGCCGGTGGCATCTGTTAATACGCTGTCGATTGGGGGTCGTTCCGGCAGCACGGGAAGGGTCGCTGCTGGAATTATATACCAGATAGCTTTTTGGAATGGTGAAACTCTTACCGCAGATCAGATAGTCGCTCTGCACGAACGCCCCTACCAGCCCCTCTACTACGAGCCGAGGCCGTTGATATTTGATCTGGCGGCAGGCTCTACCACCACAACCACGGAAGCTCCTACTACAACCACCACAGAAGCCCCGACCACTACGACGACAACGCCGGAGCCGACCACCACTACAACTGAAGCGCCCACGACCACCACGACGACTCCAGAACCTACGACCACCACCACTACCCCTGAGCCAACAACAACTACAACTACGCCTGAGCCGACTACCACCACGACGACAGCAGCGCCTACGA
Organism: Candidatus Brocadiia bacterium; assembly: GCA_046483385.1. GTDB lineage: Bacteria > Planctomycetota > Brocadiia > SM23-32 > SM23-32 > B1Sed10-231. The sequence continues at coordinate 272 of JAWODG010000007.1, read as the reverse complement.
CAACAACTACCCCTGCTCCTACTACGACCACTACGACCGAAGCACCAACGACTACTACCACGACAACGACCGCTGCACCCACAACGACCACTCCGGCCCCGACGACTACAACGACAACCGTTGCGCCGACTACGACTACTACAACAACGACTACAGCGGCCCCCACTTCAACGACCACGACTCAGGCCCCAACGACCACCACTACTACGCCGGAACCGACGACAACTACCACGACTCCAGCACCTACGACAACAACAACGACTCCTGCTCCT
>JAWODG010000206.1:0-30058 GCA_046483385.1 Candidatus Brocadiia bacterium | reverse complement strand
GCGGCCTGGACTCCCGTTTCGCGCCCATATACTGGGAGGACGTGGACCTGGGCCTGCGGGCCCGCAGCGCCCAGCTCGCCCTCGTCCATCAGCTTCCGGAGTGTCAGGTAGTCGCCGTCCCAGCGGCGGTTCTGGAAGACCGTCAGCAGCACGTCGTTGCGTTCGGCCGCCTCGATCATGCGGTCGCACTCCTCCAGGGATGTGCACATCGGCTTGTCGGTCACCACGTGCTTGCCGGCGTCCATGGCCTTTACTGCAAGCTCGGCATGCGTGTCATGAGGAGTGGCCAGCACGACGAGGTCAACATCGGGGTCTTCGATGACCTCGTCCAGCCCCGCGTAGGCGCGGCAGTGGCGTTCCTCGACGATTTTCTCGCGCGTCTCGGGGCTGCGCGACGAGACGCCGCGCAGTTCGAGCCCGTCTGCCAGGCCGATGAGGTAACTGTGGAAGCTGCGTCCCGCGTATCCGTATCCGATGACGACGGCGCGTGGTTTCTGCATTCCGCTTTCTCCCGAAGGTGCCTGGGCGTTCAGACCGCCTGAATCGTAGCCGCCACCCCCCGCATGGCGTCAAGGGAATCGGCGCCGGAGCCTTTAACTGAGTGCCGAGCCGGCTCGCTTTGCGGCTCCTGCAAACGTGCGGTATCCTCATAGGTCAGTGTATTCTGGGGGCGATATGGAAGCATTCTACAATCTTCATCCGGTCGTTCAGGCTCTCATTGGGACGCTGGGCACATGGTTCGTGACCGCGTTGGGGGCGGGGCTCGTGGTTTTCGCCAAGAGCCTGCCGCAACGCTATCTGGACGCGTCGCTGGGCATGGCGGCAGGGGTGATGATAGCGGCCAGTTGCTGGAGCCTGCTGATCCCCGCCATCGATATGAGCGCCAACCTGGGTTACGGGGCCGTCATGTGGGTGCCTCCGCTTGTCGGTTTCGTGTTCGGCGCCGGATTCCTCCGGTTGACTGACCAGCTACTGCCGCACTTCCACCCGCGCCTGCGGCTCACCGAGGGGGTCAAGACCACGTGGCAGCGGAGCACGCTGCTGGTGCTGGCCATCACGCTGCACAACATCCCGGAGGGCATGGCGGTGGGCGTGGCCTTCGGCGGAGCGGCCCACCTGCAGGGCGAGGCGCGGCTTGCGCAGATCGGCGCGGCCGTCGCGCTGGCCATCGGCATCGGGCTGCAGAACTTCCCAGAGGGTACTGCCGTCTCTCTTCCGCTCCGCCGCGAGGGCATGAGCCGTCTGAAAGCTTTCTGGTACGGCCAACTCTCGGGCACGGTAGAGCCGCTGGCGGGCGTGCTCGGCGCCGCCCTCGTTCTGATTGTCAAGCCCATCCTCCCCTACGCGCTGGCTTTCGCGGCCGGGGCGATGATCTTCGTGGTGGCGGAGGAGCTGATCCCCGAATCCCAGTCCGAGGGCAACGTTGACCTTGCTACAGGGGGCGTCATCGTAGGTTTCGCCGCCATGATGACGCTGGACGTCGCGCTCGGATGAAGTTCCGCCCCTCTCGCTGGACGCGCCCGCTTCGTCGGGTTAAGCTTCCTCCCTGCACCACTTACCATGCGTCAACAGAGAGGTCCCAGAGTAGCATGGAATCGGAATGGCTGGAGGAGTTCCGCAACCCGCCCGCCGCCTGCGGGCACGTCATGTTCTGGATATGGAACGGCGAAGTCAACGAGCGGCGCATCACAGAGATGCTCGAGCAGTTCGCCGAGCAGGGGGTGGGCGGCGTGTTCGTCCACAGCCGCACCGGCCTGCTGACCGAATACCTGTCCGACCGCTGGTTCGAGCTGTGGGAGCATTCGCTGCGTGAGTCCGCCCGGCTCGGACTGGAGTGCCACATCTACGACGAGGACGGCTTCCCGTCCGGCAACGCCGGCGGCCGGGTGTTCGACGAGTGCCCGGACGCCGCGCAGCAGTGCCTGCGGGTGAGCCGTTACGACGACCCCGGCTCCGTGCCCGGCACGGACCTTGTGGCCGCCTGGCGCCTGAAACCCGATGGCGCACCCGAGCCGGTGCAGGACGGGAACACTGTCTCCAACGTGGCCGGGCCCGTCATTGCGGCACACTGGCACCGGCCCCAACCCGGCGAAAGGCGACGGCCGGACCTGTCCCGCCCCAAAGTCACACAAACTTTCCTGCGCCTCACCCACGACGAGTACGCCCGCCGCTTCGGCGAACAGTTCGGCCACCTTATCCGTTACGTTTTCACCGACGAGCCCGGAATCGGCGCCGACCGCGCGCTGCCCTGGTCGGAATACATCCTGGCGGAGTTCGAGCAAGACCACGGCTACGATTTGCGCGAGCGGGTCGGCGCGCTGCTTTTCGAGACGGAGGACGCGCCGGGCGTCCGCTTCGACTACTATGAGACGCTCAACCGGCTGTTCTGCGAGAACTTCGCCGGGCAGTGCTACGACTGGTGCGAGGAACACGACCTCCAGTTCACCGGCCACTGGTGGGAGCACGAGTGGCCAAGCCCCGGCAAGCAGCCCAACGCCATGGCGCTCTACCGCTGGATGCAGGCGCCCGGTGTGGACATGCTGGGGTTCCAGTTCGACCCCTCGGACCGACTGAAGAACAGCCTCTACCTGCTGACGCTGAAGGAGGTCAGCAGCGTGGCCGCTCAGCTCGGCCGCCCGCGTGTGCTGTGCGAGACCTACGGCGGAGGCGGCTACGAGATGGCGCTGGAGGAGTTCAAGCCGCTCTCCGACTGGTGCATGGTGCACGGCGTCAACGTGGTCAACCCGCACCTGAGCTACCAGACGCTCGTCGGACGCCGCAAGTACGACTGGCCACAGACCATCAGCGACCACGCCTCATGGTGGCCGTGCTACCACCTGCAGGCGATGCACGACCGCCGGACGGTCTTCGCCCTGCTGCAGGGCGAGGAGCGCAACCGGGTGCTGCTGCTCCATCCCACCGGCAGCGCCTGGCTGCACTACGTGCCGGACATCGATGGCATCGGCTCCGGTCCGCAGACATCGAGCAACCGTCTGAACCGTCTGCGCGACAGCCAGGCGGACATCTGCCAGGCGCTAACGGACGCGCAGGTGGACTACGATCTGGGCGACGAATGGGTGATGGCCGAGTTCGGCGCCGTGCAGGACGGCGCGCTGCGGGTCGGTCGACGCGACTACGAGGCGGTTATCCTGCCCGAGAACATGGAGACCTGGCTGCCGTCCACGCTGGAACTGGTCGAGGAGTTCCTTGGCGCGGGCGGGACGCTGTTGGCCCTCGGCGAGCCACCCGCTACGGTGCGCGGCCGACCGAGCGACGCACCGGCGGCGCTGGCGGACAAGCACCCCGACCGGTGGGTCGATTGCGAGGGCACGGACGACCTGCTGGCACGCCTGAGAGAACTGGTGCCGCCGCGCGTCTCGGCACCGGACGGCTCGCCACTGCCGGCGGACCTGTCGTGGCGCCGGGAAGAGCTGGGAGATGGCTTCACCCTGCACTTCTTCGCCAGCCCGTGGCTGCAGGAGATTGACACGCGGGTCCGGCTGGATGGACAGAATCTGCTGGCGCTCGACACGATGGGCGGTGACGCCGAACCCGTGCCGACCGAAGCCCACGAGGACGGGCAGACGGCCGACCTGCACCTGCCACCAGGAGGTCACGCGCTCTGGATCAGCGCCCCCGGCCCCCGGGAGGAAATCCTGTCATTTGATCGCGCGCCACGCGACACGGAAGTCACCCTCGAGCGGGTGACGCGGCTGCAGCCCAATCTGCTGGTCCTCGATTACTGCGATCTGGAAGTTCAAGGGCGACTGTGGCGGAACATCGTGACCGCGCGCGCCGATGCAGTCTGCGGCCGGGAGCACGGCACGTCCCGCGGCCGTCGCCGCCGCGCCGAAGCACCCGGACCTGAGCCGGTGGACCAACCCCGAGCCCCGGACGCGGGCTTCCGCGTCGAATACCGCTTCACCGTCGAGGGCGGCGACCGGGATTCGTTCATGCTGGCCGTCGAGCGGCCCTCTCTTTACACCGTCGGGCTCAACGATGTCGAATTGCACTTCCCCGAAGAGGGCCGCTGGTTCGACGAGAACATATACAGGACGTCTATCGCCGAGGCCGTCCGGGATGGCGAGAACGTTCTGGCGTTGACCGCCCCGCGGTTCGGACCGCGGACGGAGATAGCGCCGGTCTACATCACCGGCGACTTCGCGCTGGAAGAGCGCGAGCGCGGGTTCGCAACCGTGGACTCCAGGCCCCTCACCATGGGTGACTGGCGCGAGATGGGGTTGCTGTTCTACCCGTGGTGGCTGCGCTACGAGCTGACCTTCGTCGCAGAGCAGGATGCCTGCGGTATCACCGTCCGGGTCCCCGACTGGAAGGGCTCCGCGCTTCGCGTACATATCGACGGCGAGCACACGGGCGATGCGGCCTACCCCCCGTATGAGATCGACGCAATGCTGCGGGGGGACGGCGAGCGGCACACCCTCTGGGTGGACGTCGCGGGCAACATGAAGAACATGATGGGCCCGCCGTTCAATGAAGACCTGCCCATCGGCTCGAGCTGGCTGGACGGGCCGATGCACCAGCCGCCCGGAAAGCGCTACCGCTTCCTCGAATGCGGCCTGCTGGGCCTGCCGGAGGTGACACTATGGGTCGGGTGATCGAGAAAACCGCGAGGGACACTCTGACGGCCGTCGAGCTGGACGTTGGGGACGAACTGCGCTTCACGTTGGCGAATGGTGAGACGCGCTCCATCGTGCTGCAGGGCGCCGGTGCCGGGATCTACCACACAACCGTGGACGAGGTGGGTAAAGAGCAGCCGGGGGCCGTGACCAACTACCGGTTCTCCTGCACCATCACCATAGACGGCGTCTCGGTGTCGCTGGGCCGGGAGGTTGCCACGCAGCGGTCCTTCTACGAACCGCGCGAGGTGATGGGCCTGCGGATCTGGTTTGATGCGTGCGACGATATCTTTGAGTTCCTGACCGAGGACCACGGGGCGTGCCGTCCCCGGCGCCGGGCACGGTTCGCCGTGCAGGACGCTACGAAGCGCATCTGCCCCGTGCTGCTCCACCCGTGGTGCCCCCTGCCGGAAGGCGGGCTGCGCATCGAGGACTGCTACCGGGGCGAGGACTGCTGGCTGGGCGCCTACCACGGGGCTGCGGCCCACGGCGGGCTTGACATCAACCACCCGGCCGGCACGCCCATCTGGGCTCCCGTTTCCTTCGACGACCATTTCCTGTTCGACCGGCTGGAGGACGGTGCCAACAACAACCGCTGGCGGGGTTTCCACCGCTGGCCGGACGGCTCCACGTGGGCCCTCGAGACCCGGCATATCATCCGGCTGCTTGTGCCGGAGCACGAGCCCATTCCCGCCGGAATGCGCTACGCGGACGGCGCGGGCGTGCTCATAGGCGCCCACGAGCACAGCCACTTCGTCTTCAAGGTGCGAGAGCCCGGCGACGATGAGGAGGACGAGATACTGCTTGACCCGTGGATACTCTTCTGGCAGATGTACCGCGACCGCAAACTGACGACGGCAGACTGAAGGAGAGGCGGAGATGGCCGAGCGACCGAACATATTGTGGGTTTCTTTCGAAGACACCTCGCCCCGCTACGGATGCTACGGCGATGAAGTGGCGAACACGCCGAACCTCGACCGCCTGGCGGCTGAGGGCGTCCGCTTCCCGAACGCCTTCTGCACGGCGCCGGTCTGCGCGCCCAGCCGGTCTTCCATCATCACGGGCATCTACCCCACGTCCGCCGGCACGCATCACATGCGGACCACGCACACCAACGAGGCCACCCCGGAGATGGCCACCCCCTACTCCGCCGTGGTGCCCCACTACGTGAAGTGCTTCAGCGAGTACTTCCGCGCGGCGGGCTACCATTGCACGAACAACTCGAAAACCGACTACCAGTTCACTCCGCCCCAGACCGCGTGGGACTGGTGCCGGGACGGCGCCCACTGGCGCAGCCGGGAGGACGGACAGCCGTTCTTCGCCGTCTTCAACCCCACCACCACCCACGAGAGCGGCATGTGGGAGGAGAAAGGCGGTGAGCCGGAGACCGACCCGGACAGCGTCGAGCTGCCCCCCTACCTGCCGGACACCCTCGAGTGCCGCAAGGCGCTCGCGCGGCAGTACGACCACATCGCCGACAATGACCGCCTGCTGGGCCGGCTGCTGGAGGAACTCGAGGAGGACGGCGTCGCCGACAACACCATCGTGGTGCACTGGAGCGACCACGGGGAGGGTCTGCCGCGCTCGAAGCGCTGGCCCTACGACACCGGCATCCACATACCGCTGATAGTGCGCTGGCCGGGGCACCTCGACCCGGGCACCGTGGACGAGAGACTGGTCAGCCTCATCGACCTCGGCCCCACCATGCTGTCGCTGGCGGGCCTGCCGGTCCCCGGCCACATGCAGGGACGGCCCTTCCTCGGCCTGGACGCCGTCGAGCGCGACTACATCTACGCCACCCGCGACCGCTACGACGAGTCGTACGACATGGTGCGCGCGGTGCGTGACCGACAGTTCAAGTACATTCGCAACTTCCGGCCGGAGCTGCCGCGGGTGCTCTGGGTGCCCTACCGCAACCGGCATCCCATCATGCGGGAGATACTCCTTCGGCGCGTGGCCGGCACGCTGGAGGGTCCCCAGGCGTGGTTCGCGCAGAACAGCCGGCCCGTCGAGGAACTCTACGACATCCGGGAGGACCCGTGGGAGTTGAACAACCTGGCCGGGAAGCCGGAATACCGCGACGTGCTGAAGCGCATGCGCGGCGCCCTTGCCGAATGGCGCGAGCGCGTGGGCGATAAGGGCGAGATGGACGAACTCGAGATGAAGCACCGGTGGTATCCCGGCGGCGAGCAGCCGACCACCGCGCCCGTCGTGTTCGTTCCCATGTCGAACGAAGCGGACGGCACGCAGGTCTCCACCGGCGGGACGTTCGAAGGGCCGCTGCTCCTGCAGCTTCACTGCGCCACGCAGGGCGCGTCCATCGCCTACACCTTCGAGGGAGGCGAGGACCCCCACTGGCGGCTCTACACCGGACCGCTCCGCCTGACCGAGGGCGAGCACGCGCTGCGCGCGAAGGCCATCCGCATCGGCTACGCCGAAAGCACAGAGAGCCGCGCCGCTTTCACGATTACTTGAGACCGTTGCTCGGCCAGTTGCCGACCGGCACAATACACGAGGTTCTCAGAAAACCTAAAGGACCGGCGCCTCGCCAATACAATATATGTGACGAGTCATCCGTTTGACTCCCGTCGGTTAAGCGATTATTCTTCTTCCAGCACCGTCATTGCCGACTTCCTTCGGACAGGAGCCATGTCAGGTACACGAGCATCCCGGCTGTGGGCAGCGACCTCCACGTCCGATGCTTTGTTGATCGAGGGGGACGCTGCTGAGGCCCTCAAGAGACTGCCTGCGGACTCGGTTCAATGTGTCGTCACCAGTCCTCCCTACTGGGGCTTACGCGACTATGGAATACCAGGCCAGATAGGCCTTGAGCCAGCATTGCGCGAGTATATCGAGCGTGTCACCCAGGTCTTCTCCGAGGTACGGCGTGTCCTTGACCCGGAGGGGGTCGTATGGCTGAACATCGGCGATGGTTACACGAGCGGCAACCGGAGCCGCAGAGCACCGGATAAAAAGAATCCGGCCCGTGCAATGGACGTTCGGCCCGAGAACCCCGAAGGGCTTAAGAACAAGGATCTTATCGGGATACCCTGGCGTGTCGCATTTGCTCTGCAGGAGCAAGGCTGGTACCTGCGATGCGACATAATATGGCATAAACCCAACGCCATGCCGGAAAGCGTGAAAGACCGACCCACTCGCTGTCATGAGTACATATTCCTCTTGTCTTCGTCGGAGCGCTATTTTTACGACTACGAAGCGGCAAAGGTCCAGAACGGCACCGGATCACGCAATCGCCGGACGATCTGGTCGGTCAACACGCAGGGATTCCCCAAGGCACATTTCGCGACCTTCCCGCCGGAACTGGTCGAGCCCTGTATCCTCGCCGGTTCGCGCGAACGCGACGTCGTCCTTGACCCGTTTATGGGGTCCGGTACCACGGGATTGGTCGCGCTGTACCATGGCCGTCGGTTTGTGGGCATCGATTTGCATCCAGACTACGTTCGCATGGCGGCCGAACGGCTTGAACTACCATCGGACGAAATCCGCCGACTGGGAGACCCCGGTGACTAACAACCTCCGAGTACCAGACCCAGACCTGCAGATTAGCTTTGCGGAGGCCCTGGAAGAGATCAGGGATCTCATGCTGCAGGAAGCCCTGCTGCTGACGGTCGCCGACCTACCGATCAAGGAGATAGACAAGGAGCTAAACGAACTGGTGCCCCAGGACGCCCTGAGGACCCTTGCCTCGTATGGTCTACGTGGGGAGTTGTTGTTTCCTGTCCCGTGTGTTCTTCGCGCAAACCCCGTGCTTCTCGGCTACTATCGATTGGTACTTGGCTTCAGCCGGAAAGCATTCTACACGAGCGAGAACGACCTGAGCCGTTTCAAAAAGATGGAGGATGAGAGCCGGATAACGAGGGGTAACGAAGAGAGTATTGAGGACCTTTGTGCAGGCCTCATCGACGCCGCGTGCTCCCTCCTATCGGGTCTCGAAGGACACGATGTCGACCGTCGGCTACTCCACGAACTCAGCTTGCTCACCTACGGCGCGCAATTGCGGGGTGGCGCGAATGTGCAGCGTGGGCTGATCGGCATCAGAGATGTCTTCGAGGTCATTGAAGGTATTGTAGGTACCCATGCCGACGACGTGAAACCGCAGACAATCCGACTCACGAACGCGGCCGGCCGGGCGGTTCTCGTTGAGTTTGCCTCGGATCCAGACATCATCATTCGCGAGGCTATGTCCGCAGACGATTTCCGTAATATCATCGCGATTGAGGTCAAGGCCGGGGAAGACTACAGCAACATCCATAACCGCCTCGGCGAAGCGGAGAAGAGCCACCAGAAAGCCCGTAACAGAGGTTACGTGGAATGCTGGACCGTCTACAACGTGGAAGGACTTGATCTTGACACGGCCAAGACGGAATCTCCGAGCACAGATCGCTTCTACAAACTCGACGACCTCGTTGGGGGCCAGGGTGAGGATTTCAGTGATTTCAGAAGACGTATCATTTCCCTGACTGGCATACCTACCAGCAACGAACACTAAGCGACTCCCCTCGGTTCTTGACCAACGGCTTCAGAGGGGTGTCTCATGGGTGATTGCTGGCAGGCCACACCTCTCACGCATGGGTAGCTCTCCGTGTATGGAATGAGGCCCTGTAGAGTACAGCGCCTCAGAGGATAACCACCGTGTCCGAGACAGACGGGACGCACAATGGACAAGCTGAAAGTCGGATTCATCGGTTGTGGAGGACGCGGCCGTTCCCACGCGGTCGGATACCAGCAGTCGGACAAGGTCGAGATGGTCGCTTGCGCCGACCCCAGCGAGGAAGCGCGCCAGAAGATGGTCGAACAATTCGGCGTCGAGCGTACCTACGCCGACTACCCCGAAATGCTGGCGGAGGAAGACCTGGACGTCGTGAGCATGGCCCTCTGGACGGGCCTGCACTACGACGCCATCTTGGCGTGCGTGAACGCCGATCACCCGCCGCGGCTGATCAACGCTGAGAAGCCCATGGCCCCCACCTTCGGGGAAGCCAAACGCATGCACGAGGCATGCGAAGAGGCCGGCATCATGCTGACCTTCAGCCATCAGCGACGCTTCGGTCCCACCTTCCAGAAGGCGAAGGAGCTGCTCGACGACGGTGCCATCGGCGACCTGACGCGCGTCGAGGGCCACTGCTCGAACCTCTTCGACTGGGGCACGCACTGGTTCGACATGTTCCTGTTCTACAACGACGACCTGCCGGTCCAGTGGGTCATGGGGCAGATCGACGTGCGCGAGAACCGTACCGTCTTCGACGCCTTCGTGGAGACCCACGGCCTGTCCTACATGGAGTGGGAGAACGGCGTCCAGGGCCTGCTCGTGACCGGCAAGGACCAGCACGGGGCGCGCTGCGGCAACTTCATCACCGGCACCGACGGCATGATGGAGATAAGCGGGGGCAAACTGCGGGTGCTGCGCGCCGGCCACGACTGGGAAGAGCCCGAACTGAACGAACTCGAGTTACCGGGCGGCGACACAACGCTCTATATCCTCGAGACCATCGATTGCCTGCTGGAGGGGCGCGAGTCGCTGCTCTCCAGCCGCAAAGCCCTGCAGGCGACCGAGCTGATCTTCGCCACCTACGAATCCTCGCGCCGCCGCGAGCGCATCTACCTGCCGCTTCAGATCGAGGATTCGCCCCTGCTGAGCATGATCGAAAAGGGCCAAATAGCCGTCCCCGAATAGACGCGTCGTCCAGTGGACCTTACCATGGAGGTTCGGGTAACCGGATCAATCTCATCGAACGGGGGATCGCCATCATGGGTAAGTCAGTGTGTGCTTTGCTGGTATCTGCGTTGGTAATGCTGGCGCCGGTTGCGTCGGCAGCGGAGTGGGAGATGCGGCCCAACACGGGCTCGGGCGACGGCGGGGCGACGGTGTCTGTCTCCCGGCACCGCACGGACGTCGTGACCTCGGGATACCGCTTCTGGGGCGCCGACTGGGACTACGCGGGGAGCCGCTGGTCGTGGGACGAACTCACGGCGGACCGGCAGACCTTCGCCGGCGAGATCAGGGGCCTGAGCCTTCAGGTGGAGGGCTCCATAGAGCGGTCCGCGCCGAACCAGCTACGTTTCACGTGGACGCTCACCTCGCAAGAGGAACTGACCAACATCATCGGCGGCGGTCTGGAGTGGGATCTCAGTCTCGACAGCCCAGCGCTGAGAGCTGACACCCCCGATCCCATCCTGCTGGAGGGCAACCGGGGATGGACGTGGCAGATGGCGGAGGACGCCGAGCTGCGTGTCGAGTTCGACCCCGCCCTGCCCCGCGTTTACTTCGAGCAGGGCAACAAGAACAGGATCCGCACCTTCCTGGTGGGCGAGACTTTCCCCGCTGGCAGCCGGACGTTCACCATGACCGTCACACTGCCGCCCGACGGCGAGGTGCGGCCGCCCCTGAGTGTTCGCTATGGTCCCGCCGACACCGAGAACTGGCACTCCGGCGCCCTGCCACACGACAAGAGCCCCGTGGACCTCAGCTTCCTCAACCATAAGCCGGCGGGCAAGCACGGGTTCGTCAAGGCCGAGGGCGACAGGTTGGTCTTCGAGGACGGCACGCCGGCCCGTTTCTGGGCGGGCAATATCGCCGCCTACGCCATTTACGCCGACAAAGAGAACATCGAGACGCAGGCGAAGCGCATCGCGCAGTTGGGCTACAACCTCATGCGCTTCCACCACCACGACTCCACCGCCTGGGTGGGCAACACCGTCATCGACCAGGAGCGTGACGATTCCCAGCACCTCGACCCCGAGGTGATGGACCGTCTGGACTACTGGATCAAGTGCCTGAAGGACGAGGGCGTTTACGTTTGGCTGGACCTGCACGTGGGCCGGGAGTTCAAGACCGGGGACAACGTTCCCGGCTTCGAGAGCGACATGGATGACGACGGGGACGGCGCCGCCGAGGGCAAGGGGTTCTGCTACTACAACGACCGCATCGAACTGCTGATGAAGCAGTTCAACGAGAAGTACCTCAACCACGTGAACTCATACACGGGGCTGGCCTACAAGGACGACCCGGCCGTGATGGGGCTGCTCATCACCAACGAGAACGACCTGACGAACCACATGGGCAACAGAATGCTGCCCGATCATGACAACCCTTACCACAACGAGATCTTCGAGCAGGACGTCACGGAGTTCGCGGAGCAGCACGGGCTGGACCGGGACGCCACGTGGCGGACGTGGGTGCCCGGGCCGAGCAAGCTCTACCTGTCCGACCGGGAGTACAAGTGGAACCGCCGCATGCTGGCGCACCTGCACGGTCTGGGTGTGCGCGTGCCGATCGCCACAACCCAGATGTGGGGCGGCAACTACATGCTGGGTCTTCCGTCGCTGACGGCGGGCGGGATCATCGACGTCCACTCCTACGGTCAGTCGGAAGCGCTCGACGTCAACCCGCGCTACGACACGAGCTACATCCACTACGCGGGCACGGGACAGGCTTACGGCAAACCCGTGGCCGTCACGGAGTGGAACGTGCCCTACCCCCGCACCGACCGCTTCACCGCGCCACTCTACATGGCCGCCATCTCGGCTTTGCAGGGATGGGACGCGCCCATGATCTACAACTACTCTCAGCGGGGATTCGGCAAGCCGAGCCGACCGCGGACGTGGTCCACCTTTCCCGATCCGGCGATCACCGGCATGATGCCGGCCGCCGCGCTGGCCTACCGCCGCGGCGACGTCAGCGGGGCCCGCAAGACCTACTGCATCCAGTTCGACCGGGACAACCTCTACTACCGCCGCAGTCACCCGACCACAATGGCCAGCCAGAGGACGCTGATCGAGCAGAGCAAAGTGACATACGGCCTGCCCGACACCGAGGTGCTGGGCTGGGACCAGAAAACGGAAGTCCTGCCGAACGTGCAGGTCGTCACGGACCTGAACCAGGACTTCATACCCGCGGGACGGAACGTCGTTCGTTCGGACACGGGAGAGCTGGCACGCAACTGGCACGAGGGTTACCAAACCATCGACACCGACCGCACGCAGGCCGCGCAGGGCTGGATCGGCGGGCGGACGCTGCAACTGGCGAACGTCACGTTCCGCATGGAGACCCCCAAAGCCGCGGTCGCTCTCTCCAGTCTGGACGGCGAGCCGATCGGCAGTTCCCGCAAGGTGTTGCTGACCACCATGGCCCGGGTGGTGGCCTCGCCGGGCGGCAGGATGCCGCTGCTATCGGAACCGGTGAAGGGCACCCTGACCGTGCGCGCGGCGGAAGGGCTGCAGTTGGTCCCGCTCGCAGGCGACGGCACGGAACTGGAGCCGGTCCCTTTGGAGCGAAGCGGCGGCGCTTACACCATCGAACTGCCGCCGCAACGCGGGACCCACTGGTTCCTGCTCGAACCCGCCGAGTGAGCGGCAAAACAACGTCACTTCCATCAGGACGGAAGCAGATGAGAAACGAAGGCATGGAGCAAGCGTCCGCCACCAAGCGCGTGCCCGTCATCGAAGGCGACTGGTGGCGCATATGCGAGATGCCCGATCTGGGCGAGTTGAACGGGCCGGACGAACGCCGACAGCACATCGTGGACCACGGGTTCATCCAGGCCCGCGACGGCTCGTGGCAGCTCTGGGCCTGCATGCGGGGCACGGCGGTCGGCCGGCTGATCTACGGATGGCAGGGCCGCTCGCTCGAGGAGGGGCCGTGGGAAGAACGGGGCATCGTGCTGCGGGCCCGGGAGGAATACGGTGAGCACGCCTCGCCGGAGGAGAAGGTCGGCGCGCCCTTCTTCGCCCTCTTCGACGACACCTATTACTGCTTCTACCACTCGGCGGGCATCCACGCGATGACGTCCCAGGACGGCATCCACTACACGCGCGAACTCGACGAGGAGGGCCGGTCCCTGCTGTATCGCAACGGCGGCCGGGACGTGATGATGCTGAAGATCGGTGACCGCTACTTCAGCTACTCGACCATCTCCACCGCCGCGGGCGACGGCTGGACGCGTGGCTTTGTCATCGTGCGCACCTCGGACGACCTGGAACACTGGTCGGACTACACCATAGTCTGCGAGGGCGGCCGCGCGGGCAACGGGCCGGTCAGCGCCGAGAGCCCCTTCGTCGTGGCGCTGGACGGCTACTACTACCTCTTCCGCGCCACGTCCACGGACTTCAAGACCTACGTCTATCGCTCGCGCGACCCCTACAACTTCGGCGTCAACGACGACTCGAAGCTCATCGCGGTCTTCCCCATCAAGGCGCCCGAGATAATCCACCACGGGGACGACTGGTATATCAGCGACCTGGCGGACTGGAAAGGCATCAAGCTCGCCCGCCTGCGCTGGGAGGAGGCGGAGTAGGCGAAGGAACTTCATTCCGGGTGACCGAGCACGACGGGCAAATCGCGCCCCGCTGATATCTTCGACGAGTGGGGCCTTGCACGCTCCAGGCACGCGCCCCGGACAAAGGGAAACCGGGGCTGAGGCCCTTGTCTTTACCCACATGCTTCCGGTCTGGAGTTGTCGTGCTGATTCGATACGTGAGCGATAAAAGACACTGTACGATGGGGACATGTGCACGTTGTGGTGCAACGGAACGGCCGGCGGATATCTGTGATGGATGTACCCTCCCCGGTGATCTGCGGGACCGAGGGGATACTACTCGGCTCCGGCAACCGGAGAAATGGCTCGGGGAGGCTGCTTGAGACTGTGGTCCGCAGACTGTGGTCGGCAGACTGAGGTCTGTAGACTGAGGTCTGTAGACTGTGGTCTGTAGACTGTTGTCTGTAGAAGCGCCTGACCGACTCCGGTTGCTTGCCAGGTGCCCCTGCCGGCTGGCCCTGGAGTGCGGTGGCTTGCCGCCGCCTTGTTGTTGCGGGGCTTGTCCGCCTCAGGCGGGCTCGCCCCGCCGCCGTTACGTCTTATCTGGAAACCGGATACTGCTTATCCGCTGCCGGCAAGCCGCCAGGATTGAGGGCGGTGCCAAGGCCCCGCACTCCAAGGAAGCGCCGCTCCGTCGTCGTCGCGGTCTACCTGAACTGGGGCGTGAGAGTCGCTCGGACTGGCGGGTTCTGGTGCGGCATCCAGAGCCGTTGGCCATGATTGAAATGTGAGTAGAGACAGCGGCTGAAGCCCCGGCCTTCATCACCCGGCCCCTCCGTGCTCGCTCTCCTGCTCGTGCCCTTGCTCGTCGTTCACCGAGGGATGCAGCCGCACGCTCGCAACGTCATCACCCCACGGTCTCCAGCATGCCGACCAGGTCCGTGTCCGGATCCGCCAGAACGTCCGCGGGTATCTCTTTCCCCGCCTTCATCAGCTCCATCAGGCTGAGTATCTCCCTGTCCATCCACTTGCACGCGGCCGCACGGAGCCGGCCGTTCGCGTAGAAGCCGATCAGCCACTCCCCGTCGCCGACTTCGCCCCTGACGATCACCTCGTCGGTTTCGCCGGGGTAGCCGATGTGGGTTATCGACGCGTCGGCCTGGTGGGTCCAGAAAAAGGGGATTTCTTTGTAGAGTTCGTCGCTGCCAAGCATGGCCCGGGCGGCGTGCTGC
Organism: Candidatus Brocadiia bacterium; assembly: GCA_046483385.1. Taxonomy (GTDB): domain Bacteria; phylum Planctomycetota; class Brocadiia; order SM23-32; family SM23-32; genus B1Sed10-231. The sequence continues at coordinate 14,914 of JAWODG010000206.1, read as the reverse complement.
CCCTGCCGTTCGGCCACGATCCAGTGCTCTATCCGGTGGCTTTCGCCCGTGTAGTGAGACGGGACGAGCGCGATGTCGCCGGCCGCGTAGATGTCCTCGGCCTCGGTCTGAAGCGTGGCGTCCACGGGCACGACCCCGTCTCGCAGCAGCCCGCTGCCTTCGAGGAACCCGACTGCCGGCCGCACACCGACGCCGGCCACCACCAGATCCGCCGGGAGCGTCTGCCCATTCGAAAGCAGCACCTCCTCGGCGGCCCCGTTGCCGCGCACTTCTTCCGGAGCGGTGCCAAGGTGGAATTGCACGCCGGCTTCCTCGTGTTTTTCGTGCAGCCACTTGCCCACAGCTTCGCCGAATATGCGACTCATGGGAACGTTTTCGGGCGCCACGACGTGGACGTCCAGCCCTCGCTGCCGCAGGCCCCAACCGACCTCCATGCCGATGAAGCTGGCCCCGATGATGACCGCCGTCTCGGCACCTTCGAGTGCCGCATTGATACCCTCCGCGTCCGCGCGGCTCCGCAGGAGGAAATAGCCTTCCAGGTCCGCTCCCGGGATATCCAGGTTGCGCGGGGTCGCTCCCGTCGCCAGGAGCGCCTTGTCGAAGGACAACTGGTCGCCGTCCTCGAACTCAATGACCCGTTCAGCGGGGTCGATGCCCGCGACTCGCCGGCCGGTCATCAGCTCGATGCCCCAGTCGTCGTAGAAACCGGCGTCATGGAGCGGCAGCCACTCGGGCTTCGCTTCCCCCGCCATGAACTCCTTGGAGAGCGTCGGCCGGTCGTAGGGCAACACGGACTCGGCAGTTACCAGCACGATGCGCCCGGCGAAGCCCTCACGCCGCAGTGTCTCCGCGGCGGCGTTGCCGGCCGCCCCGGCGCCGACCATAACAAACGTCCTGTCGTCTTCCCCTTCGACGGCGGGCGGCTGTTCCTCGCGCGGGGCGGTCACGTAGACCACACCATCCTCGACCTTCACGTCGCAGCAGCCGACGTCGTCGAGGGCGGGCGGTGATTCCATCTTGCCCGTCGTGACGTCGAACCGCGCGCTGTGCCACGGGCAACGCACCACGTTGCCGACCAGCAGGCCTTCGTCCAGCGGCCCACCGTAGTGGGTGCACTTCCCGCCGCAGGCGTGGATTCCGTCAGCCAGCCGCACGACCAGCACCTTAACACCATCGACCTCCACGGAGACGGGCTCGCCCTCGCGCAGGTCGTCTTCTTTCCCTACTTCCGACCATTTGTACTCTGACATGGTTGCCCCCTCAGGCACGGCAGGAAATCGGTAGGAACACTCTCCCCCATCCCCGACGATTCTGTGCCATGGGGGTACCGATGTCAAGGCCGGGCAGATGGCGAGAAAACGCTTGACCCGAGAGCGATATGCAGTAACATGGGCCGTGCAAGTTCCGGCCGAAGGTGCTGGCTTCTGCGCCGGGCGCTCCGCGGCGGTCCCCGGCGACGAGACGAGGGGGAACGGTCGGGCGGATGGGCCGAGGAAGACGCTCCTTGGCGGCGGTCCATGATGCCCTCAGTCGGAGCGGACGGACGATGGAAGCCGTAGTCAACCGCGCAGCAGACCACATTGATCCCCTCACGGGCGTGGAGTTCTGGCATCATCAGATGCCGGGACTGCATCCACCGGACGCCCTGCCTTTCCACACCCACGAGTTTTGTGAGGTGTTCCTCATCGAGCGCGGCCGCCTGACCCACGTGGTCAACGGCCGGCGGCAGATGTTGCGGGCCGGTTCATTGGTCTTTATCAGGCCGAAGGACCGGCACGATTACCTGGCCGCCGCGCCCGAGGGGTCGCATCGCATCTATCTGCCCTTCGGGCTGGACACCGCTCTGGGTGGCGGCGCGGTGTGAGCGGTGCGGCCGTCGCATCGCATCTATCTGGCCTTCGGGCTGGACACCCTCAGGGTTGTCATGGGGTATCTGGGAGACCTCTGCGACACGGCCGATCTGTTCGGCAGCGCCGTCTCGCCCTGCTTCACCCTCAGTCCGGCGGAGAGGGCGGAGGTGGCCGGCAAGCTGCTGGAGGTCGGCCGGCTGGCGGAACGGGGAGCCCCGGAGACCAGGGGGCTTCTCCGCGCTGTGCTCGGGTACCTGTTCGCGCGGTTCCTGTGCGGCTCATGCCGGACGGAACCGGTCGAGGAAGGCAAGCCCGAGTGGCTGGACCGCGTATGCCGGCAGATGCGCAGGCCGAGCAACTTCGTGGAAGGGCTGCCGGCGCTGCGTCGCCTGGCGCACAAAAACGCCCGCTACCTGGCGTCCGTGTTTCAGGACTACCTGGGGATGACGCCCACCGAGTTCGTCAACGACCTGCGTCTGGAGCACGCGGCCGACCTGCTGGAGCGCGGCGACGGGAAAATCATCGGGGTCGCCGACCGGTGCGGCTTCTCCAACCTCAGCCACTTCTACCACCTGTTCAAGCGGCGCTACGGCATCCCCCCCGGCGAGTATCGCCGGCGAACCGAACCGCTGGAAGCGGGCTCATCCTGAGGGAGTCCTGCGGCTCTATCCGGAGCGGGCGGCGCGCCCGAGGCGGCGGCCGATGGGGGTGAGGTAGAGAAAGAGCGCGAACGGCACCACCACGGCCACGCCCGCCACGAGCGCCCACGGCAGCAGCCGGTCGGCGTTGCCGATGGCGCTGGCCATCCACGCCGCACCCCACAGCCCGAGCGAAGAGAAGAAAATGGCGCCGATGGAAAGGAAGGTCCGCTCGCCCGGGAACTCCCGCGCCGTCAGCGAGAAGTAGGCCGGCCACGTGGCGCTGAAGCAGACACCGGTCACGAACATCGCGGGTAGATAGATAACGGGCCGGGCGACGAGCGCCGCCGGCACGGCGAACAGGCCACACACCAGGCAGACCACAATAATCGCTCGCTCTCCCAGCCGGAGGGAAAGCAACGCGAAGATTGTGCGCCCGACGAAGATACCCGACGCCATGACGGCGAGCGCCGTGGAAGCCCACCGCCCGGCCGTGGTGAACCCGCCCGGCGGCGGACGCAGCACCTCCACCAGGCTGGCGGCGATACTGGTGGCGCCGCCCTCCGCCCCGCCGATGAAGGCGAACTGCACCACGCATAGCCAGACCCACGGGTTCGAGGGCAACCTCAGCCGCCGCTTGATATCCCGGCTGCGCTCCACGCGCCGCAGGTAGTCCACGCTCTGGGGCGGCCAGAAGATGGACTCCAGAGCCAGCAGCCCGAACAGACCCGCGAACAGCAGGGCCGTCGGGCGGACGGCCGTGCCGAAGAACAGGACGGCCAGCGGGGCGGCCACCTTGCCAAACGCGTTCACCGCGTGCAGCAGTATGACGCCCGTGTGCGGCGAGTGCTCCCACAGGTCGGCGAAGATGCCGTTGGCCGACCCGGTGAGGGGATGCGCGGTGCGCAGGACCAGCCAGCCCAGCACCAGCGGCGCAAGGGCCCAGCCGGGCGCCGGCTCAGTAGCGGCCAGTATCACGCAGGCGACGAACATGCCCCACGTGCCGATGCGGATGAACGTAGTGCGCAGGGTCCGCCGCATGAACACCGACAGGCTCAGTCCGATGACGCCGCCCACCAGTCCCAGCACGAAGACCCAGAGGCCGAGTTGCGCCCGCGATATGCCGGCCTGCCGCTGCACCGACTCCCGCAGAGCACCGATGAACGGGACGGCCATGGCGCCCGACCCGAGCACCAGCAGAAGCACGTTGCCCTGAATGCGCCAGTGCCGCCCGGGCGGCTCTCTTTCCGGTGCTTCGTGCACGGGGTTTCAACCCTCCAGGCCGCGCAGGACCTCTCCGCAGCGCTTGAAGCCCTCCTCACCGCTGGTCAGGACCGGAACGCCGAATTCGTCCACGCAATCGGGGTGGGATAGCTTGAAGACCGTCATGGAGAGCTGCGCCAGTACGACAACGGAGATGTCTTCCTCCGCGCACTTCCGCCGGATGGCCGCGGCGATCAGCTCGTTGTGCCCCTCGACATCCCCCTCCCCCAGCCGGTCGAACGCCTCCTCCACGGTGGCGCCGCTGAAGGAGACCTCCTTGCCCAACTGTTCTGCGGTCTCCCGCAGGAGCGCCTGCGTGCTCTTGACCGTCGGACCGTGGGTGGCGACCACCAGAATGCGCCCTCCCGTCCGGACGGCGGCCTCCATCATCGGCTCGTCGATCTGCACCACCGGGACGTCGTGGCGCGCCATCGCCTCCCGTACGGCGCCGATGGCCCGGTTCATGGTCGAGCAGCTCACCAGCACGGCGTCCACACCGTAGAGGTGGACGAGGTCCTGCGCGTATTGAGCGAACAGGTCGATGTTGATCTGCGGCGGGCAGGGCTCGCCCTTCGCGTGAGCGTCCATGAAGTTGAGCTGCACGCCCTCGTTACCGACGTTGATGAGCTTGACGCCCGGCAGGAGGCGCCGTCCCCAGTAGTTGGACCAGAGCGTGATCCAGGTCGCGCCGTTGACGACGCCCAGCTTCTTCCCCCGCAGCGCGGGATCGTCACCCGGTTCATCCTCCAGCGTGGGCACACCGGCCACCTGCATGTACATGCTGAACAGGTCGATGGGCCGCAGCTCGGCTTTGGTCATCAGGCCTCTCCCGTCAGTCGCAGTGTCGCTTCCACTTTCTCCACCACGTGGTCGGAGGTCATGCGGTAGTGGTGCAGCAGATCGTTGACGTGCCCCGTGTGGATGAAGTCCTCCGGGTCGGTGCCGATAGCGCCGACGGGGATGCCGGCGCCGACCTCGGCCAGGGCCTCCGCCACCAGCGAGTAGAGCCCGCCGCTGACGCAGTGGTTCTCGAGGGTCACGATGGCCGGCACCTGCTCCGCCATGTCGTAGAGCAGCGCCTTGTCGAACGGCTTCAGCGTAGGATGATGGTCCACGCGGGCCTTGATGCCGCGCTCGGCCAGTTTGCGGGCGGCTATCTTCGCCGTCTTGATCATGTAGCCGCTGCAGACGAGCCCGACGTCCGCGCCCTCGTCCACGACGGTCACGCCGCGCCCGAGTTCGAACTGGTAGTCGTCCCACAGTTCGTTGTCGGCCACCTCGCACCGCACGATGCGCAGGTAGAACGGCCCGGTGGTTTCCGCCGCACAGCGCAGGGCCTGCTCCATCTCCACGTTGCAGCCGGGCTCGACGATGGTCAGGTTGGGGATGCGCAGCAGCAGGCCCAGCTCCTTGTCGCTCTGGTGCGTGGCGCCGGCCTTGCCGGTGAACAGTCCCACGTAGGCCCCGAGGACCTTCACGTTCAGATTGCTGTAGGCCACGGTGATGTAGAGCTGGTCCATGTAGCGACGGCAGAATGCGTCGAAGGTGCACGGGAACGGGATGTAGCCCTCCTGCGCCAGCCCCGCGGCCATGGCGATGAGGTTCTGCTCGGCGATGCCCGTCTTGACCAGCTTGTCGGGGTGGAAATGGTCGAATATGTGCAGGCCGGTCGAGCTGCGCAGGTCGGCGTCCAGCGCAACTATCTCCTCGTGCTCGTCGGCGAGGTCGGCCAGCGCAAAGCCCATGCGGTAGCGCATCTGCCGGGTCGTCTCGCGGTCGGGTATGACGAACTGGGCCATCACTCACCCTCCTTTCAGGCCTGCACCTCACTGATGTCGTCCGGATTGTCGTGCGCGGGCGGCATGATCTCGATAGCTTCGGTGAGGGCCTCGGGGAACTCCGGGGGAATGCCGAGCCGCCGCCCGTCGGTCAGCCAGAGTTCCTCCAGCCACTTCCCGGCCGCCTCGATGCTGCGCGGCGCGGAGGTGTGCCAGTTGGGGTTGAACTGGCACTGTCGCACCTTTTTGCCCTTGATAGTGTTGAGGATGACCGCCAGCGGCCGGCCGCGGCGCTGCTGCGGGAGCGCGGTGAACAGGTCCACCAGCTCGCCGACGTCGTGGCCGTTCCGGGTCTCGAACACGTCTATATTGAACGCCCGCAGCTTGTCGCCCAGCGGTTCGATGCCCATGTCCCGGCTGACGAAGCCCTTGGCCTGCACCTTGTTGCTGTCGATGATAAAGACGAGGTTGTCCAGCCCGTAATGCCCCGCCGCCATGAACGCCTCCCAGACGGCACCCTCGTTGCACTCTCCGTCACCGATCAGCACGTACACCATGCGGTCGTAGTGCTCCGGGCCGCGGCGGCGCATGCCCAGCGCCCGCCCGACGGCCACGCCGGGTATCTGCCCCAGCGAGCCGCCGCTTATCTCGATGCCCGGCGTGGTGTTCCAATCCGGGTGGGATTCCAGATGCGACTGCCACGAGCCGTAGCCCTTCAGGTCCTGCATGGGAAAATAGCCGAACATGGCCAGCACCGTGTACAGTCCGGGGCAGGCGTGGCACTTGGACAGGTAGAACACGTCGCGCATCGGCCACTGTGGCTCGCTCGGGTTGAAGCGCAGGGCGTAGTTGTAGAGCACGGCCAGACACTCCGCCTCCGAGAAGCTTCCGCCCGGATGGCCCAGCGCCGCGCAGGTCATGCTGTAGACCGTATAGGAGCGAATCAGGTAGGCCAGCGTCTCGCTGTTCTCCAGCAGGTCCGCGTACTCTTCGTGATGAGGGAAGCAGTTCCAGCGTCGACGAGTGTCGTCTCGGAACGACGCCCACCATGGGGAGAAATCCAGCACGTCCGTCAAAGGGGTCATCGGCTCTGTCAGGCTCCCGCGTCCAATGTCTCGTAAACGTCCACCAGCGCCCGATTGTCCCCGACGTTGCCGGGAAAGATGACGTAAGGCATGCCCTCGAAACGGTTGCCCTCGGGGGCCTCGATGACCGGCACGCCGGGCAGTATCTGCCCCAGCACCTCCGCCCGGGCGACCTGCAGGCCGTGCATCAGCACGTCGTGCGAGGTTATGCCGCCCTTGGCCACGAGGTACGGCAGCGGCCCGCCTATCTGGCGGACCAGCGACGCCAGGAACGTCGATATCCGCTGCCCGGCCTCGAGCCGCTCATCCTTCGAGTCGAACGTCAATTCCTCACGGGACGTGTAAACGGCGGGGGTCTGCTCGCTCCCCCACGCATCCTGCATCTGGCGGGCGGTCTCACGCAGCATCGACTCGCCGTCATTCAGAATGCGCCTCACGTCGGCCTCTATGCCTCTCACGTTGGGCTGCCTGAGCAGCTCGCCGATCTGGTCGGTCGTCTTCCGGACGTGGGAGCCGACCACGAAAAGGCCGTTCCCGTCGTGGTGCGCGATCTCTGCTCCAAGGAGGGGCTTGTCCGGCAGGCCGGCCAGCGTCTTTACCACCGACGCCGCGCTCTGGAAGGCGAAGAGCTTTCCCTCCGCCGCCACGGCCAGCAGTGCCTCCGAGAACGCGTCGAGGTCCTCGTAACGCTCGGCGTTCACCACCACGAAGCATGAGTCCGAGAGGCCGCGCAGGAAGTCTTTCAGCTCATCCGGATCGCCCCGCAACAGGTCCAGTGATATGCTCTCGACGGTGCCGGCATCCACCCGCCCCGCCGTCTTCTCCTGAATGTATGACGGCAGATGCGCGTTATGGTAACCGAACACCGAATCGCGCGCGTACTCGGTCTGGTCGGCGGCGATGCGGACGCCTTCTTCTTCCACGTAGTGGGTGTCTCCAACCGTCAACCGGCCGCCTTCGAAGAAAGCGGGCACCATGAACACGGCATCAAGGGGGCGGCTCTCCTCGGCCTCGACGGCCTGACGGATGACGTCAATTTCCGTGGGGAAGTGTGAACGAAGCGTGGAGTCCGAGCGGCTGACGAAGATCAGGGGATAGCCGTATTCCCGGTTCAGCTCCAGCACGTTGTGGAGCACCTCCCGCACGATGCGCCGCGCCCTGGAGCGATCGTAGGCCCGGGTGTTCGTCAGGACGTAGAAGAAGCCGGCCTCATCCTCGAAGCCGGCGCGGAGCGTGCGCGTGTCCCATCGGGTGAACAGCAGGCAGCCGTGGACGGTCTGGATCCCCGTCGGGTCGTCGTCCAACACCACGAGTCGCACGCGTTCATCCATATCTGCCTCCACTGCACCTGTTCCCTTTGAGCCCCTGGCGCCCTGCCGGAGGCTGGAACCAGGACAGACATGCTACACGCGCGCGACATTCCGTTCAAACACGCGCCAGCGTTTGACAGCACCCATTACAAGCCCGAGAATCGGGCCCGAGCATGACACACTTCATCCGCACGATCGTAGCCTGCCTTTTCCTTTGCATTGGGAGCGCGCACGCCATGAGCGGCACCCCCTCGGACTTCATCGACATCTGGCCGGAAAACCCCCGCTACTGGCAGTACCGGGGCGATCCGCTCATGCTGCTGGGCGGGTCGGTTGAGGACAACCTGTTCCAGATCCCGAATCTGGTCGAACACCTCGACACGCTCGCTGAAGCCGGCGGCAATTACGTCCGCTGCGTGATGTCCAGCCGCGACGAGGGCAACGTCTGGCCTTTCGCCAAGGACGGCGACCTCTACGACCTGGACCGGTGGAACGAGGAGTACTGGCGCCGCTTCTCGACGTTCCTGGAAGAGACCGAGGTCCGCGGAATCATCGTCCAGATCGAGGTCTGGGCCACCTTCGACTTCTACCGCAACAACTGGGCGCGGAACCCCTTCAATCCCGTCAACAACGTCAATTACACCGCCGAGGAGACCGGCCTGCCCACCGTGGTGGACAGCCATCCGGTCAAGACCGAGAACAACTTCTTCTGGTCCCTGCCCACGGAGAACAACGTCGAGACGGTGCTCAAATACCAGCAGCGCTTCGTGGACAAACTGCTCTCCCACTCGCTCCAGCACGGGAACGTCCTCTACTGCATGGACAACGAGACATCCGTCACACCGGAGTGGGGCTGGCACTGGGCCCGCCACATCCGGCGCGCCGCCGAAGAGGCCGGCAAGACTGTGCACATCACCGAAATGTGGGACCCTCACGACCTGCATCACGACATGCACAAGGCCACGCTTGACCACCCGGAGACATACACCTTCTGCGACGTGTCACAGAACAACCACCAGACCGGGCAGGCGCACTATGACAATGCCCTCTGGGCGCGCGAACGGGTGTCAGAGCCCATCCGGCCGCTCAACACGGTCAAGACCTACGGGGGAGAGCGCGGAGTGCACGGCACCGTCCAGAATGGCCTCGAGCGCTTCTGGCGGAGCGTATTCGCGGGGATGGCAGCCGTCCGGTTTCACCGCCCCCCGTCCGGGATCGGGCTGAACGAACTGGCGCAGAAGATGATCCGCGGCGCAAGGGAGGTCACCGACGCCGTGCAGGTGTGGCGCTGCGAACCGTGCCCCCACTTGCTGGCCGACCGGGAGGAAAACGAAGCCTACTGCATCGCCGAGCCAGGCCGCGCCTACGCCATATACTTCCCCGACGGCGGCAATGTGATGCTCGACCTCGCGCACGCCGCGGGCACCATGTCGCTGACGTGGTATGACATCGACCGTGGCGGCTGGGGCAAGTCAGTCGCCGTCACGGGCGGGCAGCCGATACCGGTCGCCGCCCCGTCCAACGGCCGCTGGGCTGCCGTCATCAAGTGAAACAATCGCGCAAGGTCACAACCCGCCGAGCACGTGTGGGTTGTAGCCCACGGCGCCGAGGCGGCGGTTGGCAGTGTAGAAGGGATTCGCGTAGCGCTTCCGCGCGAATCTCCCGTCTTCGGCATCGGCATCCGCGTAGACGGATACCGTCCCATCGGGGCGGTGCACCAGCGCCTGCTCGCCGGGATGATCCATGAACCTATGGACCATCGCCACGTGTCCGTTCACCGTGCCGAGGACGTTCCCGTGCCGGTCGATGACCTCCCCTCCGGCGGCCCCGCCGCGGATTAGCTCGTGGTAACCGTCACCGTTCAGGTCCACGGGGAGCGTCCTGTAGGTGCTGAAGGGTAATCCCAGCGGCTCGCCGGTCAGGGCGTCCAAGGCGAACTCCTCGATGCCCTCGCGCGCAAAGCCGCCAGGCCCGGCGGTTTTGTGTCCGATGCGGATGGCCATTGCCACCGGTCGGCGGTCCTCCCCCAGCCGCGCCACCCATCCCATGTCCATGTGCCCCCGCTCAACGGCACCCCACACCCGCTCGCCGCGATCGTCGAAGAGAGCGACCCGGGGTGAAACATCGCCGTCGCTCTCGCGGCAGGTGTAGAGATACCATCGGCCGCCGTCGTAGTCCAGCACCGGCTGCACGACGTCCGAGTGGCCGCTGTAGCTCTCCCGGTCGGCGCAGAAGCGCTCCTCGCCCGTGTCGAGCTCGATGCAGTGCTCGCCCCACATTACCTCATCCCGGCCGTCGCCGTTCAGGTCCACGACCGGGCACATGTGACTCCCCTCGGCTCCCGGCTCATCGTGGCGGATGACCGTCTCCCAACGCGGCTCGTGGCCGGGGTCCCAACCCTGCAGGAACATGTCGCCGTAGGTTCCCTGCGCGGTGAGCAGGACGGGTGCCCCGTCCACGGTGCCGCCGAGGATGAAATTGCGGAACATGTGGCTGATGACCTGATCGGTGTCGTAGGCGGGCCACGGCCACTGCCCCGTGGTTTCGCCCGTGAGAGCGTCCAGTCGCTCCAGCCGGTAATTGCTTACGCCCAGCGGGTGGTCGGCGTCCACGTTGTTGACGAACCAGATTTCCTCCACCCCGTCGCCGTCCAGATCGAACGGAAACACCGGACAGAACCAGGTGCCGGGCACGACCCCCGGCCCGAGGTCCCGCTGCCACAGGATTTCCCCGTCGTGGCTCACCACGGATAACTTAAGTGTATCGGTGGGGAAAAAGAACATCTCGTGGTAGGGGTCGACCCCGGCACAGGCCGACCACTTCAGAAGGATAGCCTCCTCATTCGGTCCGAGAGCAACGGGCGCCGCCCGCAGCTGGCCCAGTTCGCTCGGCAGCGAAACGCGCAGCAGTTCGGTCAACTCCATCTCAACCTCCTTCGACGGTGCTTACTACCACGACGAACACAACGGACACAACGAACGACGGGACGACCAGAACGGCACAAATCTATCTCTGTTGCCGTTCTCCGTGTCCTCCGTGCCTCCGTCTCTGGCCCTTGCCGTTCGTCGTGAGCCCCGCCGCAGGCCGGGTCGTAGTGTCGTCGTGGTTAGTTTCTTGCCGTTCTCCGCGTTCTCGGCGTCCTCTGCGGTGAATCCTGTTCCCTGACCGGAACCGTGTCACAGGTCCCAGCCGGGGAGTAGGTCGGCGGTGGCCTCCAGCATCTCGTTGAACATGCGCCACGCGTCGTCCGGGCCGATGTGCACCAGCGGGTCGTGCAGGAGGGCCCGGAAGGCCAGATCCCGGTCGCGCTCAAGCGCCGCCCGCAGCGTGGTCTGGTGAATCTCGACGATGCGCCGCTGAAGGGCAAGCGCCATGGGCGGCAGCTTCGGCTCGACGATGGGGTCCAGCTTATCCTGCCGGAAGCGGACGTTCGATTCGATGACCGCGCCCTTCGGCAACCCCGGCACTTGCCCCTCGTTGGGAATGTTGGTGCTCGTGTCAAGATCGCCGAGCCCGAGCAGCGCCAGCATCTGCTCGAGGTTCTCGCCGCCGGAGGGTTCGAGTTCCTCGGGAGGCTCGAGCTGTTTGTCCTCGCGCCGGCCCGCCGCCGTTTCCAGCCGGTAACGCGCGGGCGTCGTCACCACGCCCCAACGGTGCAGCTCCTCTTCGCTGTTGAGATACCACGGGACGAACGCGACGAGGTGGCGGTCGCCCGCCGCGCCAAGCACCCTGAACCGACGGAGGAAGTCGTAGGCGATGAGGCGGTCGTATTCGAACCAGCGCTCTTCCTCGACCCGCTCCAGCGCGGCCTCCGTGCGGTCGTCAAAGAATCCCTCCTCTTCGATGCGCTTCTCCAGCAACGGCCACAGGTCGTGTCCGTTCCACCACGCCGACATGGCCAACGTGAAGTGGTTCACGCCGGTGACCTCCACGCGGATGTCCTGCCGCGGGACCGACTCGACGCCGAAGTGCTCCTGGACCAGGTCCGCCAGGTGGCGCTGGGTGTGGAAGACCTCGTGGCAATAGCCGAACGCCTTGATGTCGGGCTCGGCGGCGTAGAGCGCGGCCACGCAGGTGGCCATCGGGTTCGTGCAGTTCATCACCCATGCGTCGGGACAGTGCTCCATGACCGCGTGAGCGTAGTCGGTGTAAATGGGGACGGTGCGGAGGGAGCGCACCAGCCCCGCCGGCCCGGCCGTGTCGCCCACGGTCTGGAGAATGCCGTATTCTTTCGGGATGTCGATGTCACTCGCCATCATGGTGATGGGGCCGGGCTGGATGGCCATGATGACGAAGTCGGCGCCGTCCAGCGCGGGTCCCATCTTGCGGTGGGCGCTGACGGTGAAATCGGTGACGGCGTCGGGGTGCGCGAAGATGCCCTCGCCGCGCTTCACGTTCTCGCGGGAGGCGCCGTAGTTGATGTCGTAGAGCGAGATATGGCCCTTCACTTCCGGGCAGAGCGCCATGTCGCGCATCATGCCGGGCACCCAGCCGCGGCTGCCGCCGCCGATGAAGGTCACCTTCACGTCAAGCACGTCCTTGGATTCCGAGGCCATGGCGAAGCCCTCCTCTGTCACTTCGGGCAGTCCCGTGGAGGCGCGATGATAGCCGCTGGCCCCGGGCCTGGCAAACACTCGCGGAGCGCAAGAGACGGAATTCTCACACGAAGGCACAAAGGCGCAAAGGTTAGGGCGGATGTTCCTTCGTGCCTTCGTGCCTTTGTGTGAGCCCGAGAAACTTCCCGGGGTTAGCGCCAAAAGCCTAACCCGCTGATGCCCGCGGCCTCCCCTCCGGCGAGGTCACAGTTCGCCGCATGGCGAACGGCTGTGCCACACCTCCCTTTGCCTTCCTTCGTGCCTTTGTGTGAGTTCAAGAGTCCGGGGCGGTCAGCGGAGGATGAGTTCGGCGCGGCGGACGGCGAAGGTGTCGTTGCCGGAGAAAACGAGGTGCACCGTCCTGCCGTCCTCGCTCATCCACTTGGTAGGAAAACTCCCCGTCTCCCCGGGACCGACGTCCCACAGCTCCGTGTAATAGACGGCCGTCCACGGCCCCCACGGCTCAGGCGCGTCATAGACGGCGAAACCGCCCGAGAACCGCGTCTGGGCTTCCGTCGGATGGTTGGGCAACTGCTGCCACCACAGGTAGCGGCCCAGACCGGCGTTGTAGGTGACGCCCGAGCGCAGGCAGCGCCCTTCGTGCGTGAACACGGCGCCGCGCTCTTCGAGATAGCCGCTCCAGCCCGGGTTGCCCCGCCCATCGAGACCGGTGAAGAAGTCGTAGGCCTCCCGTTCCCGCACGCGCCCCTTCGGCACCCGCATCAATATCATCCGGTCGGCGGCGCGGTAGGCGCTCGGGTTGTCGTGCGAGTAAACATACACGAACTCGTCGCGCGCCCCGTCGTAGTTCCGCCCGAAGTTCAGGAACGTGCAGTAGCCGAACTCCTCGAACCGCCAGTCGGCCCACGTCCACGTCCTTCCGTGGTCCTCTGACCATGCAAGTTGCGAATGGTGCCCGTCGTGGTCGGCGTTGCGCGCCCAGAGGTGGAGCGTGCCGTCCACCATGAGGATGCCGCTGCCCTTCCGGCCCCTGCTACCCATGCCGTCTTCCTCGATGTTGGAACGGACGTTCTCGCCCTCGAACTCCGGCGGCGAGCCGCTGACCTTCGCGCAACCCAAGCTCAGCTTGCTTTCCGTCGGCGGGTCGAAACCCCAGCCGTCGCCCCAGGCGGTGTAGAGGTCGCCGTCGTCGGCCCACGTCAGGGGCCAGTTGTCGCTCCCGTCACGGGCCTTCATGTGGCAGCGCCGGACGATCTCCTCAGGAGGCGCCCACTCGATGCGCTTGATGACCGGGCTGGGCGGGCACGGCGGCAGCACGGCCTCCGCCAGCGGCCGCAGCAGATGCTCCTCCGCGCCGCCCCAGAACGTGTCCCCTATCTGCTCACCGTTGCGCACCACGATCATGTCCAGAGTGGGGATGACGAAGAGGTGCTGGTTGCCGGCCCCGCCCCCGGCCACGGTGTCGCGCGGCATGCTCGGCCAGACACCGTCGTGGTTGACGTACCATCCCAGACCCGACGCCGGTGCCGGTTGGTCCGCGCGGCCCGGGAGGGGTGTCCCCGCATAGGCGGTCACCCGCTCGACCCACTCCGCGTCCAGAAGCTGCCGGCCCTCCCAGTTGCCCCTGCGCAGCATGAGCCGGCCCACGCGGGCCGTCGCGCGGGGCGAGAATCCGCCACCGCCCCAGTTGGGTACCAGCGGCAGGCCGTCCGTCTCGAACGTCTTCTCGTAGCCGACGGACCACTCATCGTCCGGCACTCCGATGGGCCGCATCACGCGCTCGCGCAAGAGCGTCCTGATGTCCTCATGATCAGTCCCCCGCAGGGCCGCCGTCACGCAGTAGGACAGCATCGCCATCCCGGGGTTGCTGTAGGCATACCCCGAACCCGGGCAGAAAACGACGGGCGCCTGGTCCCGGGCGCTCAGGAACGGGTTGGGGTCCTGCCGCCAGAACTCGCCCTTCCACCCTGGCAATTCCATATGATGGTCCGTCAGCGTCCTCCCCTCCAGGGCCCGGCGGCGGTCCTCTTCGCTCAGCTCCGCGTCCTCGATGCCCGAGGAATGGGTGGCCAGATGGCGTATCGTGATAAGCCCCTTCCGGGGGGCGTTGCGCCATTGCGGCACGTACCTGCGGGCGGGATCATCGACATTCAGAAGGCCGTCCTGCAGGGCCAGCGTCAGCGACATGCCCCCCACCAGCGCCTTCGCCAGGGAGGCGGTGTAGTGCCCGTCGCCGGGCGCGCGGCCGGGTTCGTAGTATTCGTAAACCACTCGGTCGTTGCGCACGACAAACAGCGCCTTGGTACCGCGCTCCGCAAGGTCCTCGCACATCTCGTCCAGCCGGTCCGAGGACAGGCACTCGTCCTCCGGCGTCGCTCTTTCCCATTCGAACTCAGAAGCCCCGTCGACTCCTCCGCCGGCACCGGAACTTGAC
>JAWODG010000159.1:0-19088 GCA_046483385.1 Candidatus Brocadiia bacterium | reverse complement strand
CGGGAGTCACCGAACGGGGGGGCGAGGCGAGCACGGCCTCCATCTCCCGTCCGACCACTTTGAGTGGTGCAACGGGTTGCGCGCCGGACGGGCCGGGCGCGAGACGGCCCTGGAGTTCCCCGGCGTCCGCGGCCTCAGCGGGCTCCTCAACGTTCTCGGCAGTCCGCCGGTTGCGCAAGATGCCAAGCAGCCCGGCCACAGCCACGACGGCGAGGATAAGCACGAGCAGCCAGATGTGGCGGCCGAAATCGGTCGGAGCGGCTTCGGGCAAGCTCTCTTCGGATTCCGCATCGGAGTCCTGTTCCGGCACATCCTGAGGGGCACTGGTCTCTTCGTTCATGGAGTAATCCTGCAAGGGAGGCCTGGGATCGGACCACGCCCCATTCTAACAGCCCGACCTACGGGCGGAAAGCGCGCTCAGAACGCCGGCAGTTGACCCCGGACGGCACCAATTCGGTTGACGCGAGGGGGAGACACGGCTAAACTTCGCTGTTTCGTTCTCGCACCCGGGCCGCAGGCCGGCCGGAGCCCTTTTGTCGTTAGAAAGGTCGTCACAGTGGTAGCACATACAATCTATGAGAACACCGCTCAGCGGCTCGCCATATTCGTTGACGTGCAGAACATGTTCTACTCGGCGAAAGCGCTCTACCAGTCCAAAATCGATTACAGCAAGCTTCTGGACGAGATAGTGCACGGCCGGGAGTTGGTGCGGGCCATCGCTTACGTGGTGCAAAAACCGGACGTGGACCAGAGCAGCTTTCTGGAGGCCCTCAGGCGCAGCGGCTACGAAGTGAAGCAGAAGGAACTCACCATCCGCGAGGACGGCTCCACCAAGGGCGACTGGAAGATGGAAATCGCCCTCGACGCCGTCACCATGGAGCCCAAGATAGACTGCGCGGTGCTGGTCAGCGGGGACGGAGACTTCGTGCCCCTCGTGCAGGCGCTCAACGCCCGGGGCTGCCGCACCGAGGTGGTCTCCTTCGAGCAGTGCACCTCCAACGACCTCATGCGGGACTGCCACCAGTTCATCTCCATTGAACCCGAAGTGCTGTTCAAAGAGGAGAAGTTCGTGCGGCAGGCCGCCGAGCGGCGCTATGAGGACCGGGAGGGTCGCCAGAGCATTATGTCACACTCCCCTGGTCACTATTCGAACGACGACTGACCTCCCGGCCGGCTCACCGTTGCTTTCCCGCCGTGCCGCGCGTCTGCGGCATCGCCCGGCATCCGCAGCTCTATCCCGTCGACTGCCCCCGTTTGGCAGAGCCGGCGTCAGGCCCTGCCTCTCGCGGCATCCTTTTTGCGCTAAAGAACACCGGCGCAGGTGTCCCAAATGACGACGCCCGTGCCCGTGACAGGCATTCCCCCCGGATGACAGCGATTGGAGGACAGCACCAATGGCCGACGACGTCAAGCTTCGCCTGCTGGAAGGTCTGGGCTATTGCGCGGCTCTCATGATCTTCATGGGGGCCGTAGTGGGACGGCTGCATGCCACGCCGGTTCTGGACTACTTCAACGCCCTCGGGCTGGTATTCGCTATCATCGTTATCGTGCGTTTGATGGTGATGAACATCACGTTGGGGCACGGAGAACGCCTTTTCGGCGAGGTGGACGATCTGGAAGTGAAGACCCCGGACGAAGCGGAGTAAGCTCTTCGGAGCAGTCTCCGGAACGTTCCCCACGCCGGCCGACCCCGCGTAGAGCGCGGCCTACGCCAGGAGAAGGGCCAGTAGAAGGACAAGCAGAATCAGCAGCCCGACGGCGATGAGGATCAGGTTCGTGGTGGCTTGCGAGCGCCGCTCTGCGGCCAGCCGGGCCTGCAACTGCCTGGCCTTCTCAATTTCCCGACTGGTGTCCCGAATATCCTCCGGCACCCTCTTGAACAGCTCGATCGCCTCCCGGAACCGCTGCAGCTTCAGCAGCCGCATCGCCTCCTCGTAAGCCTTGACGGCGGTCTCCTCGCGTTCCATGACGATGGACTCGTGCAGGCTCCTGGCGCGCTGCCTCTCGTGCTCGACCACGCGTCCTTCGATGTCCTGCACTTCTTCCAGCATCTCCAACGCTTCGCTGTAATTGCCGTCGAGCCGCAGGCGGTCCGCCTGATCCAGCATCATGCCCATCTTGCGGCTCATGATGGTGCGGCCCTTCTCCAGGTCGACGCCGCAGTACAGGCAATGCCGCACCTCCCGGCGGTTCTTCCGCTTGCACTCCGGGCAGATGTCGAATAGCTCCTCCAAGTCCGCGCCGCAGTAGATGCAAGTCTGACTGCGCACGGGGTTCAGCCTCTGGCACTCCGGGCACGGCGGCGCGCCCATCAGTTCCCGCTCGAACTCTTCGAGGTCCTGCAGGAGTTCTCCGGCATGTTGGTATCTGTCCTCGGGATCCTCTTGCAGACAGTGCGTCACAATCGGGTCCAGCCGGGGATCGGCCATCTGATGGATCTCCGAGGGCGGCGCTTCCAACGGGATCTCGGGCCGTCTGCCCGTCATCAGCTCATGGAAAACCAACCCGGCGGAGAAGATGTCGCTGCGTCCATCGACGGCGGCGGCGTCTTCGCGCTGTTCGGGGCTCATGTAGGCGGGCGTGCCCATGGCCACCGGCCCATCCGCGGCGTCTTCCAGGCGCCCTTGCTCGTCGGCCATCAGGCTGGCCAGGCCGAAGTCGGTGATCTTAACCTCGTTGCGGTGACTCAGCATGATGTTGGCAGGCTTGATGTCGCGGTGCACCACACCGCGCTCCTGCGCGTAGCTCAACGCAGCGGCCGTCCCTTTAGCGACGTTGAGGAACTGCTGAACGTCGGCGGGACTCCACGTGATCAGGTGCAGAGGCATCCCGTCCACGTATTCCATGGCAAAGTAGTAGAACTTCCCCACGTTGCCCCGCTCGTAAATTGTGACGATGTTGGGATGGTTCAGAGCGGAGAGGGCGGTGCTCTCCTCGTAGAACCGCCGCACGAACAGTGGGCGCTCGGCAAACGCCGGGGGCAGCACCTTCAACGCGACTATACGGTCCAGCGAAAGCTGGGTCGCCTTATAGACTTCGCCCATGCCGCCGAAGCCGATCCGCTCCTCGATGACGAACCCCCCCAGCCGCTTACCGGGGAGAAGCCCCTCGGCCGCCAGCGGGCCTTGCTCGTCCAGAACGGTTCGGTCGGGGTCTTCAAAGCGAGAGCCGCACTCCGGACACTGCAAGAGCTCGTCCTCTTCCGGCGGGTCTGCATCGAACGCGGCCTCACAGTTTGGGCAATGGAACTTCATTGGCCTGTACCCTGCCTCCTCGACTGACACCGACAGCATACTTGCCCATGGACGCCGGTGTCAAAGCACACTTGCCTTCTCATCGCCCTCGTGTCCCATCCGCTCCTGCCACAACAGGGCATTCCACAGCACCCAGGCCGTCATGCTCTCCGCCACGGGCACCACGCGCGGGGCGATGCAGGGGTCATGGCGTCCCCTGGTCTCAATCGTGACCGGGCGTCCCTGCTTGTCCACGGTCTGCTGAGGTTGTGAGACCGAAGCTGTCGGCTTGACCGCAAACCTGAAAACCACGTCCTGTCCCGTGGAAATACCACCCAGAATTCCCCCCGCGCTGTTACTGGCAAAGCCCTCTTCCGTCATTTCGTCGTTGTTCTCGGTGCCCCGCAAGCCGGCGGCCTCGAATCCGCGTCCGAATTCGACACCCTTGACCGCCCCGATGGAGACCACGGCCTGTGCCAGCATGGCGTCGAGTTTGTAGAAAACCGGTTCGCCCAACCCGGCGGGCACACCGGACGCAATGATCTCAACGACACCGCCCACGGAGTTGCCCTCGTCACGGGCGGTTGTGATGGCCTCCTCCATCCTCCGCGCCGCTTCCGCGTCGGCCGAACGCACGGGATTCTTCTCGATCTCTTCCGGGTCGAAGGTGCGAGCCCGCACTCCGCCGGCCTCCACAACGTGGCCGGTGACGCGGATACCACGACGCTCAATTTCGGACAGGGCGATCGCACCGGCGGCCACCCGTGCTGCGGTTTCGCGACCACTCGAGCGCCCACCGCCACGGTGGTCCCGTACCCCGTATTTGGCGAAGTAGGTGAAGTCGGCGTGGCCCGGCCGGAAGACGTCACGAAGCGCGTCGTAAGCCGAGGAGTCCTTTTCCTCATTGTAGATGAGAAGGCAGATGGGTGTGCCGGTCGTTTTGCCCTCAAACAACCCGCTCAGCACGTGCACGCGGTCCTTCTCCGACCGGCTCGTGGTCACTTTGCTCTGGCCGGGCCGACGTCGGTCCAGTTCGTGCTGGATGCGGTCGACGTCCAGTTCGATACCGGAAGGCACCCCATCGACGACCACGCCCACGGCCGGGCCGTGGCTCTCGCCGAATGTGTGCATCCGCACCATCGTCCCGAAGGTGTTGGGGCTACTCATCATGACGGCGGCATGCTGGTGAAGGCCACCCAGTACACGGCGCGCACACTCCTCCACCTCCGCGTCACCCGTGCACACCAGTACGTCGGCGTGCGCCCGGTAGAGATCCAAAAAGGGCGCGTTGCGGGCGCGGATGGACGCCTCCAGATCGTCCGGGTCGAGGAAGGACGGCACGTTCCCCCGGATTCTGTCCGCCAGAACGTCGGGCGGCGTCTCCAGGTAGACGAACACCCCGCGCTGTCGCAGCGTCCGGCGATTGTCGGGATCGCGAAAGGCCGACCCGCCCACCGCCACTACCACGCCACGTCGGCTGGCGCACTCCCGCACCGCCTCCCTCTCCAACTCGCGGAAGTAGTCCTCGCCGCGCTGCTCGTAGATCTGCCGGAAGGTCAGAGATTCGCCCG
Organism: Candidatus Brocadiia bacterium; assembly: GCA_046483385.1. Classification (GTDB taxonomy): domain Bacteria; phylum Planctomycetota; class Brocadiia; order SM23-32; family SM23-32; genus B1Sed10-231. The sequence continues at coordinate 14,284 of JAWODG010000159.1, read as the reverse complement.
CTCGCTCGGCGTGCAGACGCTCGATGACGTCATCCGTGTCGAGGAACGGCCGGGCCAGCATGTCGGCCAGCACGCGGCCAACCGCCGTTTTGCCGGAACCTTTGAATCCGTAGAGTACTGCGTTGTACACCGGTCAGCATCTCCTTGAATACATGCTGGGAATGCGAGACCTCTCCCGGGCGAGCCCGTCCCGACGTTATCGCGCCCGAGCAGAGTTTAGCACACAAACGGGCGCGTCTGCACGGTCGCGGCGGATCAGAGCGAGACCGGCTCGCCGCTCTCGGCGGAGCGCCACGCCGCCTCGGTCAGTTCTATGGTGCGGAGCCCGCAGGTGCTCGGAGCCAGCAGGTCGGCGCGTCCGAAGATTGCGTCCACGAAGTTGCTGTCCGGGGAGCCGCCTCCGTAACGAGCGCTGAGCATCTTCACCGTCTCGCCCCGGTCTCCCGTGCAGTAGGTCAGCTCCCCCTGGCGCAAGAAGAACGACCAGTTTTCGCAAACGATCGTGATGTCCTCCCACCACACGGGGCAGTTGCCGACCACCGAGATGCTGGCCTGGGCTCCCTCCCGGAAGTCCACAGTCAGGGAGCTGTTGATGTCCACGGGAGTGTCGAAGGTCTCCACCGATGCGCACACCCGCTGCGCGGTCAGCCCGGTGACCCACAGGATAATGTCGATAAGGTGACTGCCGCTGTCATTGAGCTGGCCCCCGCAGGAGACCTCGGGCACCTGCCGCCAGCTCTCCCGAGTGTTGCGCAACCAGTTCTGCCCCTGAAAGGCGCTGACGAACTGAACGGCGCCCGCCGACCCCTCCTCGATATGTCTGCGGATGAACTGGAACTCCGCCTGCGCATGGCGCTGGTAGGATATCGCCACCATTCTGCCCGCCTCCCGCTCCTTGGCCATGACCCGGTGGGCATCTTCTATGGAGCAGACCATCGGTTTCTCCACCAGCACGTGCAGGCCGGCCTCGAGGCAGTCCAGAATCTGCTGACAGTGGACGTTGTGCGGGGAGCAGATCACGGCGGCGTCAGCATCCACCGCGCCCAACATCTCCTCGTGATCGTTGAAGGCCGGACAGTCGGGCAGTTCGGGCACACGCCGTCCGAACCGCTCGATGTGATCCGGATTGGGATCGGCCAAAGCGACTATCTGGACCTCCGGGATGGCCAGCAGACGCTTCGCGTGGCCTCCGGCAATTCCGCCCGTTCCGATCATCACGATTCGTACCGTATCGCTCACGTTGGAACTCCTCGGGAGAAGAATCTGGCACAAGATACAGGTCGCGGTATGAGCGGTCGAACCCGGCGGCGGGTCATGTCAGCATGGCCTGGAAGAGCCAGAGCCCCAGCGACCCGCCCGCGATGGGTGGCAGCCAGGCCGCCAGAACCGCCGGTATGGTCTGGGTCTCGCCCATACTGGTGAACACGAACGTCAAAGCGTAGAATCCGGCGGCCACCACGATGCTTATGATGACGCTGAGGAACCGGCTGCCCACCGAGTGTTCGAACCCGATCAGGCAGGGGATGCCCACCAGCAGCAGGATGAAGGGGCTGAAGAAAGACGCCAGCCGACTATGGAAAAGCACCCGGAAGTGGGGCACGTCCGGCTGGCGGCGCATCAGGCGGTAGAGTTCGGGCAGGGTGTGGCTCAGGGACACCGACTCCCCTTCATCCTGCGCGGCGCGGGCGAAGTCAAACGGTCTGAGGCCCGTCTCGATGCTGATGGTCGGCGCGAAACTCCGCTCGACGGGTGTGCCCGATTCGTCGAATCTACGTACCTCCACCGCTTCCAGTACGATCGTATCGTCGCGTCCCCATGAGCCCGAGTCGGCCTGAATAACCCGTCCGGGGCGAGGAGGGTTGCCCGGTAGCAACTCCATTACGCAGACCCGCTTCATGCTCTGCGTCGGGAACTCGTATTGACCCACGAATACGAAGACCGTGCTGTCACGCCGGGCGTCTTTCACCAGCAGCTCATGCTCGACGTCGTTGTCGAGGACCCGGTTCAGCATCTCGCGCCTGCGGGCGAATCGAGGGCCGAGTGTCTCCTGAAACGCGTAAACCCCGACGGTGATCAGCAGCGTCCAGAAGAAGATGGGGGCCACCGTGCGGTATACGCTCGTGCCGGATGCTTTCAACACGAGCAGCTCACGTTGCTGGGCCATGTGCACCAGCACCATGCCCGCCGACACCAGCAGGAAGCCGGGCACTATCTGCGCCATGAACAGCGGCAGCAGATATCCGTAGTAGCTTGCGACCGTCTGGACGGCCTGCTGCAGTTCCGCCTGCTGAACGTCTTCCAGCCGCTTCAACAGGTCGAATGTGACGTAAAGCAGCCCCAGCACGCATACGGCGCCCAGGAAGCGGGACAGGAACGCCCAGCCGATGTAGCGGTCTATCTTCTTGAAAACCATGGCCGCCGGAGGCAAGCGGAATGGGAGCCCAAACGCTGGTGATTGTACCCCACGGGAAGGGGCAACTCAAAGTGAAGGAATTGAACGACAACCGGGGCCCTATGCGAACGGCAGAAGCCGTAGCAGCAATATGTTGACCGCGTTGAACACCGCGTGGGCGACTATGGGAGCCCACAGGCTGCCGGTGGTCTCGAACAAAGCGCAGAATACGACGGACAGCACGAACAGTTGAGCAGCCCCCAGAAGATACGCGTGGCCGGCGGAGAACACCACCGCCACTATGAGCGCCGCGCTCACAGCGCCCAGCCGCCGCCGCAGGGGCAGATAGAGAACCGACCGGAAGATAACCTCCTCGGCCACCGGCGCCACCACGACGGCCAGCAGCACGGCCAGCGCCAGCGCACCGAACTCGTCCAAACGGCGAACCATCTCACTAATCTCCTGCCCCGGCAACTGCCGCCAATCGAGACCGACAAACTCCAGAGCGGCCGTCATGGCCATCCGAGCGCCGACGAAACCCCCCACCCCCGCGAACACCACCCGAGCCGCCGGTCCCAGCCAGTCCTCTCGCGGCCGGCGCAGCCCCAGAAGCCGGGGGACGGACCGAGCGCGGCCGGACCGGAAGTGCACCATCGTCACGGCGAGGACCAGAATGAGCAGCTCGCCCAAGACGGCCGCCACCATCGGTGCGACGGCACGTCTCACTATCAGGGCCACCGGAAGCATCAGAGCCGCCTGCAGTGCGAGAAAAGCCACGACAACGAAGACCCCGTCCACGATGCCCCACGGCGGGTCGAGTAGCGCCGGCACACGCCCGTCGTCGTTCAGTGTGTCATCCTGCCCCAACCGCCTCTCCCTTACTTACAGGTCACCCACACTTTGCGCGAACGCCCACCGTCGAACTCACAGAAGTACATCCCCTGCCACGTGCCCAGTTTCAGCCGCCCGTCCTCAATCGGCACCATGCACGAGCAGCCCACGAGGCTGGACTTGATGTGCGCCGCGCTGTTGCCCTCCATGTGCGAATAGTTGTCTTCGAACGGGATCACCTTGTTCATCTCCTTCAGGATGTCCTTCCGCACGGAGGGGTCCGCGTTCTCGTTGACCGTTACCCCCGCCGTGGTGTGCGGCACGTACACCATGCAGAAACCGTCCTGCACCCCGCTGGCCGCCACAGCGTCGTTCACCTTCGAAGTTATGTCCACGAACTCGGTCCTTGAGCCGGTGCGCACACTCAGAGTTTCCATGTCTTCCTCCCGTCGCTGCCGTGCGAATCACGCAAGATTGGAAGCGTCGAGGCGCTTATAGCAGACGCCGGCGGAACGTTCAACCTCCGGCGCGGAGCTTGACGCTGCATCAGCCCGGCGGGCACAATATGGCCATGGCATCAGAAGAGCAACCCCGCAAAGAATCACCCGTGCTGGTCAGCGCCTGCCTGCTGGGCATCAGAACGCGCTACGATGGCGCGCATTGCCGGCGCGAGGAGGTGCTCTGCCTGCTGGAGAACTGTCACTTCGTCCCGGTCTGCCCGGAGCAGATGGGCGGGTTGCCCACACCCCGCCCCCCTGCCGAAATCGAAGCCGGGGACGGACGGGACGTTCTCGAGGGCGGCGCGTGCATCCTCCGGTCCGACGGGCTTGACGTCACGGAGAACTTCCTCCGGGGCGCTCGCATGGTTGCCGAACTTGCCGAACTGACTGACGCCCGGCGGGCCCTATTCAAGGAAGGAAGCCCGTCCTGCGGGGTCACCGAGGTACGGCGGGACGGAGAACCGGCGGCCGGCTGCGGCCTGACCACCGCCCTGCTCCAACGAAAGGGACTGCGGGTTGACGGGATCCGATGACGACATATCGCGGGTGGTAGATGCGCCCGATGACGCCCCCGTGCCGCGCGCCGGACCGGTGCGCCGCCTGTACGATTGGACAATCCACTGGGCCGCCACCCCTCAGGCCGTCTGGGCCCTCTTTCTTCTGGCGGTGGCCAGCTCGTCATTCTTCCCGGTACCGCCGGACGTCCTGCTGATGGCCATGGCGCTTGGCACACCACGCAAGTCGCTCCGCTACGCGGGCGTCTGTACGGTCGGCTCGGTGCTGGGCGGTATGGTGGGCTACGCCATCGGTGCATTCTTCTTCCAGGCGGTCGGCGAGCCCATCCTCGACTTCTACCACTACACGGAGCAGTTCCATCAACTGAGCGCCGGGTTCGGCGAGCACGGTTTCCTTTTCATCTTCATCGCCGCGCTCACGCCCATCCCGTTCAAGGTGTTCACCATAGCGGCCGGCGTCTGCCACGCCGACGTTCCGTTCGCCGTGCTGGTGGCGGCGGCGGTCGTCGGGCGGGGGCTGCGGTTTTTCACCGTGGGGGCACTTTTCCGCCTCTTCGGCCCTCCCATCCAGCGATTCATCGACCGTTACTTCAACCTGCTCACCATCCTCTTCGTGGTCCTGTTGGTGCTCGGCTTCCTGTGTGTTAAAATCTTTGCACGGGAACCTGAGGCAGATAAGGTCCCGCCACCCGCGCCGCCCGAAGGACCCACAAGCCGCGCGTTGAGGGAAACAGTTATGTTGTCGGACGAGGCACGCCGGACGCTGCTGGATATCGCACGCCGAACGGTCGAAGCCGTCGTGCGGGGCGAACGTCCCCCGAAGCTCGACGTGGACGACCCCGAACTTCAGGAGCATCAGGGCGCGTTCGTCACTCTGCGGACGAACGGCCAGTTGCGGGGCTGTCTGGGTCGCTTCGTGGCCAAAAAGCCCCTCTGGCAGGTCGTCAACGAGATGGCAGCCTCGGCCGCCACGGAGGACCCCCGGTTCGTCGGCAACCGCGTTCGCCCGGACGAGTTGGACCGCCTGGACATCGAGATCTCCGTCCTCTCTCCGCTGGAGAAGGCCGATAATGTGTTGGAGGAGATGGAGCTGGGCAAGCACGGCATCTACATCAAGAGGGGATTCTCCGGCGGTTGCTTCCTGCCGCAGGTGGCGACTGAGACGGGATGGAGCAAGGAGGAGTTCCTGAGAAACTGCTGCGCCGGCAAGGCCCGCCTGCCCGCCGACGCGTGGAAGGACCCCTCCACCGACGTATTCCTGTTCACCGCCGAGATAATCGGCGAGGCCTGAGCCGCAGGTCGGCTTCCTGCGCTCCCACCACGCCGTGTACTCTCCGGAAGTGGGCGGTTTTTCCAGGACATGTGGGTGAATTCTGTGGGTTTTCCCATTTTCCTCTTCTACTCGTGCCCTCTCCCGCGCTATAATGCCGGCAGAGGATGGTTCGGAGACCGTTACGCAAAGAACGGGGATACAGTTGGGCGAAACCGAAATGGATGTGCGGCGCCTTCTGCCGGCTGGCGCGACGCTGGCGAACGTGGCCGCAGGATTCGCTGCTTGCGCCTGTGTCGTGGCGGATAGACCGGACCTTGCCGCGCTGCTGGTTCTCGGCGCGGTGCTTCTGGACAGCCTTGACGGCGCTCTCGCACGCTCGCTCGATGCGACCAGCCGGATGGGGGCGCAACTTGACTCTCTTGCCGATGTCGTATCCTTCGGGCTGGCACCCGCTGTGCTGGCGGGCTCTCTGCTCCCCGGCGAGGGGCGCATAGTCGGGTGGGCCATCATCGCCATCTATCCTCTCTGCGCGGCGTGGCGGCTGGCGCGCTTCAACGTCTCTCAAGACGAACTGGCCGACTCCCACGACGACTTCGCCGGCCTGCCCTCCACCGGGGCGGGCGGCGCTGCCGCGACGGCCGCGCTGGTCTACCTGCGGCTGGCCGAGAGCAATCTTCCCCTCGGTGGCGTCTTTCTGCCGTGCATCATGGCGGCTCTCGGCGTGCTGATGGTCAGCCACATCGCTTACAAGCACGCGGGCTCAATGATCGCCCGTCTCAACCCCCTGCTGGCCGCCTTTATGGCGGTTGTCTTCGTGGTGGGCACCGTGTTCTGGGAATACCAGTTCCTGTTCGCGGGCGTGATGTGGAGCTACGTGCTGTATGCGCCCGTGGCGACGGCCACCCAGAAGCTGCGAGCGGCGCGTCAGGCCTGAGCGCACCCCACACGGCCTTCCCCTCCGTTTCCTTGCTCTTTGTTGCGCCGCTCCCTTCGGCATGCCATAATTGCATCTACCAGGACACCGGATGCAGAGGAGCTCTGAGGGAGAGGTCCGGGAAATGGCGGAGCAGACCGATGCCTCCCCGTGCCCCACGGTCACCAACCGCCGTGGCCACATCACCAACACGGAGAAGGTGACCGTCGAACAGCGCATCCAGGCCGGCTCAAACTGGCCGGTCAAGCAGATGGCAATCCGGCCGGACGGGCGCATTCTCGCTCTCGCGAGTTCCACGGATGACAGAATAATCTTCTGGGACCGAAAGACCCGCAGCATCGTATTCACGCTCTACGCGGGGTACTGTCTTGACGGGCCCCTGGCTTTCAGTAGCGACGGCACGCTGCTGGCGGGGTCGGTGGGCAAAACTGTGACTCTCTGGGACCTCACCCCTGCCCTGCACCCCGAACTGCCGCCACCGGGACGCGAGCCTTCGCCCTGATAGGAGCATCGGCACGAAGCTCGATGGAGAAAGATGGCTCCGCCTCATTCCCCGCACAGGACATGTCGGGGTGCAGCCCCGGCGTCGGACGCGCAACCCGGTCTCTACCATGCCAGCTTGACTGGCACATGAGAGACCCACACTACTCCGGGCCGCGCTGGTCCTGACGCTCCCACGCTTCCGCCAGGCCGAACAACTCGGTCAGCCTATCCTCGGACGGAGGCTCCCTGTCGACCTCACGCGGGTCGCACGGAAGCAGCAGTTCGAACGTCACGCGATCCTCTCCGTCTATCTCTATCTCAAGCGAGCCGCCGTGGTGGTAGGCGAACAGGTACGCCGACAGGAGGTTGGCCCCCTGCTTTCCGTTGCAGTCTCCGGGCTCAGCGAACAGTTCGCCCAGCAGGTCGCCCTGCCGCGCCATGCTGCCGGCGCCACGCGCGGTAACCTCGACGCGCACCCCGGGACGGCCCGACACGTCCGCCTGCTCGGCGGACACATCGATCTGATTCCCTTGACTGACAACCTCCGCGCAGTCGAACAGCAGTTCGAAGAGGCCCTCCGCGATCGGCCGGTCCACCGTAAGGTCCGGCAGTTGCCCGTCAATGTTCACGTTCACGGTTCCGTCGTGGGCCTCCGCGGCTTCCTTCGCTTTCTGAACGGCCGGCGCCAGCAGCTCGGGAAGGGCGACAGTTTCGCTGAAGACCTCGGGCGGTTCGGCGACCCGGTTGAGCACCCGCTCCACGAGGTGTCGCTGGAAGCGGCTGTCCTGCTTGGCCAGCGACCAGCTGTCCACGGCCTGAAACGCCTGCAAATCATCGGCTCCGCCCGGAATGCCGACTCGCCGCACCGGACCCACGGCATCCAGAAACGCGTCGAGGGCGCTGAGGGGCGCCCGCAATCTGGACGACAATGCGGTGGCCATAATGGTCATCGAGCGGATGCGGTCGGTGGCCATCATGCGCTCGAGCGTGCTGAGTTTCTCCCGCAGCAGAATGTTGCGCTCGCGCTGCACCAGGAAGAACTCCATCGCCCGGAGAAGGTCCCCGCGCAGTTCGCGGAGGTCCCACGGTTTGACCACGTAGCGGAACACCTCACCCGAGTTGACCGCTTCGATGGCGCTGTCGAGGTCCGAGTAGGCGGTCGTCAACATCCTCACTATGGTGGGCCATGAGTGGCGGACCTTGCTGAGCAACTCCACGCCGGTCTCGTTGGGCATCCTCTGGTCCGCCACCACGATCCCTATGTCGGCGGCGTTCTCTTCCAGCAGGTCCCAGGCTTCGGCCGCGTTGGGTGCCGTCAGGATGGTGAAGTCCTTCTCGAAAGCCTTGCTGAAGTATTTCAGGGCCTGCTGCTCGTCATCCACATAGAGGATGGCAAACTCCTTGCGTCCATGGGCTTCTGTCATTCTCTAAACCTCCCCGTCTGCTGGTTTTAGAGTGAATGAAACCTCCGTCCATTCACCGTACTCACTCTGAATTGAAATGTCGCCGCCGTGGTTCTTCACGATGCCGTGGCATATGCTCAGCCCCAGGCCCAGCCCTTCCCCGACGGTGCGCGTTGTGAAGAACGGGTCAAAGACTTGTTCCAGGTCTTGCTCCGGCACACCGGGTCCGTTGTCCCGCACGCGGACACGAACGCATCCCTCACCTTCCTCCGCGGTTACTCGGATTACGGGCTCCCGGTCTCCGGGCTCCTCCCGCAGGGCCTCGCTGGCATTCATCAGGAGGTTCACAAGCAGCTGGACTATCGCCGTCTTGGAGCCGCGCACGAGGAGGTCGTCCGGCACCTCCCTGACCAGGGACTGCCCGTCCATCTCGTGGGAGACGAGCCGGACGGCGCTCTCCAGCGCTTCGCCCAGCCGGAACGCGCTCGTGTCCTGGTCCGGGGTAGGATAGGCAAAGGTGCGCAAGTCGGACACGATGTCGCGAATGCGCCCCATCCCCTCCTCCACGTCGTCGAGCATCTCCCGCACATCCGTGAGGTCCTCCGGGCAGGTCTGGCGCGCCACCTGCACCGCCGTCAGCGCAAAGTTAAGCGGGTTGTTGACCTCGTGCAGGAGGCCCGCCGACAGCGTGCCGAGTGCTCTCATCTTCTCGCTCTGTACCAGTTGGGACTCGGTCTCTTTCAGTTGGTTGAGGGTCTCTTCCAGCTCAACGTTCCGTCGGGACAGGTCTTCCTCCAATTCCGCTGCCCGCAGCAGGTTGGCTACTCTGGTGCGCACCTCCATCGTGCTGAAGGGTTTCAGTACGAAGTCATCCGCCCCGTGTTCAAGCGCGGTTATCTTCGCCCTCTCGTCGGCACGAGCCGTGAGTATAACTACCTTCGTCCTCTCCGTCCCCGGATCCTCCTTGATGGTCTTGCACACCTCCAGGCCGTCTATGCCGGGCATCATCAGGTCCAGAAGCACAAGTTGGGGGCGGTGTTCCTGCGCCGTAGCCAGCGCCGCCTTGCCGTCGCTTGCCTCTACCACGTGGTGGTCGCGCGACAGAATGTCCACCAGAAACCGCCGCATATCGGGCTCGTCGTCCACGACCAGGACGGTAGCCTCCCCGGACCTCTCCGGCAGCGGCGCGTCGGCAAGCTCCTGTGCCGGCTCTGATAGTGCGACGTAGCGGTCGGCGGCCCGGGACGCCTCCATTATCGCGTCAGGCTCTTGCGCCGGCTCACGGGGCTCTGCCGGGACCTCAACGGAATCATCGGCCAGTGGCAGTTCCATCCGCATCGTGGTCCCCTCGCCCAGAGTGCTCTCCGCGGTCAGGGAACCACCGTGTTTTTCGGTTATCTCCCGGGCGAGCGCCAGACCTACGCCCAGGCCCTGGTGACGCCTCGTGCTGGAACCGTCCACTTGCCGAAACCTGTCGAAGATGAACGGCAGGTCTTCGGGAGCAATACCTTCTCCCGTGTCGGCAACCTCGACCACGGCACGTTCGCCCTCGCCTCGCCAGCGAGTGGTTATCTTCCCGCCCGAGGGAGTGAATTTGATGGCGTTCGTCAGCAGGTTCAGGACCACCTTCTCGATGTACCAGGGGTCGGCCCGGACGACCAGCGCGGATTCCTGCCCCGCGAGTTCCATCCGGAGGTCCTTCGCCTCCGCCAGGCGTCGCACGGAGTCCACCATGCCGGGCAGGAATGAGGACAGGTCCATAGGCTCGGTGGAAATATCGCCCTCGTCCCCCTCGAGCCGGATCACCTCGAGAAGCTCATTTATCAGTTTCAGCAGGCGCAGCGCGTTCTGGCGTGCGGTGGTCAGCGGCTCCCGCATCCATTCGGGACAGCGGCGGTCGCCGCGCAGGAGGTCGTCTATCGGGGAGAAGATCAACGTGATGGGCGTGCGCAGCTCGTGGCTGACGTTGGCGAAGAACTCCGACTTCAGCCTGTCCAGTTCCGAAAGTTTCTCGTACGACTGCGCAAGTTCCTCGTTCCGGATCCCCAGCTCGTATCTGAGCCGGAAGTCCTCCAGACGAGCGCGCGTCGTCAGGTGGCTCCCCACCACGCAGACTATCGATGTGGTGACCAGAAAGTACATGTTGTTGTAGAGAATGCCGACTTCGACCGGCGTGCCGCTGTGGAAATGGCAGGCCGCCACGTACGCGGCTATGGTCGCGGCGCAGATCCCGGCGGCTTCCCACGGCGTGAACGGGAGTACGACGGCCACGCAAACCAGGACCAGATTGAGCCCGGCGTAGTAGGGCGACATGGCGCCCTCCGACAGGTAGATCATCCACGCTATGGCGAGTTGGACGAGCAGCACCCAGAAGATCGACAGGGCTCGGATGTGGCGTCGGCCGAAACGGGTGAAATGCAGGGCGAACGCGGGCGCCGTCAGGGCATCGCACAGGAGACGTATCTGAAGGATGGGCCAGAACAGGTGCGGATAGACGAACAACTCCAGCGTGCTTCCCGCCGGCACCAGCACGAGGCTCAGCAGAGACCCCACCTTCGAGTAGCGCACGCGCAGGGCGCGATCGGCCTCCCTGTAGGCGCGCTCAAACTCGGGGCTCTGCGTGATGTCCTCTGCCGGCATCAGTCGCTCTTTCTGATCTCCAGGAAAACGTTGAGCCCCGTCGAGTCGGTATAAACGCGCGGGTTGCTCCCCTCCGGTGCCAGCTCCAGCAGATCCACCTCATCCCGGTAGTTGAGATGCCACTCGAGCAGATACTCCATGTAGTAGCGTATCGGATTGTTGGTGTGGACGTTAGTCGTGACCAGCAGTCCACCCGGGTTCGTCCAGGCGTAGAATAGCTCGACCAGGCGCTCGCAGATTCGATCGGACAGATAATCAAAGAGGCCCGCACAATAGACCACATCGTACTGAGGCTCGGGAGTCGCATCGCGCCGGGCCGACTGCTTGAGCAGGTGGTGTATGGAGCGGTGCACGTAGTTGAGGTCGGGCTTGCTGCCGCTCTCGCGCGCCGCCTTGTGCAGAACGTCCCGGGCATAGTCGAGCGTCTCGCGGTTGAAGTCGAGAAGCTCTATGGAGCACCGCTCCGACAGCGAGTCGCTTCGGACGAATCGCTCCACCTCGGCGGCCGGCCCACACCCGACGTCGAGGACCCTGAGCTGCCGGTTCTCCGCGGCGGCTTTCTCCGCTTCCGTTCGCAGAATCTCGAACAGCGTGTCGATCCTGTTGCGATGGGCCTCGGCGGGGGCCCTCTGCAGCGTGAACACGTTCATGATCCGGGCGTAGGTATTCGGGCCTTGCAGGGGATCGCGCAGGATCATGTTCACCATCTCGTAGTCGCCGGCGTACCCCAGAGGCTTGGTGAACGTGCGATAGATGAAAGGCGAGCAGAGAAGCAACGGATGCAGCTCGCGTTGTGCGAACGCCTTATGGGGGACTGTTTCCTCCGGCGGGATCTGTTCGGCCGCCTCCTCGAACTGGCCGAACAAGTTCTTCATTTTCGGCACCAGCGGGTCCATCAGCTCCGCGGCGACCTCCCGGGCCCTCTGCGCCGCCTCCTCATCCTCCTCGCCGACCCCGCTCATGAGAACGAATTCCTGCAGCCAGCGGTTCAGTTCGGAAAGAAACGCGCTGATGTTCGTCACCGCAAGCTGGTAGCCGTCACGCAGCTGATAGTCGGTCTCCCAGTCGCTGATGAAGCTCTCGACCTCTTCCCGCAGGCCCTCCCCGGGCTGGAGCCCGGTCAGGTCGGACCACGGGTCCACGAGGGTGGCCGAAACAATGAGCATAAGGCCCGTGGCCACCAGGTTGCTCGCCACCGCCCGGCCGCTGTAAACCGTGCGGCCGCGCCGCATTATCTTGAAGTCGCTCAGAACTTCACTGAGCTGGACCAGGGAATAGGGGTTGTAGACTTCGAAGACGGCCTGGTTTCTCGTCAGGTTCATCAAAGTGCCGCGCGCCTCAACGCCCTGACTGTTACGGAACGTCACAAGGCTTTGGGTCTCGCTCGTCTTATCCTTCAATTCCCGGAACCTCCCTTTTGACTGTCATGGTCAACATGACGTCTCAGCGATGCAGTTTCGGCAGCGGCCGTCGGCTCAGGCGCAAGCAGCGGCCGGTGCTCACTCAGGAGTCCTGTCATGCCATGCACCATCCGGCATACCCACTGCAGAGTTTCACAACTCGATTTCGTAGCCCTTAAGCTTGGCGTACAGCGTGCTCCGGTCGATGCCCAGTAATTCCGCCGTTCGACTTTTGTTCCCACCGGTGTGCTCCAACGCCCGCATAATGTGAACCCGTTCCAACTCCTTGAGTGACCAGACTTCCGGGCTGGCGCCCTCCGTGGCAGCCTGACGCACGTAAGGGGGGATGTCCCGCACCTGCAGCACCGGGCCCTGGCCCAGGATGGTCATGTGCTCCACCACGTTCCTCAGCTCGCGCACGTTGCCGGGCCACGAGTGGGCCTGAAACACATCCAGCACTTCGGCGGCAACCTCCTTATGCGGGCAGTGGTTTCGGGTGCAGAAAAGATCCAGGAAGTGTTCAGTCAGGAGCGGCACATCCTCCATCCGTTCCCTGAGAGGCGGCATCATGATGCGCAGTCTGTCCAGCCGGTAAAACAGGTCGGCACGAAGCAGTCCTTGCTCGACTGCGGCTCGCGGGTCCCGGCTGGTAACCGCCGCTATCCGGACGTCGACGGGGCGGTCTTCGGTCCCACCTATCCGCCGCACCACACCATCCTCGAGCACCCTCAGAAGTTTGACCTGGCACTCGGGCGCCATCTCGGTCACCTCGTCCAGCACCAGTGTACCCCCGTCCGCCAACTCGAACCGCCCTGCCCTGTCCTCGAGAGCGCCCGTGAAGGCGCCCGCGACGTGCCCGAACAGCTCACTCTCCGCCACGGAGGCGGGAATGGCGGCACAGTTGATCATCTCAAGCGGTGCACCGCGCCGCCGGCTGTGGCTGTGGATTGCCCGGGCCGCCAGCTCTTTGCCGGTCCCGCTCTCGCCCACAATCAGCACTCCGGCTTCGGTGGAGGCAATCTTCCGGATTGACGCGCGCACTTCCTCCATGGCCCGGCTCTCGCCCACCATGGCGAAGCGTTCGTCCAACTGGCGGGTCAGGTTCTGAACGCGCAGACGCATCCGTTTGTAGCGCCGCATGCTCTCGACGGCTACCCCCACCTGCCCTGCCACGGCGGCCAGCCAGTCGAGCTCGGAGGCCGAGAAGTGAGCCGGCGGGTCCGCCCGATCGCAGTAGAGGAGCCCCAGGTCTCGCGTGCGGTACCGGATGGGACAGCAGGCGACGTTCGGCGACGGCCTGGCGCTCTCCCACGTGGCCGCCATACCTTCGTGGCGACATCGGTGCGCAATGTAGGGGTTGACTCCCAGTGCTTCCAGGCTCTGCTGGAACTCCCGTGTCTCCTCGCAGAAGGCACGGAGGGAGTTGCCTTTCTGCACGATGGGCACAAAACGGTCCACGTTCAGCAAATGACGCACGACCCGGACTGTGCCGCTGCAAATCTCACGGATATCCCTCGCAGCGACCGCCATCTCGGCCAGAGCAAGAGCCGCGGCCAAACGCCCGTCCTCGTCAAACTGCCCGTCCAACTGGGGAGCACCCGCGAGGCCAACTACTCTGGCCCTGCCCAGCCGCAAGGAATGCACCAGGCGGGGGGAACCCGGCGCACGGCGCGGAACATCGAGTTCGGCGTCACTCGACTCATGGTCGACGAACGTCATAACGGCTTCGCCGAGCCGGACTTCGCACAGGTGGTGGAGGGCCGCCGAGGACACATCCTTGCCGTCAACGCGGGTGATGCGGCCCTCGGCCAGCGCACAGATGCGCCAACCGGAGCCCTGCTTGATCAGAAGGGCATGATGGGGGTCGATAGTCGGCTCGTTAAGCCAGATGTCGTTGTCCGGCGCCCGGCCGA
>JAWODG010000158.1:0-13483 GCA_046483385.1 Candidatus Brocadiia bacterium | reverse complement strand
TCAGGGCGAAAAAGGCCAGAACGACGACTGCTCTGCGGGCGATCATGACGGCTTCCTCCTTCACGGGTTCCCTTGCCATTGTAACGCTTGAATGCGCCGGGGCGTTGCACCATATTAGACGCGCCGCCCGGCGTGAATGTTCCCCTCGCTCGGGGGAGAACTGCTGTCTGGAGAGTCGGATGACCAGAACTCGATTGTTTGTGCAGCGCGAGCGCCTTCTGAGCGATGATGGGCTGGAGCGCATCGAAGAAGCCATGTTGCGCGTGCTGGAGAATGCCGGCATCGCGGTGCTCGACAGTGATTTACGCAAACGCCTCCGGGGACTGGGATTCGAAACGCGGGGAAACCGCGTGCCCCTCGAGCGGGGGATTGTCGAGAGGCTCCTGGAGGAATTGCGCGCGGAGAACGGCGACGCCTTCGGGACCGAGCCCGTTGCGGTGGGCAGCCGGGCGTTCTCGGCCCCCGGGCGCACTCAGCCTGGACGAGGTCTTCAGCCCCGAGCAGTTCGTTTACGATCTGGAGATGCGCGATCACGTTGAGGCCCTGCTGGGGGGGCCTGGACCCGGACTGCGACCCGGAACGCTGCATCGACGAAGTGATGGAGACGCTGGAGGAGCGAAGCTTCACCGGTCTGGAGAGCACGGCCCGGCACTGCCGCGATACGTGGCGGCCCGCGCTGTTCGAGCGCAGCTTTCTCGCCTCGTGGCGGACCGCCGGTGAGCCAGGAATGCGCGAGAGGGCACGGGACAGGGTGCGCCGGCTCGTCGCCGAACACGACTACAGGTTGGAAGAGGACCTGAAACGTGAGATCGACCGGATCGTCGACCGCGCAAAGGAGGACCTCGCGTGACGGATTCGGATTGAGGCGGGTCTCATTGGACACACGGTGGGCCGCCGGAAGACGAAGGAGGAGCCGAATTGGAAAGTTCGAAGCGGGCGATCCTGGAAAAGTACGAACGGGTGGCGGGCGAACGGCTGCCGCGGGTGAGGGAATTCTTCGAGGGCCGGCGTCGGTTCCTGGTCTGGACGCAGACGCCGTCGGAGGTCTGGAGCGATTGCCGCACCCCGGAGCAGTCCTTCGAGCGCAACATGGCGTCCATCGACCACGCGCTCGACGTCGAGATGGACTACGTGCCGTACCTTGAGCCGTGGCACGGGGTGGGGGTCTATGCGTGCAGCTTCGGCTGCGAGTACGAGTGGTGGGAGGGCGAGGCGCCTTACACCCGATGCGCCTTCCAGCACATCTCGGAGGCCCTCGAGTTCGAGCCCCTGACGCCGGAGGAGAACGAGGTGATGCGGCTGGTGATGGACACCATCCGCCACTTCAAGCGGCAGGTGGGCTCGACCATCCCCATCGTGTTGACCGACACCCAGTCCGCCTACGACACCGCCACGCTGGTGGTGGACCCGTCCAACTTCATGGTGGAGTGCATGACGGCACCGGAGGCGGGCCACCGGCTGCTGTGCAGGATCAACGACGCCATCATCGAGTTCAGCCGCATGCAGGCGGACGCCGTCGGTGATGCGCTGGCCGAGCCGGGCCATATCATGGTCTCGGCGCCGGGCGTGGGCGGCATATCGGTCTCGGACGACAACCAGTCGTTCAGTTCGGCGGACTTCAACCGGACGTTCAGCAATCCCTACAACGATGCCCTCGGGGCGGAGTTCGGCGGGGTGGCCATCCACTCCTGCGGGGACTGGGCCCACGCGATGCCCGCCCTGCTGGAGATGGAGCACTTCACCATGCTGGACTGCGCCTGCGACTCCCCCGGGGACCCGAACCCGAACGACCCGGCGGCGGTCGCGGACGCGCTGCGGGGCTCCGGCAAGATCGCCCAGATGCGTTGCGCCGGCTGCCGAGAGGCCATCGACCGCATCGTTGACTGCGTCGGGACGGGGCTGCGGGTAGTGCTCAAGTTCGGCTGGCCGGGGAGCGACGCGACGGCTGAGGAACTCTACCACTACGCCACCGACCGGCTGACCGAGGCGTGCGCCTGACGGCGAGTAGGAACCACAACGACACCACGAGCACCACGTTAACGGCAACAGAAGTACCGACCGTCCCGCACTGACCGCTGGTCATAGCACACCGGCCGATGTGCTATCCCGCTCAGCGCGCGGTCCGTTTGGCGTAGGGGATGAGGCCGCCGGCGTCTATGATGGCCTGCAGCTCGGCGGGGAAGGGCTCGAAGTCGTAAGATTTGTTCTTCGTGTGGTTAACGACAGCTCCTTCCGACAGGTCCACCTCGATGACGTCGCCGGTCTCCGCCTCGGCGGCGGCCGCGGGGCACTCGACGATGGGCAGGCCGATGTTGATGGCGTTGCGGAAGAAGATGCGGGCGAACGAGCGGGCCACCACGCACTCTATCCCGAATGCCTTGATGGCGACGGGCGCGTGCTCTCGGGAGGAGCCGCAGCCGAAGTTCTTGCCGCCCACTACGATATCGCCCGACTCGGCGTTGTCGGCAAAGTCCTCATCGATGCCCTCCATGCAGTGGGCGGCCAGTTCGGCTTCGTCGATGACGTTCAGGTAGCGGGCGGGGATTATCTCGTCGGTGTTCACGTCGTCGCCGAACTTCCAGCACTTGCCTTTCATCGGGCTTCTACCTTTCGACGTTGGCGGTTGCGGGCGTTCTTATCTCTCTCGGCTCGTGGCCGTCCATGTGCTGGCGGGCCTGGTGGACGAACGCCTCCAGCAGGGTGTCGTCGGTGGTCTGGCCGACGCCGTCAAAAGCGAGCTTCAGCACGGGGATGCCGTCGTGCTCCTTGCGGAACCGCTCGAGCAGGCCATTGACCAGCGCGCCCGGCATGCAACCGAACGGGGCGACGTTGACCACACCGTTCAGCCCCTCGTGGACGTATTCGACGGCGCGCCCGAGGCTGAGGACGGCCTCGCCCTTGACGGAGGGGTCGAGGTAGCGCGAGCCGAGTTCGACCACCTCGCTGGCGCGGGCCTCTCGGGGCATGTGCTCGATGGCCCCGTCGAAGATGCGCGCTATGCGGCTCTCGTCCCAACGGGCCACCAGCTCGCCGACCCATTCCTTGAGCAGTGACCAGAGGGCGCCCTCCTGACGGCAGATCAGCCGTCTCTCGTGGGCCACGTAGTTGATCCATTCCTGCAGCGTGGACATGACGACCTGGGCGCCGAGGTCCTCGAGTCGGCGGATGAGGAAGTCATTGGCGAACTCGTTGCTCCGCACGTAGATCTCGCCCACCACGCCGATGAGGGGCCGGCGCCCGTCGCGTTCGGTCGGGACGGCCTCCAGCCGGCGGCGGATTTCGGCCGCCTTCTGCAGGAAGTCGCCTTCCCGCTCCGCCACCTCGGCCAGCTCCCGCAGGCACTCGCTGTAGACCCGGTCCGCCTCGCCTTTCTCCACCTCGTAGGGGCGTATCTCGCGGACCATCTTCTGCATGAAATCAACGATGACCAGCAGGTCCCAGCAGTTGCGGTAAAAGTTGGGGCCGAAGCTTTTTAGGTGCTCGGAGAAGTTGTGAGTTTGGTCCAAAACGACCATCGGAACGTCCTCGTAGCCCAGCTCGTCGAGCACCATGCGATGAAACTTATGATACTGCCCGAAGCGGCACGGCCCGTGCGCCTGCGCCATGAAGAAGGCGGCCCTGTCCGGATTGAAGTCGTCTTCCCGCGTCTTCTTGATGATGTCGCCGGTGGTCAGGATAGCGGGGTAGCACTCCTTGCCCGTGGTGAACTGGCGCCCCAGTTCCAGGCTCTCGTGGTCGGATACCGGCAGCGCCTCCGCGTCCACGCCGTTAGCCCTCAGGACCGCGGCCATCATGTGCCCGTGGTCGTCCATGTGGGGGATGTAGACCTTGAGGTCCCGCGAGCGATCGCGGATGTCGAAGAACAGGTCCTCGCCCCGGGCCGGTCCCCGGTCGGCCGGCCGGATGCTGTCGAAGCTGTCGATGAACGCTTCGCATCGGGTTATCGCCCCGACGTCGGCGCTGTGCTGGTCCACCTCGATCGTCAGGTAAGGTTCGCCGAGCAGGCGATCGAAGAATTTGCTGATGAAGGAATCAGGCCCACAGCGGAAGTTGGTTATATAGAGAGCATGCAGGTTCGGCTTGTCGGCCATGTACTTTGCTCCGGCCAGTATGCGCTGTCCGTACTTCCAGTACATGTGGGGGAACTCGCCGCCCAGTTCCTCCAGCTCCAGCGGCAGGAAGTCCAGTGGGATGGAGAGTACACCCAGGTCGCGCAGCTTATCGGGGATGGCCAGGTTCATGCCGGCGTCGCAGCCGTTGTAAGGCCGGCTGACGACAACCACGGCGTGTTCGTCCTCGGACAGCGACTCCAGGATCTCCTCTCCGCGGTGCCGGCAGAAGCTCCGGAACCGGTCCAGCGCGTCCCACGCCGTCCGGATGGCGTCCTCCACCCGCCCGGCGGGGGCGCCCAACTGGCGGGCCAGGTCCCGCAGCGTGTTCTCCACCGCGTTGCGGCCGCGCTCGAAGTGGAAGATCGGCGCCAGCAACTGCGGCCCGTCCTCGGGCCAGTCGAGCGCCGACTCCACCAGGTAGGGCAGCCCCTGCGCCAGCGGACAGGCGTAAGAGTGCACAACGCCGTCCGCCTCGTGCTCCATGTTGACCACACTGGGCACGAATATGTGGTCCACGTCCTCGTCCATCAGGTCGAGCACGTGCCCGTGGGAGACCACGATGGGGAAGCAGGTCTCCGTGGTCATCACGTCGCTGCCGTCGTTGATGATCTGCCGGTTGGTGGGCTCGGACAGGACGACCTCCGCGCCGATCTCGGTGAGGAACGCCTTCCAGAAGGGGTAGAGGTCGAAGAAGGTCATCACCCGCGGGACGCCGATGCGCACCCCGATGGGGTCGGTCGGTTGGTCGGGCTCGTAGGTGTTGAGCAGGGCCTCCTCCCGCTCGTCGAACAGGCGAGGCAGGTGCTCGCCCTTTTTCTTCTTCTTGTCGTCGAACCGCCCGCACCGGCTGCCGTAGAACAGCGGGTCGCGGCCCTCGATGCTGACCTTATGGATTTCGCAGCGGTTCGAGCAGTTCTTGCACTCGAAGGTCTCCAGCTCGTAGTCCACGTCCCGCAGGTCGAAGCCCCGGAAGGCGGACTCGCCGGTGGACTCCTCCTGGGCGATGAGCGCGGCGCCGATGGCGCCCATGATGTCGTGGTGGGGCGGCACCAGCACCTTCTTGCCGACGACGGCCTCGAAGGCCGCCTTCACGCCCCGGTTGAAGGCCACGCCGCCCTGGAAGAAGATGACGTCGCCGACCTCGCGGTCTTCCACGACCCGGTTCAGGTAGTTGTAGACGATGCTGTAGCAGAGCCCGCCGACCAGGTCGTCCCGGGGGACGCCGCGCTGCTGGTGGAAGTTCAGGTCGCTCTCCATGAAGACCGTGCAGCGCTCGCCCAACTGGCAGGGCTCCTGGCTGGAGAGTGCCTCCTGGCCGAACTCCTCCTCGATCTTCAGCGCCAGCCGCTCCGCCTGCTCCTCCAGGAACGAGCCGGTGCCGGCGGCGCAGACCTTGTTCATGGCGAAGTCCACCACCGCGCCGTTCTCCAGCGACATGTATTTGGCGTCCTGCCCGCCTATCTCGAAGATGGTGTCCACGTCGGGGTTGAACTCGACCGCGCCACGGGCGTGCGTGGTGATCTCGTTCTTGATCACGTCCGCGCCGAAGAACGCGCCCGTCAGGTAGCGGCCGCTGCCCGTGCTGGCGCAGCCATTCACCGTCACCCGGTCACCGATCTGCTCGCCCACCTCGTAGAGCGCCTTCTTGACCGCCTCCAGCGGCCGGCCCTCGGTCATCAGGTAGCGGCGCGCGATGACTTTGCGATCCTCGTCGATGACCACCACGTTGGTGCTGATGGAGCCGACGTCCACGCCGACGTAGGCGTCCACCTTGCCTTCACCGTCGGGCGGGGGATGGGCCGCGATGTCTATCTCGTAATCGTCGCCATCCAGCGGCGGCAGCCGGTCGGCGTCCGAGTGCGGACGGCTGACGTAGTCACGCAGCGGCGCCAGGCTGTCGAAGGAGCAATCGCGGCGTTCGTCCAGCGTCTGCAGGACGGCCCCGATGGCGCCCATGCAGCCGAAATGCTCGGGGATGATCAGCTCGTCGTCGCCCAGGTTCAGCACGTCGCGGAAGGCGCGCACCATGCCGATGTTGGCCGCCACGCCGCCCTGAAAAGCGACGGGCGTGCTGAACTCCTTGCCCATGCCGACGCTGCTTTTGAAGTTGCGCGCCATGGCGTAGCAGAGCCCGGCGATGATGTCGTAGTCCGGCGTGCCCTGCTGCTGGAGGTGGATCATGTCGCTCTTGGCGAACACCGAGCAGCGGCCGGCGACGCGCGGCGGGTTCTCGCTCTTGAGGGCCAGCTCGCTGAACTCCTCGATGGAGACTTTCAGGCGGGAAGCCTGCTGGTCGAGGAACGAGCCGGTCCCGGCCGCGCAGAGGGCGTTCATGGCGAAGTCCTCCACCCGCGGGCGGCCGTCCTCACCGTGGCCCAGCAGGATGAGTTTCGACTCGGTGCCTCCCACCTCGATGATGGTGCGCACCTCGGGATGGAGGAAGGCGGTGGCCCGGCTGTGGGCCACTATCTCGTTGACGAACGGCACGTCCAGCAAGTCCGCCATGACCTTCGCCCCGCTGCCGGTCACGCAGAGGCCGTCGGGTCGCTCGTATTCCTCCAGCACGTCCTCCAGTTGCTCGAGGGCGACCTCGTGGGGCCGCCCGAATATCCTCACGTAGCGCGACTCGAGGATATCCCCCTCTTCGTTGAGCACCACGATGTCGGCGCTTATCGATCCGACATCCAGTCCGACGTAAAGCGACATGGCTGTCGTTCCCCTCAGTTCAGTCGGCCTACCCGTCGACAGCGAGGCAACCCTCAGCCCACCAGTTCGGCCGGATGCGTGATGCGCCCGGTCACCGCGCTGGCGGCGGCCACCGCCGGGTTGCACAGATACACTTCGCTGTCCGGATGTCCCATTCGCGTTCGGAAGTTGCGGTTCGTGGTCGCCAGCGCGCGCTCTCCCGCCGCCAGCACGCCCATGTGCCCGCCAAGGCACGGGCCGCACGTGGGGGTGGAGAACGCCGCCTCCGACTCTATGAACACGTCCACCAATCCCTCATCCAGCGATTGCCGGTAGATCTCCTGAGTGGCCGGGAAGACTATCAGGCGCACCGACGGCGCGACCTTCCGGCCCCGCAGTATCTCGGCCGCAATGCGCAGGTCGCTTATCCGCCCGTTGGTGCACGAGCCGATCACGACCTGGTCGATCTCGACGTCCTTGAACTCCTCGACCGGCTTCGTGTTGGACGGCAGGAAGGGCGCCGCCACCTGCGGGCTCATCCCGCCCACGTCCCATTCGTACTGCTCGGCGTAATCCGCGTCGGGGTCGCTCTCGTAGTAGTGGGCCTCCCGGCGGAGCCGGCCGTCGCAGTAATCGCGGGTCGCCTCGTCCGGCGGCACGATGCCGCTCTTGCCGCCCGCCTCTATGGCCATGTTGCACATGGTGAAGCGGTCGTCCATCGGCAGGTTCTCGATGGCCGGTCCGCAGAACTCCATCGCGCGGTAGAGCGCGCCGTCCACGCCGATGCGCCCGATTGTGTAGAGAATCAGGTCCTTGCCGCCGACCCAGCGGGGCAGCTCGCCGGTGTAGGTGAACTTCATCGACTCCGGCACGCGCAGCCAGACGGTCCCCGTGGCGAAGCATGCCGCCAGGTCCGTGCTGCCCACGCCGGTCGAGAAGGCGCCGACGGCGCCGTAGGTGCAGGTGTGGGAGTCGGCGCCGATCACCAGATCGCCCGGCCCCACCAGCCCCTGCTCCGGCAGGAGGGCGTGTTCGATGCCCACCCGGCCGACCTCCCAGTAGTTCTCGAGGTCATGCTTGCGGGCGAACTCCCGGAGTTGCTTGCTCAGCGTGGCGGCCTTGATGTCCTTGTTCGGGGTGAAGTGGTCCGGCACGAGCGCGATCCGGGTGCGGTCGAAGACCTCCTCGAAGCCGGCCTTCTCGAACTGCTCGATGGCTATGGGGGCGGTGATGTCGTTGCCCAGGCAGAAGTCCACGTTCGCCATGATGAACTGCCCCGGGCGCACGCGTTCTTGGTCGCAGTGCGCGGCCAGGATTTTCTCCGTGATCGTCGCTCCCATGAAGCCCTCCTGCGCGCGGCGTCAACGGCGCCGGGACACCATCGCGAAAAGAAGAATGAATCTCAGAAGCATCATTATCGCCATGAAGGCCGATGCCATGTAGGTCAGCGCGGCGGCGTCCAGCACCTTTTTGACGTCCGGCCGCTCGTTCGAGGAGATGTAGCCGGAACCCTCCAGCACCTTCAGCGCCCGGCGGCTGGCGTTCAGCTCCACCGGGATGGTCATGACGGTGAAGACGGTCGCCGCGGCGAAGATCCAGATGCCCACCTTCGCCACCACGGGCGCCCATCCGACCGGCGAGAGCGCCGTCATCAGGATGCCGACGATCGCGATGATGGGGCCCAGGTTGCTGCCGAAGGCGGCGACGGGCCAGATGCCCTGCCGCAGCTTCAGCGGGACGTACCCCTCGGCGTCCTGCAGCGCGTGGCCGGCCTCGTGGGCCGCCACGCCGAGGGCGGCCAGGCTCGGGGAGCCGTAAACGCCGTCGCTGAGCTTCAGCTCGCCGCCGCGCGGGTCGTAATGGTCGCTCAGCGTGCCGGAGGTGCGGCTTATCTTGATGTTGCCCAGCCCGGCCTTCTGCAGGATGCCGCGGGCCACCTCGGCGCCGGTCACGCCGGAGGAGGAGCGGTGCCGCGAGTATTCCTCGAACGTCGATTTCACCTTCGAGCTGGCGTACATGGCCAGCAGCATGGGCGGGATCAACAGCAGGAACGTCGGATCCCAGAACAGTGGCATTTCGCGATACCTCGGTTGTTGTCGATGGGAACACTGGGGTTTCGCGCGCGGCGGGGGCGCGGACGCCCCACTCGGACGGCGGAATGGCCCCGGTTCACAACGAAAATGTATTATAGCATGGCACCGCTCAGGTTCAACATAGCGGCATTCGCGCGCCTCCGCAGCCAATCCGGCAAGTCGACGTCGGAAGGGGTGCGCAATCCCGGTGCCGCAACGGACCACGCAACGAGGCTGGAGACATGGTCGGATCCGCAAGCTCGTCGCAGGCCAAACCATACGACTGACCATCCGCCCACGGAAGCAACCCGAGACGGAGCAGCGGAGGATCAATTCCTGCACCGCGCGTTCCCGGCGCCCTCAATAACTGCGCCGCATGTGGCACAGCCGCTCCAGGGGCTTCGAAGCCCCGCACCGGCAGGGCAAAGGGGGGCTTGCAGAGGCCCGCGCAAGCGGACCGCGCTGCCATGGCGCTCCCTTCCCTGCCGCGGCACTCTCCGCTTCCAAGCCACCTGCGGGCAGCACCGGCAGTCGGTGACAACAAAGAACATCCTTTTGGCGCTACCTCCGCATCCGATATAATCTCTGCCGGGACAGCCACAGGTAGTCCGGATGGAAGAGGGCAGAGGGTGCGCGGTTCATGTCCCTCGTCGGAAGACGGGTTGTGTGCCAGTTTGGTGGGTCCCGGAACCCGCGGTCCCGACGGAGGACAGCACGTGAGTCACAGATACTGGAGTACACTTCTGGTGCTGTGTATATGTCTGCTTGAAGCGGCTTTCTTCACGTAGGAGCCCCTGGGAAGGCTGCTTGTGGGCAACGCGATGCTCTTGAACGCCGTCGGAGCGCTACGCCAGTTGTGGCGCAGTCGGTGCTCTGGACTGGAGGAGGCCGCCACGCCCCATGCGGAAGGCCAATGAGGGCGGTCGGGCTATGCGCGAGTGCTGGTGCGACCTTCCGTTTACTGTCTAATGCTCACTGACTCCAGACGCTGGTCAACGCGGATGAACGCAGATTACAGGCACGGCGAGTTGACGAAGCGGATCATCGGTGCGGCGTACAAGGTGCACAACACGCTGGGATACGGGTTCATGGAGAAGGTGTACGAGAACGCCCTCGGGATCGAGCTACGACGCGCCGGACACGAGGTCCGGCAACAAGTGCCGGTGCAGGTGAGCTATGAGGGGGAAGTGGTAGGCGACTACGTGGCCGACCTGATTGTTGACGGCAAGGTGGTCGTGGAGGTGAAGGCCGTCGCCACGCTCGATGCAGTCCACGAGGTGCAGTTGGTCAACTACCTGAAGGCGACGGGCATCGAGGTGGGCCTGCTGCTGAACTTCGGGCGGAAAGTCGAGGTCAAACGGAGGGTCTTCGACCGGTAAGGCCGACCCTGAGACGGCTGCGACAGAAAGGCAAACGAGACACAGATGAACACTGATGCACGCAGATTACGGCAAAGGCGGAACCTCGTAGGCCCCCGTCTTTGCCGCTGATGCGGATACGGATGCCAGAAAGCTTTGCGTTCAGTGTGGCTTCATCGGCGTAATCGGCGTTATCAGTGTCTCTTAGCCGGTCCTCCGGGCCGCAGGCACGGCCTCAAGAGGTACAGAGCGGCGAGCGAGACACAGATGAACACTGATGGCCGCAGACTGCGGCAACGGCCGGGCAGTTCGATACGGCGATTGGCGCCGCCAATGGCCGAGAGAAGAGGATATGCTCCCTGCCGGTGTATCGGCGGAATCGGCTTTATCTGTGTCTGATGGCCGTTTGTTCTTGCGGCGAGGTTACTGCCGGTGGCAGGAGAGCATGGTTATGGGCTCGGGGGCGTCCCAGAACGGTTCCCACTCCCTCGCGCGGTTGCGGCCGACGTAGAGGGTGTGGCCGACCGCGGCCCATGCCTGCCCGTGCGGTGAGAACTCCACGTGGAACGTGTCGATGTTGTCCACCGTCGAGCCGGGGAAGCCGTCGGCCACGTGCGACCAATTCCGCCCGGCGTCCTCGCTGCGGTATAGCTGCCCGTGGACGTTGTCGCCGTGCGGACCGTCGCTGACTGTGCAGAGTACCAGGTCGGGGTCCTCGGGGTGGACGGTCACGCAGCGCCCGTAGCGCTCATCCAGGTCCTCGGCTCGGTGGGTCCACGAGTCGCCCCGGTCGTAGCTGATCCAGAACGCGTCGGCGGTCTGGGCGTAAACCCGGTCGTCGTCGGCCGGGCAGGTGGCGACCTGGTGGACGTCCACGTGCAGTTCCGGCGTGACCGGCTCCCAGGTGGCACCCTCGTCGGGCGAGCGCATGATGCTGCCCACGTGGATGTCGGCGTAGGCCCATCCGTCGTCGGTGCGCGCCATGCTGCGCACGGCCGCCGGCCCGCCCCAGGGTGTGTACCAGTCCTCGCGGCACTCCAGCTCGTCGAAGCTCTCGATGCGCTCGACGGACTCCTCCCGGAGACGGTAGACGTGGGGTGGTTCGGTTCCGATAAGCAGGTGCAGCGGGTCCTCCTCCAGCAGCAGCAGGGAGTGGATGCTGCCCTCGATGCCGGTCTCGATCCGGTTGGAGCGGGAGCCCCGCAGCACGATGATGAGGTTGTCCTCGCGCGCGACGACTATCTCGTTCTGTCCCTGCTCGACGCGGCGAACGTGGCCGCGGTGATAGACCGGCTGCGGCTCATGTTCGCCGGCCTCGTCCATACCGTAGACGACGTCCTCTGTGGCGATGAGCATGGTGTGTCCCCCTTGTCGTTGGCACTCGATGAGGGCCGGCGTCCGCCAAACCCCTACCACATCTCAGGGTAACGCGGGCGGGGGAGGAGCGCAATGCCAGCGCTGGAGGCGACGGCTGACCACGGCGGCCACTACGACCCCGCCTGCGGCGGGGCGCACTACGGACGGCAGTAACCACGGAGGCACTGAGGGCACGGAGAACGGCAACGGCAAAGACAAAGCCAAGGGTGGGGGAGGGCCAGGGCCGGAACGTAAACAACGGGAGGCGGGCCTGACCGCTACAGGGCCTGGCGTACCCGTGCCTTGCCTGGCGGCCGCTCTACAGCCAACGGTCGAGGAATGCCAGGACTTCGGCGCGCATGGCGGCGGTCTCCATGTGGCCGCAGGGATAGCGCTCGAGCCGCCAGGCGTCCGGGGCGCCCGCTTCCGCGTAAACCTCCTTGAGGTGGACGTCTATCTTGTCCAGGCCGGAGGGTGGCGTCAGGCTGTCGGCCTCGCCCGCGAGCCCGAGGTGCGGGCGTGGGGCGATGAGGGCGTTTATCCCGGCGCAGGTGAAGTGGTTCAGCAGGTCGGGGACATAGTAGTAGATACCGTGTCCGTCCAGCCCGCGCATCCGGACGAGGTCCTCGAACTCGGTCAGGCAGCAGATGTCCACGGTCACCTTTACGCGCTCGTCGAGGGCGGCGGTCCACCACGCCATGGTGCTGCCCATGGAGATGCCGAGCGTGCCGATACGGTCGGACTGTACGTCGTCCCGCCCGGCCAGGTAGTCGAGCGCCCGAAGGTTGTCGTAAACCATCATTCCCCACATGACGCGGCCGCGCCAGAGCATCTCCTTGAATATCTCGCTCTCGGAGCGCCCGCGGCGTTCGCCGAAGGCCCAGGTGTCGATGCAGAGTGCGCACAGGCCCCGCGCGGTGAGGGCTTCGGCGTAGGGCGGGTCCTGCAGCGCGCCGCGGCCGTCGATGAGTTCGTCCTTGCCGATGTCGTAGGCGCCGCCGTGGGCATGGTTGTAGAGCACGGCGGGCCGGGGGCCGTCGCCGTCGGCCGGGCGCACGAAGAACGCGGGCACCGGCTCGAGCCCGTTAAGGTCCAGCGTCAGCCTCTCCAGAGTATAGCCGTTCCGTTCCTCAGTGGAGACCGGGGTGGCGGCGATAGGGCGGTCGCGGTCGGGCAGGCGCCCCAGGAGGGCGTAGAGTTCCTTGCGGCGCTCGTTCGGGTCGGTCATGGCGTCTTCCTTTCAGGTCCGGCTCCGGAGGAAGGATAGTGCGCGGGGCCCCGGGGTTCAACGGAAGCGCCGTGCGGTGGAGCGGTGCGTTCCGGACTGTGATGCTATACGTCCCGGGGCGCGGCGGTTCGGTTTTGGGCCGCCGGGCGCGGGCGTATAATGGGTTGGCCATGAGCAAGCGGCGCGATGACGACTGGTTTGCCTGCCCCCACTGCGGGGCAGAGGTGCCCCGCGGGGCCCGCTCCTGCCCCGAGTGCGGCTCCGACGAGAAGACCGGCTGGGCCGAGGACGCGGACAAGTGGGGTGCTGACATCCCCACCGGCTACGGCGAGGAGGACGAGTTCGACTACGACGAGTTCATCCGCCGGGAGTTCGGCCGGGGGCGGAAGCTGAGTACGAAGGGGTGGATCATCCTGATCGTGACGGCCCTCCTAATGCTCGGACTGGTGCTGCGCTTCGTTCTCTGAAAAACCGGAGCTAAGAGCCTGTCGGACTTTGCCACCCACCGGGTCAGTTTAATACCATGTGGGCATCATGGCTGCAAGATTCAAAAACATCGACCGCCGAACGCGCCTGCTGATGCCGCCCGATCTACGCGATTGGGTGCCCGAGGACGACATGGTTCACTTCGTGATCGAGGCCGTCGAGCAGCTTCCTATGGCCTCTTTCAAA
>JAWODG010000061.1:0-11953 GCA_046483385.1 Candidatus Brocadiia bacterium | reverse complement strand
GGCTGGAGAAGCGCAACCGCCTGATGAACGACGAGGAGAAGAACATCGTGGCCCATCACGAAGTGGGTCACGCTCTCGTGGCCTGCCTCGTGCCGGGGGCCGACCCGGTGCGGAAGGTTTCCATGATACCGCGGGGCGCCGCGGCCCTCGGCTACACCATGCAGATGCCGACCGAAGACCGCTACGTGCTGCGACGCAACGAGCTTATGGACCGCATGGCGGTAATGCTGGGCGGCCGGTCTGCCGAGGAAGTCGTCTTCGGCGAGATATCCACCGGCGCGCAGAACGACCTGCAGAAAGCCACGGAGCTGGCGCGCGAAATGGTCATCGAGTTCGGAATGTGCGAGGAGCTGGGGCCTCTTTCCTACTCGCGACGAAGCAACTCGCAGGGCGGTCCGTCGGAGTTCTTCGGCGGCAGCCGGTGGAGTGAGCGGACGGCGCGCAAGATCGACGACGCGGTGCGTCAGATAATAGACGACGCTCACACGAAGGCGCTCGAACTGCTCCGCGGGCACAAGGACGCCCTGATGGCCGTCGCCGTCGCTTTGAAGGAGCAGGAGGTCATCGAGCAGGATCAGCTCGCCGAGATGCTGGCAGAGCACGATATCGAGCTGCCCGAGACCACGCGCCGCCATGAGGGCGAGGAGGCCGCAGAAGAGCAGTCGGCCGGCGACGGACCGACCACGGACGAACCGGACGAAGAGCAGCCCACGACCGCCCCGGAGGACGCCCCCGCGGGCTGACGAAGACGACTGCCCTCACCATCCCGCAACATACCCGTGTTGGAATCCTAAAGTGTCCGAAAGCAATGCAACGGAAGACCCTCGGTCGAACAACGGCGACCTCACGCCGGATGAGACCAGCGCAGGCGAGGCCATCGGCCGAGGACGAAAGCTGCGGCTGGCAGTACTGGCCGGAGTGCTGGCTCTGCTCGTTGCGGCAACTCTCGGCGTCCGAGCCTGGGTGAACTCCCGGCAGGCCGCGCGACGACAGGAGGCCGCCGACGCGGTGGCTTCCGCCCGCGAGGCGCTGCGCAAGCGTGACACAGGGGCCGCAGCGGAGGCCCTGAAGAAGGCGGAAGAGCTGGACCCGACGAACCGGACCATTCCCCTGGTGGCCGTCCAGACCTTGTACGCGGGCGGCATACTGGACGGGGCCGTCGAGCAGTTCAACCAGCTTGTGCCCGACGAGGAGGCCAGGATCGGCCCGGAGGGTTTGCAGTACATCCGCAGCCAGGAGGTCCTGTGGAATCTGGCGGGACGCATTGCAGGGCGACTGCCGACGTTGCGCGAGCGGGCGCTGGCACTTTGCCGGTGGTTCGCGCTTTACGTTCAGCCCACCCGGGGCGGATTCGTCCCTTCCGAGCCCATAATGGTCGTGTGGCGGGGCCGGGGGCACCCGTCGGAAATCGCCTGGACGTACGCGGAATTGGCGCGCCACGCGGGCCTGGCCTGCAAGATAGTCACTTTTCGGCAGGGCGACCGGACGGCGCAACTGGTCAGCGTGGAGTCGGCGGACAACCGATCGCTGCTGCTGGACCCCGCGCAGGGCGTGCCGTTGCTGGACCCCGACAGCGGGGAGTGGCTCTCGCTGACTGACCTCAACCGGGACTACAACGCGCTGGAGCGGCTGCTGGCTATGGCCGGGCGGCAGGCCCCCACGGAAGAGGAGTTCTTCGGCTCGCTGGAGCAGGTGGTGGCCGCCCATCCCTTCGCTCTCACGCAAAGATTCCAGGCGTTCCAGAATGCACTGCAGGACGTGCGGCCCCATCCCGTGCTGGCGGTTGACGCGCGCGCCGAGGGCATCATGGGACCGGCCGACCTGTGGAAGTTGCCGCGCGATATCCTGCGGGAGCTTCATTCGCCCGAGAAGATGGAAGCGATTCAGGCCCTCTACTCCCTGCTGCCATTCGTGGTGCCACCGCGGCAGGAGACGGCGTTGGGGCGGTTCGACGCGGCTTCGGAAGCCTACGCGGAGGCAGCCGCCGAGGTACGGACCAGGATGGAGGAGGCCGACGTCGCGGCGGCGGTCGGCCCGCTGGAGCGGATTCGGGACGACCTGAGCTTCTTTGCAGTCATCAACGCCTGCCAGGCCGGTCGCCTGCAAGAAGCGGCCGACGCACTGGAGGAGTATCGGAAAGAATACCCGGACGGTCGCTGGCCCGCTTTGGAGGAAGTTCTGCGGACGGAGCTGGCGCTGGCACTGGGCAAGAACGCCGAGTGGCCTCAGATGCCGGCCGAGCGCCGACTGTATGCTGAACTGCGCCGCAGGGGACTTCTCGGGCCGCCGGAGGGCCTCCTCGAAGAGCGCAACGAGACGACCGCTCCCGACGCGCCGGACCAGTAGCAGTGGCGCCCAGGAATTCTATCCCTTTTCACCGGGCACCCATGTAATGGACGACCTCTGCCACAGGATCGCCAGGTTCGCGAGCGCGTATGGCTTGCTGGAAGCCGGACAAGCCGTGCTGGTTGGCTTCAGCGGCGGTCCGGACTCCGTGGCGCTGGCCCTTCTCCTCCGCGAGCTGTCCCAAAGCCGACGGTTGCCGCTGGAGTTGCACCTGGCGCATCTGAACCATCAACTCCGGCCCGAAGCCGACCGCGAAGAGCGTTTTTGTCGTGAATTCGCCGAGGAGAAAGGACTGCCCCTTACGGTTGAGAGAGTCGATGTGCGAGGGCGGGCGGCAGAGGCGGAGGGGTCGGTCGAGAGCGTCGCCCGGGAGTTGCGCTACGACTTTCTGTCGAGGGCCGCGTGGGCCGCAGGCGCTCCCACCGTGGCAACGGCCCACCACGCGGACGACGTCGCGGAGACGGTGCTGATGCGCCTGCTCCGCGGAGCGGGAGTGAATGGCCTGGGCGCGGTCCCGGCCCGGCGCGCCCTGTCGGAAGGCGTAACACTGGTACGACCCCTGATGGGCGTGCGCAAAGAAGAGCTTCTGGCGTATCTGAAGGAACGCAATCAGTCCTTTTGCCGGGACGCGTCCAACCGCGATACGGAGTACATGCGCAACCGGGTGCGGCACGAACTGATACCCTTGCTGAGACGAGAGTACCCGTGTTTCTCGGTGGAATCGCTTGTGGCGCTCAACGAATCGGCAGCCGAGGCAACCGACGTGATTGAGCACGACGTGGACGAGCTGTGGCCCCGGCTGTGCGTCGAACGGCGGGAGGATGAGCTGACACTGGACGCCGGGGTGTTCCGGGAGGCGCCGGCGGCGGTGCGGAAGGCCGCCGCCGCGCGCGCCCTCAGGCAACTGGGGGCAGCGACACCCGTGCCCATGCGGGCGGAACACTACAGGACGCTGGCCGGCCTGGGCGAACGGGAACCCGGTTTCGAGGCCGACCTGCCCGGCGGGCTGCGGGCCCGCCGGGAACAGGGCCTCATCCACTTCGGGCGCCGCTCCGACAGCAAGGCGGTGCCGTCGCGCAAGCTTGCCGTGCCGGGCACGGTTGATGTGCCGGAGTCCGGCTATCGCCTCAGGGCGGAGCTCCTGCCGTCCGGGCATGTGGGTCCCGAGGAGGCGAAAGCACGAGCGTCGGAGCTGGAGGAGTTCTTGAGCGCCGGACCCGTCCAGGCACCGCTGACCGTGCGTATTCGACGCCCGGGAGACACCTTCCATCCTCTGGGAGCGCCGGGTCGCAAGAAGCTCAAGGAGTTCTTCATTGACGCACGTGTGCCACGACACCAACGTGACAGGGTTCCGCTGGTCACCGACGCAGCCGGACGCATCCTCTGGGTGG
Source organism: Candidatus Brocadiia bacterium (assembly GCA_046483385.1). Classification (GTDB taxonomy): domain Bacteria; phylum Planctomycetota; class Brocadiia; order SM23-32; family SM23-32; genus B1Sed10-231. Next base: position 8,216 of record JAWODG010000061.1, on the reverse strand, counting down.
TGGGTCATCGCATCGACCACCGGTTCAGACTGAAGCCAGAGGAACGTGAACAGGTGTTGCACCTGCGGGCGTACAGGACCCGGCCGGATGGGCGCTGAGCGGTTAACGAGATACGTTCTTCAGTCTTCGCCGGCCTCTGGGCGCCCGCACGGGCGGACCCGCCCGGTGAGAGAGACGAAATGAAGCGGTTTACGAGTGCCCAGCCTGCCGGCTGCCGGGTTGCTTTGGCCGGGCGGATTGGGCTACCATGAGGACCTGTTTGATGCACCAAATCCCATGAAAATATCCACCTGCATCACGCTCATCGTTCTCGGCGCCGTCCTTGTGGCGGTGGGGCTGGGCGTGCGCGAAGTGCGCCGTCAGACGAGCCCCGAGCACGTTCGCGCTTCCGTGCGGCGCGAGTTTGAGCAAGTGGCCACGGGCGAGTTGTCCATGGATGTTGCGCGGATCGAGCTGCCCGGCCGCCTGCGGATTGAGGGCATATCCGTCACCCCCCCGGAGCACGAAACGCCGCTTTTTGAGTCCGAGCGGGTGCTTGCGGACCTCGACATAGGAAGCCTGCTGAGGGGAAAGACGGTCCTGCGACGCCTGCGGGTGCATGCCCCGGAGGTGAAGCTGACGTACGATCCCGAGCGTCGGAGGTGGAGCTTCCGGGACCTGATACGAGAAAGAGAGAGGAGAAGGTGGTGGCCGGGGCCGGGCCGGCTGAAGCCGGGCGAGGAGCCATCCGTCCGGGAGACACTGGTCGACGGGGTCGAGATTGAAGACGCCACCGTGCACCTCCAATACCCCGGGCTGTTCCCCGACGGTGAGACGCGAGTGATAGACGGTATCTACATAACTGCCCGCCCCGACCACGCAAATCTGGAACGGTGGCGCTTCCACGGGGAGATCCAACGCGGGCCTCTGCGCGGCGTGCAGTTCTCAGGCCACTACGCTGAGGGCCAGAATGTCCCGCTCCGCCTCGAAGTCGACGCCGGTGACCTGACGGTCGATCGGGAACTCTGGCGGTTTGTGCCGGACGGCTCACGGATATGGGAGATGTTCCGGCCCCAGGGTCACATAGCGGCCCGAGGGACGGTGGAGGTCACCGAGAATGGCGAGGAACGGTACTCGTTCGACGTGACGGCCAGGGACGTGACGGCTGAAACCAGTTACGCGCCCGCCCCGGTTGAATCCCTGCGGGGGCACGTCACGGTGTCCGATGCGGGCGTCTTCGTCCGCGACCTGAAAGGCCTGTTGCCCGCGGCGGAACTGGATGATGAACTGCGTGGCAAGCCGCCGGTGCACGTCAAGGTGAACGGCACACACGAGTGGCACGGCGGGCGTCGGGACTACGTTATGGAGGCCGACGACGTGCCCATCTGCCGCCGGACGCTGGAGGCCGTTCCCCGGTTTGGCGGCGAAATCTGGAACCGTCTGCAACCGGACGGCACGTGCCGGTTCGTGGTTCGCCTGAGCGGTCCCGGCGACGCACAGGACATGCGTGTGAACGTGACGGCGGATGTCCGCGACGCCACGCTGCGGCCCCCGGAGTTGCCCCGTCCACTGGAGGACGTGACCGCCCGTTTGGACCTTGACGGCGACGTGATATCAATAAGCGACTTCCGTGCCATGCTGTCCCAGCCCGCAACGGAGGGGTACTCCGGCGGCACCGCCGAGATACGAGGCGATGCCCGGGTCCCGTTGTCGGAGGGCGCCGGCGCCAACGTCAACCTGCGGGTGAGGAATCTCCGAACAAACGCCGCCCTGCTGGCCGCCCTGCCGTCGCACGGGGAGCGCATTTGGGAGGCGGCTCAGCCGGAGCTGACCGTGGATGGAGAGTTGTCCCTCGTCAGGGACGGGACCGGCGGACAATGGCGGCCAACCGTTCAAGTGCAGTTACAGGGAGGCCAAGCGGTACTGGACTCCTGGCCGATTCCGTTACGCGAGGTGAACGGCGCTCTACGCGTGGTGGACGACCGGGTGGACGTGCACCGAATCAGCGCTCGACTGGACACGGGAGCAGACGCGGCGTCGTCCAGCCGCGCCACCGACCGAGTGGAAGTGGACGGGTGGATTGATCTGGCGCAGTCGGCCACCGTGATCAACCTCCAGGCGCAGAACGTGCGGCTCGGCCGGGCACTAATCACTTCCTTGCCGAACGTAGGGGACACCGTCTGGGAGCAGGGGCGTCCGGAGGGTCTCTGCTCGGCCACGGGCACTCTGCGCTACAACGCGGGCGCGCCAAGACCACTCTCCTGGCTCATTAATGTGGAGCTGCACGATGTTACGGCCCGGCCGAGCGCGCTTCCCGTCTCGTTCTCCGGGCTGTCGGGCAGTCTGCTGATCACCGAGACACAAGCCATCGCCGGCGACCTGACTGGTGTGACTTGCGCGGGCACCTTCGATGCCGCCGCCATCGCCTATTACGGTACTCGCGGGGAGTATCCCTCGTACGCCGCCACCGTCCACTACCGACAGATCGACCTGGCCGAGTTGCTGCTGGAAGCCACCGGCAGACAGCATGACCTCGAGGGTCTCTTGAGCGGCACCGTGGACATCGGCGGCGTCATCGGCGGCAGCACGGGCGTAAGCGCCAGGGGCAACGTGAGCCTGAGGCACGGCCGGCTCTGGCGAACGCCGTTCTTCGGCCGCCTCATCCAGGTGCTACACCTCAGCCCGCCGGGTTCCCGGCGTAGCGTACAGCGTGGCGAGGCATCTTTCACGCGCATCGGCGACAAGGTGGAGATTCAGGAATTCGAGGTCGTGGGTGGCGGCCTGAACGTCAGCGGCTACGGGACAATCGGCAGAGACAACAGACTGGACATGAGTCTGGTCGCGCTCGGTGAATCGGAACCGGGGACTGGCATACCCATCCTCAGCGCCGTGGCCGGATGGGTAATGAGAGGCGTGGAAGGCATGCTTTTCCGGATCGAGGTGTCCGGCACACTGGAAGAACCCCGGTACTCGCCCACTCACATCCGCACGATGATGACACCGCTGACCAGCCTCAGGAGCATCCTGTTCAGCCCCATCTTCGGCCCCCAGCAGGAAGGAAACCGCTGATATGCCCGAGCCGAGAATCGTCGTGATCGGCAGCACGAACACGGACCTGACCGTCCTGACGGACCATCTGCCCGCACCGGGGGAAACGGTGCTGGGTGGGGACCTGATCCGGGCCGGCGGCGGCAAAGGGGCCAATCAGGCCGTGGCCGCGGCACGGGCGGGCGCCAGGGTATCCTTCGTCGGCCGCGTGGGGAAGGACGACTTCGGAAAGGCCACGCGTGAGCGTATGCGGGAGGAGCGGATCGAAACGGCGCTGCTGACCACCGATGAACATTCACCCAGTGGAGTCGCACTCATTATAGTGGAGGAGTCGGGGGAGAACCTGATAGCCGTCGCACCCGGCGCGAACTCCCGCGTGAGTCCGCAGGACGTTGAAGCCGCGCGCTCCGCCGTTCGGCAGGCCGATCTGGTCCTGCTGCAACTGGAGATACCTCTGGAGAGCGTCGAGGCGGCCGCCGCACTGGCGTCCGAAGCCGGCACGGCCGTGATGCTGAACCCCGCGCCGGCCGGAGAGCTGCCGACCTCGCTTCTTGCGAACGTCGACTACCTGACTCCCAACGCGGGGGAGGCGGCCCGGCTGCTGGGCGGACGGGATGACGGCGAGCCGGAAGAGCTGGCCCGGGCGTTGACGCAGATGGGCGTGGGGACCGTGGTCCTGACGCTCGGTGCGGACGGAGCCTGCGCCTGCGAAGCGGGGGACTGCTCCCGCGTGCCCGCTCCGCGGGTCGATGCGGTTGACTCCGTGGGCGCGGGCGACTGCTTCTGCGGGGTTCTGGCAACGGCCATAGCGGAGGGCCGTCCGCTGCGGGAAAGCGTGGCCTTTGCCACCTGCGCAGCGGCCCTGTCCGTGTGCAAGGAGGGCGCGCAGCCTTCCCTCCCCCACCGGCGGGAGATAGAGAAGATCCACCGTGCTCAGAAGGCGCATTGACCATGGATAAAGCGTTCCGTCTGTCACTCAGAGTAGCATTCGGGCTCACACTGCTGGCGGGGGTGGCTCTCGTGCTGTACTCGCTTCGGCCGCAGTCGACTCAGCCGGACGCGAGAGGGACGAACCAACCGAAGAGCGGCTCGCGCGCGGCACAGAACGTGCCCGCGCCGAGCCCCAACGAGATGAGCGCGGCGGAAACATCACCTGAGACCGACGAAGCCGACGAGCAGAATACAACCGACTCGGTGCTGCTGGACTTCTCGCAAGTCATTCGCGGCACCGGCGAGACGCCCTCCGAAGCCACGCTGTCCGGACCGAAGGCCACCTTCAGCCGGGAGTCCAAGATATGGAACGTGATGGAGCCGCTGCTGACGGCGGATTTCGCCGCGGGCGAGGACGACGAAGGCGTGGACATACAGTGGGAAGAAGTACGGGTCACGGCGGACGAGGCTTCGCTGGACCTCGGAAAGGCCACCGTGCGCCTCAAGAGCAACGCCAGGGTGGCGGGCGAGGACTTTGAACTCACGACGGACCAGATCACCTACCGAGGACGTGAACGAACCCTCAGCGCACCGGGCTACGTGGAATTCCGCAAGCATGAACTCTCCGGTAAGGAAGGCCGTCAGCAGGCCATGGCCATCAGTGGCGAAGGGCTGGACGTGGACATGTTTGCCCGCAAACTCGTCCTCAGTTCAGACGTGGAAACACATCTGTACGGCGTTTCCCGGGAGTTTCTGGCCTCCGAACAGGAGACCGATGCCACCGAGCCCGGGGAGGTCGTGATAACGGCCGACGGCCGCCTCACATACGAGGATCTGGGCCAGATCGTCACCTTCAACGATAATGTGGTGGCAACGTTCACCGGCAAAGTTCTGCGCTGCGATAAGCTGACCATCCAGCTCGAGGAGCCCGAAAACGGTGATAACCTGGCGGTCACGGATGTAGTCGCCACAGGTAATGTCACGCTGACGCACGGCGACCAACGGCTGCAGGGTGACTCCATGGAATGGCGCAACGTGACGCAGGCCGGCGTATTGCGGGGCGACCCGGCGCTCGTGGAGACTCCGCAGTTCAGCATCAGCGGCACCGAACTGAGTTTCTACCGCCTGAACAACCTGTTCGACACCGACTCGCCCGGGCGATTGCAGTGGAAGGAGTTGCCGTCCCAATCCGAACAGTCACCCGACCGGGTTGGGGGAGAACCGGACGCCGTCGGACCGTTCCACATGCAGGCCGACACCCCCGTGACCATCACCTGGCAGGAATCGCTCCGCTACGACGTTGAGGGCAACTCCGCGGTTGTGCGCGGTGACGTGGTCGTCCAGCAGGGCCGCAACTCGCTGACCTGCGACCAGCTCGAGATCAACCTGCAGGAGCAGAGCAACGCCCTGAGCCGGATCGTGGCTCAGGGGGACGTCGGTCTGCGGGACGCGCTGACGGGCGAGACGCGCGAAGCGCTTTGCGAACGGCTCGTTTGGGACGCCGTGCAGAAGACGGTCGAAATGAGCGCCGCTCAGGGCAATAACGTCTCAATCCGCACCGGGGCCGTGGAGGTCTCGGCGCCCCGCGTAGTCTTCAACAATGAAACGGGGGCGCTGCAGTGCCCGGACGGCGGCCGTCTAATGGCGCAGCAAAGCGACGAACAGGACGCCGACTCGCCGCCCATGCAGGTAACTTGGCAGGAGAGTATGGAGTTTCGGCGACAGCCGGAGCCGCTCGCAACGTTCACCGGCAGCGCCGTGGTGCGCCGGGGCGAGGAGTCCATAAGAGGTGACAGGTTGCGCCTCGAATTCGACGAAGAGATGGCTCCCAAACGGGTCGTCGCCGAGGGGAACGCCGTCATCGACGCTCGCTCCGTCCCCGCTTCAGAGGATGCCCCGGGGCCAGAAGGCACAGCGCAGGGCGCTACATCTCTGCCCGGCCTGACCGGCACGCAGGCCGAACGGTGGCGCATGAACTGCGAGGAGGTCGAGATCCTGCCGTCCGACCAGATGATCCACTCGGCCACGCCTGGTACCATTGAGATAATGGAGGGGGGCGAAGTAACGGGCAGGGTCGAGTGGGTGGAACGCATGGACTTCGACTCGAAGAACCAGTATGCTCAGTTCGTGGGTGCGGTGCGCGCGGACGTGCAGGACACCGAGATGAGAAGCCGCGAACTGCGGTTGGATCTCAACGAGACCGGGCAACTCCGCAATATCGCCGCCCGGGGCGAGGTCTATTTCAACTCGCCCGAGCGCGGCTGGGAAGTCAACGCGGACTCGGCGCAGGCCGTTTTCGCCGCCGAGAACGCCCTGCGCCAGGTCATCGCGCGCGGTAACGTCCGCATAGACGATGAGAGTCGTGCGCTTGCCGCGAATCGCGTCACCCTGTTCCTCGATGAGGACGCCGAGAGCCAACAGACGGTCGTAACCCGTGCCATCGCGGAAGAGCAAGTCTTGGTCCGGTATCAGCAGCCGGAGCGGGAAGGACGGCTGGAGGGCGGTGGCGACCGGCTCGAGTGGCAGGAAGATTCCGACACCTACGCCCTCACGGGTGACCCCGCGTACCTGCGGCGCGACAACATGAAGACTCAGAACTGGAAGATCATCCTGGAGAGGACCACGGGTAAGCTGACCCTGCCGCCGGGCGATCGGCCCGTTATCACGGAGGTCGGACCCACCGAGCGATGATTCGGCCGGCCCCGCCCTGGCCTGCTTTGGACCACGTAAACGCCCGGGAGACCACCCATGACCACTGCTTTTTCCAAAGGCGTTGCTGACACGGTCATCTCCGAGGACGACCGACGCCGGGCCGTCGAGGCTGCCCTCGAGCTGGCCGGCAGCACCGACAGTGTGCTGGTGCTGCCGCCGGACGCCACGCGGTCCCACTCCGGCGCCGGGGCGCTCACGCGGATGATCTGGGAGGCGGCGCGGGATGCCGACCCGTTCCACGTGATGCCGGCCCTGGGCACGCACTTCCCGATGACGGACGCCCAGATCGAGGACATGTTCGGCACCGAGATCCCCCGCGACGCCTTCAAGGAGCACCGCTGGCGTGAGGAACTGGCCCATCTCGGTACGGTGCCGGCGGAATTCGTCCACGAGGTCAGCGACGGCGTCCTACGGGACACCATGCCGGACTACGACGTGCCCGTCGAAGTCAATGAGCGCATCCTGAGCGGCTCATACGGTGCCATACTGTCCGTCGGTCAGGTCGTCCCGCACGAGGTGATCGGCATGGCCAACGGTTTCAAGAACGTCCTCGTCGGCGCGGGTGGTCAGCAGACCATCAACCGGAGCCACTTTCTCGGTGCCGCCTACGGGATGGAGCGCATCATGGGGCGCGCCGAAACGCCCGTGCGAGACGTGCTCAATTACGCCCACGATCACCATCTTGGCGATGTCGGCATCGTTTACGTGCTGACGGTTATGGGGCCCGACGAGACGGGCCGCACGGTGATGCGGGGGCTCTACGTGGGGGACGACCATGAGACATTCCTGCAGGCGGCCCGTCTCAGCCGGCAGGTCAACGTCACGCTGCTGGATGAGGCGCCCTCCCGGATGGTCGTTTATCTGGACCCCGAGGAGTTCAAGAGCACCTGGCTGGGGAACAAGGCCATTTACCGCACGCGCATGGCCATCGCCGACGACGGCGAGCTGACGGTCATTGCGCCGGGGGTAAGGACTTTTGGCGAAGACGAGGAGATAGACCGCCTGATACGCCGTCACGGCTACCGCGGCACGCCGGCCACGCTGGATGCTGTGGCCGAAGACGACGAACTGCGCGAGAACCTGAGCGCGGCCGCCCACCTGATCCACGGGTCTTCAGAGGATCGCTTCCGCATCACGTACTGCACCGATCCTGACCTGATGAGCCGGGAGGAAGTCGAGGCGGTCGGCTTCCAGTGGGGCCCGGTGGATGAAGCCATGCGCCGATACCAACCCGAGGATCGCCAGGACGGCCCGCAGGACGGCTTCTACTTCATCCGCCGCCCGGCCCTCGGCCTGTGGGCGTTCCGGGAGAAGTTTCAGGACTGACCTGCCCGCAGCACGTAATGGGGTCGCTCGGCCGCGACTGTAACCCCGAACCCTCGCAGACGTCGCTCAATCGCCTCCCGGAGCGGCTCCGGCAGCTCCGGCGAGAGGCCCACACGGTACATGGCCAGTTCATGCCGGTTGTAATCCCGACGGTAGTTTTTCCGCATCGCGTCGAACAGTTTTCCGCGCTCCCGGGAGCCAAGAGTCTCCTTCAACTCCCG
>JAWODG010000014.1:0-6789 GCA_046483385.1 Candidatus Brocadiia bacterium | reverse complement strand
TGAAATCAACGGATCAACTGGTCCTTCGGAACAATCGGATCTACGCAGAGGAGAAAGCGCTGCCGGAGGCGCCCTGGATCGGGTCAGGAAATGAGGTGCTGGATTACTCTGAAGCGGCCAAGAAAGAGAACTGGCCCGACCCGGACCGCACGCTGAAGCGTTACGTTACGGAAGAACTCGGGCTCACGCTCCTTGACTGGTCGGACGACCCATGGTTGCCGGAGGAGGAGGTGGCCCCGCGGGTCGAAGCCGGCGAAGCCTACGATCCGATGGGCCTGAAAACCTTCATGGCCGTGGCCACCAACATGCGCAAGGGTGGCACGGACCCAATACCCGACTCGGGCAAGCCATCCTGGAGCGGAGACTACCCGTGGGATGCACGGTTCACGGGCCAGGCCGTGGTGAACTGGATCCGCGAGGGCTTCGCCCTGCCGCCGGTACAGAACGACGGGACTTGAGCGAGATCCCGGTCGTAGTGGCGGATCGCCCCGAGGAGTCTTGGTTGCTACGGCAGCTCTGCCACCCCGGTTACGGAGCAGGCGGAAAACTCGACTTCATCTCGCTGCGATGGGAGAGATAGAGTGAGGGATGTGCGAAAAGCACTGTTGTTGCTGACCGGTGCGGCCGTGCTGTTCGTCGGCCAGGTGGTTTCCGTGCCGGCGCAGGCTTCTGAAAAGGCGAAACCTCAGGCGATCAAAGTCTTACGGGTGGGCAGCAGCTCATTCGGTTACGACCTGATCGAGATAACCCGCGCTATCGTCGAGCACTCCGGCGATTATCGCCTGGTCTGCGACGAGCAGAAAGACAAAGCCGGCTACACGCGGCTGGATCGCTTCGTGACCCGGCCGGGCCTCTACGAGGAATGGTGCGAAGAGGTCATGCCGAAGGTCGAGGCCGGCCGGTACGACTACGTCATCGTTCAGACGATCGGATGGTTGAAGTTCACCCCCGAGCAGCAGAACCAGCTCTGCACCGAGATCATCCCCGACATGGCCGAACGGATCCGGGCCACCGGTGCGCGAGTCATCCTCTACGACAAATACCTGCGGCCCCTTCGCGACCAGAAAGACCCGCGGGCCCGCACCTGGTGCCAGCGCTACCCCGAGGCATACCGCCTGAACTACCTGCTGCACATCCTGGCCGCGAAGAGAGCCGGCATCGAGAAGATCAGCTTCGGCGGCAAGGCCGTCACCGAGCTGTGGGACGTGCCCCGATTCGCCCGCCTGCCCTTCCTGCTCCACGACGGGCACCCCGGGCCCTTCGCCCACTACGTCAGCGCCGTCAACCTCGCCTACCTGCTCACCGGCGAGGACCCCGTCGGCAGCCCCGTGCGGGAAATCCCGCTGGGGGAACACCGATGGAGAGCCTTCAACCGGCTGGCCCACTCGGACAAGCCGAAGGAACGCCGGCTCTACGAAGATAACAAGCATCGCATTGAAGAAGACCATATCATCCTCACCGACGAAGAGGCCCGCATCCTTCAGGAAACCGCCATGAAGAGCCAGCGTAAATGGGGCGGCCTCCTGCGGGAGAACCTGGAGAGCGACGAAGCGTTCGCCGAGACCATGCGCGAGATGAAGCGCATTCAGGGCGACATGGACAAGTTCGCCGAGTACGGCCTGGACGAGGCGACGGTCGACAGGCTGAAGGCCCAATATGCGCCCCCGGAAGAGCCCGGCGCGCTGCGACCGGCCCTGATCAAAAAAATCAGGAGGAAGAGCAAGAGCTTCAGTTACGCCGACGCGACCCTGCGGAACCACGCGAACAGACTCCTGCGGCGCCAGGAGGTAAAGCAGGTGCACCGGGAATTCGAACGGTACTGGGACGAGAACAACAGCAAGCTGCGCGACGACGTTTACCTGGAGGGTCGACTTCTGGAAGCCCGGCTGGTCAAGGCCGGCAAGCGCGAAGAACTGCAGCGCGTCCGGCGGACCCTCGCGATGATCCGGTACGTGCTGTCCCTGCCCGGCTGGCGGATCTTGCTGGAACACCTGGACGAGGAGCAGGCGAAGGCCGTGCTCGCCTCCTACGAGGTGCACGGCCCGACCATGCGCAACTCACGGGCATTCGCGGCCTACCAGAACGAAAACCACATGGATCGGGAAAAGCTGTTCAGGGCCTGGCAAATCTACCTGGACATATTCAGCGACGCTGACCGGCTGGACAGGCTGCGCGACGGAGGCTACCCCATTGAGGTCTTCCACGAGGCCGACAGGGAGTTTGAGAGGCGCCTGGCCGCCGGCGTGGAATCCCGGCGATAGCGCCCCGCCGTTGCCTTTCACCGCGTCGGCGTATGTCGCCCCCTTGTTCTCGGCGGCCCGAATGGTCTTGCTGAGGTGCTCGGCGGCATTCCGCAGTGCTCTGAAAGCTTGACGACTGGGACAGATGAGACAGTGGACAATCTGCTGAAGCAACGCGCGTCGCATGCCGTCCGGGAGTATGACCTGCTCCGGGGAGTGCGTGACCTGCCCGCTGAAGCACACCTGCCCAAGTCCAGGACAACGGCCGTCTTCCTCCTGGTGATGGCTGCGGCCTTCGCCGCCTTCGGCATCCAGGGGCTGTGGTCCTACGAAGGTGACGTCTGGCCCGTGGTCGTGCCGCTCGGCCTCGCCCTGCCCATTTTCCTGGCCGGCGTCCACGGGCTGATGTCAGTGAAGCGATACCGGTTCACGCGGGAGGAGGTCGAGTTCCGCGGCCGGGGCATCCTCGGGCCGGAACGCTGGTCGGCGCCGCTCTCTGAGTACCGGGGTGTCCTGGCCAAGTAAGGAGTACCACTCCGGCGAGAAGACGGCAGACAATTACACGGTCCACCGCCTGATTCTCAAGCATCGCTCCAGGCGGTCATGCGACGTGCCACTCTATCAGTCGACCATGGGCGACAATGCGAGGAAGCGACAGGAGGAGTGGGCCAGGCTGCTGGGCACCGACACACTCGTCGAGGACGATGGGCGTTACGTCTCCCGCTCGGCGGTCGATCTTGACCGGTCCGTGCGGGAGCGGGCGCTTGCGGGTACGCTGAAGGCTACGTTTGATCCGGCCGCTGACCCGCCGGGACGAGGACTCGTCGTCCACGTGGAAGGCGAAGCGCTCAGGCTGGCGGCCGGTTGGTCGCCCCTCTCAGTTGCGGGCGGGGCGGTCATGGCTATGGCCGGCGGGTTGGTCCTGCTGCTCCAGGGGCGCGGAGTCGTGCCCGCGCAGGTAATCCCCCCCTGGCTGGCGGTTGTGAGTCTCGTGCTCGGGGCGCTCGGGGTGGGCTACCAAGTGCTGTTCACGGAGGAACTGGTGGTTTCGCCGAAGCGGGTTACCGGGCGCTGGCGCCTGGCTGGCGTGGTGATGGACGAGTCCGCCCTGCCTGCGGACAACGTGGAGGAAGTGGTGATTCGCCGGGGAGAGCGCGGTTTGCCCACCGTTGAGGTGCTCAGCGACCGCGGCACGGTATCTTTCGGGATCAAGCTCTCCAGCGCACAACGGCGCTGGGTCCGCGACTGTGTCATCGCCGTTATCAGCGTCCCGAACGATGCCCGCGATGAGAGTTGAGGGCGGGACAACAGAGCCGATGGCCAAAACTGTGGGTGGCCGGCCGGTGCGCCTCCTGCGACCGGACGGTCCACGGTACGGTGCGCGTGATGCCGGCCGCGGCCATGATGGGCCAGGCCGCCGGCACGGCCGCCGTGCAGTCGCTGCGAACAGGGCAGCCCGCGGCTGACCTGGACACGGCGCAGTTGGTCAGGACCTTGCGCGAGGACGGTGCCTGCCTGCCGCAGGGGGAACTGAGCAAAGAGATGACGCGTGCCTGAACGGGGCGGCAAGAGCAACGGGCCCGTGCAGGGGTGTTGACAAGGGCCGGCGGCGAATCTACCCTGGCTCGCCGGGTTGCGCCCGAGAGAGTACTCCGAAGACGGAGAGTCCCCGATGAGTGACACTTACAAGCTGGTGCGTGAGATTCCCGTGGAGCGGGGGTACGACCTGGTTGTCGCCGGAGGCGGCCCGGCCGGCAGCGCGGCCGCGATCTGCGCGGCCCGGCTCGGCGCGGATGTGCTTCTGGTAGAGGCGATGGGCTGCCTGGGCGGTATGGGCACCTCCGGGCTCGTGAACGCGTTCGACCCCATGGCCGACGGCGAGAAGATGCTCGTCGGGGGCTTCATGCGCGAGCTGATCGAAACTCTCTACGAGCGGGGTTTCGTGCCGGAGCATGTGCATCCGGACACCTGGCGGAAGCATTATCACCAGTGGACCCGGTTCAAGGGCGAAGGGCTGAAGCTGCTGCTGGACGAGAGGGCCGCCGAAAGCGGCGTGGAGGTGCGCTTCTTCACGCGCGTTATTGACGCGGACGCGGAGCCGGACAGGGGCTGTGTCAACGGGGTCGTCGTGCAGAACATCGAGGGCTACCAGTACGTTCCTGCCCGTGCGTTCATCGACGCCACCGGCGATGCCGTGCTCTCAGCCCTCTGCGGCGCAGAGTACCGTGAGGCCGGGCGTGACACCGAAGAGATCATGCCGGCCACGCTGGCCTCGCTGCACGCGAACGTGGACTGGGAGAAACTTCGCCGGAGTGGCGTGGACGTCTATCAGGAGTACCGCAAGGCGCTTGATAACGGAGAGTTCACCCAGTATGACCGCCACCTGCCGGGCATGAGCCGCGTCGGCCACGGTGTAGGCTACCTTAACGGAGGTCACGTCTTCGGCCTCAACGCCTGCGACTGCCGCAGCCTGAGCGACGGTATGACCCGGGGACGGCGCATCGTGCAGGAGTTCGTGGAGTTCTTCCGCCGCCACATACCCGGTTGCGAAGACCTCGAGTGCGTTGCGACCGGGGCGCTGATGGGCGTGCGGGAGTCCCGCCGGATCGTCGGCGAATACGAACTGACCATTGACGACTACCTGGCGCGGCGCCAGTTCCCGGACCAGATAGGTGTTTACAACAAGTTCGTGGACATCCATATCTACGATTGCTCGGACAGGGAATGGGGGCGCCATCAGCGCGAGCGCGACGAGACGGGGCGTCTCCAGCCGGGCGAATGCCACGGCATCCCGTACGGCATCCTGGTGCCGCGGGGCTGGCGGAACCTGTGGGTGGCGGGACGCTGCAACTCCAGCGATCGCCGCGTGCACGGTTCCATCCGCGTGATGCCGGCCGCGGCCATGATGGGCCAGGCCGCCGGCACGGCCGCCGTGCAGTCGCTGCGAACAGGGCAATCTGCCGGTGACCTGGACACGGGGCAGTTGGTCAGGACCTTGCGCGAGAACGGGGCCTATCTGCCGCAGCGGGAGCTGAGCAAAGCGATGACGCGTGCCTGAACGAGCATGGCCCGGCCGGCGTGAGCCGACACGCCAGTCAGTTCCATTGTGTGCCCGTGACGGTTCCCGCCACCACAGGCCAGCGACCGACAGGAGATGGTTCTGAAGTGCGCCCGACGGCGGGGCAGGGGGACGGGGAAAACAACACGTAGGGGCATGCCCGAGGGCTTGTCTGGTCCGTGGGACGGCTCGGTTGCGAGGATGGGACGGCGGATGATCGCCGGTGACCGCGGTTGATGCATATCTAACCGGCCAGGCGGGTGAGGGAGCAGGATTCGTCACCCGGCATCGCGTCCAGGCGCGTTGACGGAGCGCCCGCGCGGGATTATCTTCCCCGAGTATCCACAGACTCGGTGCGGAGGAGACGCCCATGTCGCTCGAGGGCAGGACGGCGCTGGTGACCGGCTCATGTGGCGAAGGCATGGGGCGCAGCATCGCGCTGCGCCTTGCGCGCGAGAGGGCGAACCTGGTGCTGAACTACGGCACGGCGCGGCGGACGAAGCGCCAGACGACGCAGGCCACCAAACGCGCCGAACGCGTGGCCGCGGCCGTCCGGGAACTGGGCGGGCAGGCCATCATCCAGCCCGCCGACACGCGAGACGAGGAGCAGGTGCGCGCCATGGTTGAGGCCGCCGAGGAGGAGTTCGGCGCGGTGGACATCCTGGTCAGCAACGCGGGCGGGGACTGGCGGCCGCGCGACTTCACCGAGGTCCCGCTCGACGAGTGGCGCAACGTGCTGCAGGCCGAGATAGACGGCGCGTTCCTCACCATGAAGCATTGCGTCCCCGGCATGCGGGAGCGCGCGTGGGGACGCATCGTGTTGCTGGGTATGCGGGAGACGCTCCACATGACGCTGCCTTCCTGGCTGGCGCCGGACTACTGCCTGGGTAAGGCGGTCCGCGCGTGGATGGCCGAGGCGCTCTGGGCCGGGGAATTCCCGCACGGAGTTACGGTGAACTGCCTCGAACCGGGCCACATCGAGCACGCGACGCTGGAGGAGGCCGTGGCGGCTGCGCGGGAACTTCCCGACCGTGACGAGGCGCGCCCGTACGACGTGGCGGAGGTCGTCGCGTTCCTCTGCTCGGAGGCCGGGCGGTTCGTCACCGGCAGCCAAATCTGCTGCGGCGCCCTGCCCGACTGACGTCGAGTTTGGCAACAGCGGCGCGATCGCCCGTGCTGTCTGCAATACGGACAGCCTGACCGGGGTCACCGGAACGGCATCAGTCGCCGGATAGCCGCTTGACCGGATGCCGGCCCGCCCGTATGTTGCCGGCCGGGAACCGCAGGGCACGGCACGAGGTGATGAAGCATGGGCGGTGCGGAACACCAGGTCATCATTCGAGGCGTTCAACCCGGGGACGTTGAGGCGGTCGTGGAGATTGCCCTTGCGGCGTGGGAGCCCTTCTTCGAGTGGCTCAAGGGAAGGATGGGGCAGGAGATGTTCGCCTGCTTCTGCCCTGACTGGCGAGCCGAGAAGGAGCGGCAGGTGCG
>JAWODG010000017.1:0-3705 GCA_046483385.1 Candidatus Brocadiia bacterium | reverse complement strand
GGACGAGAAGCCAACGCTCGATTCCCTCGCCGGCCAACCCCTGGAGCACGTCGAGGAGCTCCACATCGCCCGCACTCTGGAGCTGGTGGACGGCAACCGGGAGAAGGCGGCCGAACTGCTTGGCATCGGCGAGCGGACCCTCTACCGTAAGATCCAGAAGTACGGCCTCCGCTGAGCCCCCTGCATGCTGTAAAATCTACAGACCGCGGCCGCGTGTCTGTAAATCTCTCAGCGTCCCTTGACACCGTGTTCTCATTTCTGTACACTGGGAAAATGAAGGAAGGGAAAAGGTGGTGCGCCCATGCGGGCTTCTAAGATATTGCTACGAAACCGCTTATGGGCTTTCGCTCGGATTATCGGGCAAAACCCCGGTGGTTTCCTTGACGAGTGGTATGGGCGTTGCGTAAAATACGCGTAGCTGCCTGTCCCTTAATCACGACGCTCCTACCCTAAAAAAAGCGTCGTGAGCTGTCGGGCGAGTGCCCCCCTCCCCGACAGCAGCCCCTCTTGCGGGTGGGCTTACCCCAGCCCACCCGCAATTTTTTCGTACTCCTTGCGCCCGCCACCTCGGACCGTGAATCGCGCCCTGTGGCTCCGGGCCGCGCACGCATGTCCGCTCAACGGGGACGCGGGGCCAGAGCGACCCTCCCGGAAAAGAAGCGGGCACGCCCGCGCTCCCCCGGGAGCGCGTCCCGGACACCGTGGAGTTGCGCAGTGTGCGCGAACGGTTGACCCTGGAGTGCGCCGCCCTGATAGCCGGCGGCTTGCCGCCGGGCGGGACACCGAATGGCCTGTGATGCGGCGAGGCCGGCCGGCTTCGAACAGTGTCCCCTGCACAGACAGAGCAAAGGCGGGGCAAGCCACCGCACTCCAGGGAAAACGCCCCGGACAACGTCGAGTTGCGCGATACGCGCAAACCGTGGATCGGGGAGAGCAACGCCCTGGCGCCGCTCCGGAATCCAGCGGCTTGCCGGACGCCCCAGGAGGTCCGGCAAGCCGCCCCACTCCTGAAGCCGGTCTCTTGCTGTTGCAGGCACTACCGGGAATGCGATGCTGCAACCCCACCATCCGCATGTTGAAAAGGGGGCCTTCCGAACTGACAATGGACTCCAGAACGCAAGCGAATGGACGCGCAAAAGGGGGCGATGTGAGCGAGACAAGGTCATACAAGGTGATGGAGCTGGACTGCGCCGAGGAGGTCAATGCGCTCGAGACGGCGCTGGGCTCCCGGAAAGGCGTGGAAGCCCTCGACTTCGACATTCTGAACGCCCGCATGACCGTCACCTTCGATCCAGAGAGGATGGACGCGGAGCGAGTGGTCGAACTGGTGGCGGACGCCGGCATGACCGCCGTGCCGTGGGAGGAGCGCGCGAAGGCCGGCGGCCGGTGGTGGCAGCGCCACGGTCGGCTTGTTATGACGGCAGCCAGCGGCGCTTTCCTGCTCACCGGGTTCGTGATCCACTGGTTCGAGCATGGCAGCATACTGCACGCCCTGACCGGAGCGGGCGAAGGGGAAGTCGTGCCCCTGGCGGCGCGCGGTTTCTACATTGCGGGCATTGTCGCCGGAGCGTGGTACATTCTCCCCCGTGCTGCGGCTTCCATCCGGCGGCTGAGTCCGGACATGAATCTTCTCATGACGGTTGCCGTCCTGGGCGCGATCGTGATCGGAGAATGGCTGGAGGCCGGCATGGTCGTCTTCCTGTTCTCGGTGGCGCTCCTTCTGGAACACTGGAGCGTTGACCGGGCGCGCCGCGCCATATCGGCCCTGCTGGAGCTTGCGCCGCCCACGGCCCTGGTGATCCCGACGGACGGTGGTGAACCCGAAGAAAGGCCCGTGGAAGCCGTGCCGATGGGAAGCCAGGTGGTGGTCCGACCGGGCGACCGCATCCCCCTGGACGGCCAGGTGATGACCGGCCGCTCTTCGGTCAACCAGGCCCCCATAACGGGCGAGTCGGCCCCGGTTCCAAAGGGACCGGGCGAGGAGGTCTACGCCGGCACTATCAACCTGGAGGGCACTCTGGAATTCGAAGTGAACCGCCCCGCGGGCGAGACTACGCTCGCCAACATCATCCACCTCGTTCAGGAATCGCGCTCCCGGCGGGCGCGCAGCGAGCAATGGATCGCGAAATTCGCCCGCTACTACACCCCCGCGATGATGGCCCTGGCGGTCGCGGTGGCCGTGGTACCGCCACTGGCAGCCGGCGCTCCATGGACGCCCTGGTTCTACCGCGCGCTCGTGCTGCTGGTTATCGGCTGCCCGTGCGCCCTTGTCATCTCGACCCCGGTTACAATCGTGAGCGCCCTCACCAGCGCCGCGCGCAACGGTGTGCTGATCAAAGGAGGCGTCTACCTGGAGGCGGCCGGTCGGCTGGACGCGCTCGCGCTGGATAAGACCGGCACCCTGACCTACGGACGTCCGGAGGTGCAGCGCGTCATCCCGCTCGACGAACACACGCCGGAGCAGTTGCTGCGCACAGCGGCAGCGGTGGAGGCCGACAGCACCCATCCCCTGGCGGAGGCCGTCGTTCGCGAAGCCGCCCGGCAGGGCATCGTCCCCACACGCGCTGACCGTTTCCGCAACGTCTCCGGCATGGGGGTGGAGGGTCTGGTCGACGGCGAGCTGTTCTGGGTGGGCAGTCACCGCATGATGCACGACAAGGGACAGGAAACCGAACAAGCCCACGAAGCGGCACTGGGCATCGAAGACGCCGGACACTCAGTCGTTGCCGTCGGGACCGACGATCACGTTTGCGGTCTGATGAGCGTGGCGGACGGTGTGCGTGAAAACGCGGCCGCCGTAGTCGATGCGCTCAAGGAACAGGGACTGCGGATACTCGTTATGCTGACCGGTGACAACGAGACGACCGCGCGCAGCATTGCCGAGGAGGTCGGCATCGACGAATGGCGGGCTAACCTGATGCCGGAGGACAAAGTCGCCGCGGTCAAGGAACTCACCCGGCGCACCGAGGGCGTCGCCATGGTTGGGGACGGAGTCAACGACGCTCCGGCAATGGCCGCTGCGGACTTCGGCATAGCCATGGGCGCCATCGGCTCCGACGTGGCCATCGAGACCGCGGACATCACCCTGATGTCCGACGAGATTGCCAAGATACCGTGGCTTGTGCATCACTCCCGCAGGGCCCTGCGCATCATAAAGCAGAACGTGGCCCTGGCGCTCGGCATAAAGGTTCTGTTCGTCACGCTGGCGGTCTTCGGGGCCACGACCCTGTGGATGGCGATAGCGGCGGACACCGGCGTCTCGCTGTTGGTGATCTTCAACGGCCTGCGTCTGCTGAGCCGTAGCGAGGCCCGGGAGGTACCCGCGGGAGTATCCGGCGAGGTGGGTCTGGTGCGCGGCTGACGGCAGAAGGTGGCGGGCCGCCTGCTTTGCGACCGTCAAGACGTTCCCCCGGGTGGGTGCCACGTCCCCTCAAAGTAACCCAGGGTCATTCAATTATCTGTTTACGGTTGACTGCTGCATTGCGCAGAAGGCAAATCCCGCGGGCATTCGCCGTACGGCGAACGCGGGTAGCCAGCCTTCGCCTCAGGGCGAAGGTCGGAAGGTGGCGCTACACTGGATGCCCATGACCGTGCGGCTTTTGTAGCGCCGGCATGCCTGCCGGCCACGCGGGTTCGCCGTACGGCGAATGCCCCCGCGGGTTCCACCGGTAGACATCCACTTGCCGAAAGACGTGGCCCCGGTTG
>JAWODG010000015.1:0-4087 GCA_046483385.1 Candidatus Brocadiia bacterium | reverse complement strand
CCGACCGGCTCCGATGAGCCCGGCGTCTCCGCCAAGCTGCGACTTTTGGAAACGGACCTGCTGCATGCTTATGGGCTGAGCCCATTTTCGCGCTTCGGCAGCGATATCGTCCAGGTATTGTTCGGTCCGGCCGAAAAATACCTGGGATTTCAATCAGGGTGAAACCCTTGTTATTTTTGCCCGTCTGTTTCATAGGCACGTGAGTCCTATTTAGTGCCTGAACGAAAACCAGGTTTTCGTTCAGGAAATCCGAAATCCGAAGCTCGAAATTCGAACCAATGACCAAAACCCTAAATGCATCAATGACAGGTGTTCGTCGTAACCCAGTTTGTAGACGGGGTAGGCGCGTCGGATGCGGACGGCCCGGTGTCCTGAAACCCACTCCGGCCGGACCAGTCCGATGCGGGTCAGGTCCTCGACCGTTTCTGCGGCCAGGTGCGCGGAGTCCCGGTTCCAGACGCTATCGCCGTGCTGGCAGAAGTACTCGACAACCAGCGACGTCCGATCCGCGGGGGCCATCTCCTCGCTCCAGTTCTTCGGCTCGTGCAGGCGGCAGAACCCTATATCGGGCGAGGGCACGTATATCCAATGGTCGCGGCTCACCTGCTCGACGTTCAGCGTCAGCAGCAGGATCACCATGTCGCGGTAAGTCAGACCCGCGGCCGCCTCCAGGACGGCATCCGGCGGCTTCGGCCGCAGTCGCTGCACGAGTTCACTGATTGGCAGGCTGTTGATCAACTCACTGCACCGCCGGCGTTCCCGCGAACCGTCGCTGCTCGCAAGGGTCACCGACGTGATCCGCCCACCCTCATGGCCGATCTCCATCACTTCGCAGCCGGTGCGGATACTATTCGGCTCGGCAACGACGTCCGCCATCGCGTCGGTCAATTGGCCGAAGCCGTAGCGTGGATAGAGGAACTGACGGACCAGCGATTCGTCTTCGCCTTTCTTGAACAGGGCGTCTTTGACGGCTTCCCGGAAGGAGAGCCCTTTTATGCGCTGCTCGGCGAAGTCCGCGCTCAGTTCGGTGCACGGAATTCCCCACGTCTTCTCGGTGTAGACCTTGAAGTAGACGCGGTAGAGATACTCCCCGAACCGGTTGAGCGCCCACTGCTCGAAGGTCTCCTCGTCGCCGTCCCGAGACCAGAGTTTACTGATCTTCATGGCTGCGTAATTGAGCACCGCGCGCATGGCACCCAGCGGCCCGAGGGCGCTCAGCGTGTTGAAAGCGCTCAGCGGGTAGTCAACGAAACGGCCGTTGAACAGAATCCGGCTCAGCCTGTCCACCGTCAGGGCGTCCTCGCCCAGCAGTTCCCGAACGAACCGGTCGATGTGAGCCTTCTTCGTGTAGAACCGGTGCCCGCCCAGGTCGAAGCGGAAGTCTCCGTATTCCATCGTGCGGGAACTGCCGCCCACCCGGTCGGCCTTCTCGCAGACGATGAACGGCCTCGTGGCGTCGTCCTGCAACCGGTGTGCTGCCGCGAGACCCGCGATGCCGGCACCCGCGATGACTATGGGCTGGCCGTCAGCCACGATTTTCCCCCTTCTTTCTTGCACCTTGTTCCGCGGCTTCCAATATGGAGCGGCACGTGGTCAATTCGCCTCCGAGTGTGTCCAGCGCCCTGTCGAGTATGCCCCAAGCCCGCTCACCGCAGTTCCGCGTCAGCAGGCGGCGCAGATGCGTCGGCAGACAGCTTGCCGTTTCCGCGGGCAGAAACTCGTGCAGATGAAGGTACATCAGCTTTGCCGAACGGGGCATCTGCCCCGGCGGTATCGGCCCCAGCAAACGCAACCACGTGAGCGAAAACGGAAAGAGGCCCCCACACATCGCCGATGTCGGGAACTCCCAGAACCCATCCTGCCGGTACGGACACTGCAACCCGTGAAGCCTTCGGTTGTGCGGCCCCGGATACACGCTCCCCAGAGACGCATCATAGCGGTAGCCGGCCGCCCGCAACAAGCGAGTCAGGTCATTGCGCCGCCTGAAAAAGGGCGCCCTGAAGCCTTCCACCGGCCCGGCTACGGCTTCCAGACGCTCTCGCGAGTATCGGAGTTCGGCAGTGGCCTCCTCCCGGCTTCGCTCGCTCAGCAACGCGTGGGACGCACCATGCGATGCCACCTCATGGGCCTCTCCCAGGCCGGCAACAATGTCCTCGGAGACATCCAGCAGGTCGCTGACCACGAAGAACGTGGCCCGGAAACCCCGGTCTTCCAGGAACCTGAGGAACCGGGGGGTGACCCGCCGGTAGGCCCGCGTTCCATGCATTCCCCAGTCCGGCTCCAGATCGACTGTGAGGGCCAGGGCCGACACCGCTCTCCCTTCTCTTCATTTCCCCGGGCTACCAATCACTCTAACCACCGTCTGATTATCCTCAATCTCGGATGGCCCTTTCAACGCCGCCAACTCGGATGCAGAACGTTTTCCAGCCGCTTCGTAGTAGCTGGTTCTGCTTGTCCGGTGTCTCGGCTTTGGCTATAATTCCGCCCGCCCATCAGACACCCGCCAGGGGCCTTCGGCATGAAGATACACGTCCAACCGGGCCGGCTGTCCGGCACCCTCAGCATCCCCGGCAGCAAGTCGCACACCATCCGCGGACTCATCCTCGGCATGCTCGCGGAAGGGGAGTCGCGTCTGCGGTCGCCGCTGGTCTCGAACGACACGATGAGTTGCCTGCGGGCGTGCGAGGCGCTTGGGGCCGAGGTCCGATCACAACCCGACGATCTCTGGTGCGTCCACGGCACGGGTGGACGCCCGAGGCCGCCCGAGGCGCCCATCGACGTGGGCAACTCCGGCACGACCCTTTACCTGGGCCTGACGGCCGCCGCACTCGCGGAGGGCGAAACTCGGTTCACGGGCGATGAACAGATCCAGCGTCGGTCTGCGGGACCATTGCTGCAGGCTCTGAGACAACTGGGTGCCCGGGCGAGTTCTGAAGCGGGCAACGACTGCCCCCCTCTTGCAGTGCACGGGCCGCTGCACGGCGGTCACGTCGAGATTGAGTGTCCCACCAGCCAGTACCTGTCCAGCCTCCTGATCGGCTGTCCCCTGGCCGAGGAGGACACGACCATCGACGTGCCGCTTCTCAACGAGAAGCCTTACGTGTCCATGACACTCCAGTGGCTCGACGAACTGGGGGTCCGTTACGAGGCGGACGAGGAATACTCGCACTTCGAGGTTCCCGGCGGCCAGTCCTACCCGGCCTTCACGCGGGAGATTCCGGGTGATTTCTCCAGCGCGACGTTCTTTCTGGTGGCGGCCGCCGTGACGGGTTCTCGCCTCACCCTCACGCGGCTTGACATGGAGGACGTTCAGGGCGACAAGGCCGTCGTCGGCATGCTCGAGGAAATGGGGTGCCTGGTGTCAAACGACGCCAACAGCGTAACCATCGAAGGCCCGGACCGATTGCAGGGCGTCACGCTTGATCTAAACGCCACGCCGGACGCCCTGCCGGCCATGGCCGTGGCCGGCGCCGTCGCCGACGGCACCACGCGGCTGGTCAATGTTCCTCAAGCGCGCGAGAAGGAGACCGACCGCATAGCCGTGATGGCCGCCGAGCTGAGCAAGATGGGCGCGCAGATGGAGGAGATGCCCGACGGGCTCGTCATCCACGGCGGGCGGCTGCATGGGGCCGTTCTCGACGGCCACGGCGACCACCGCGTCGTCATGGCCCTCGCCGTCGCCGGGCTGGTCGCCGGGGGGGGAACGACCATCGGCGGTGCCGAGTCGGTCGCGGTGACTTTCCCGGAGTTCTGCCGGCTTCTGCGCCACGCCGGCGGGGACGTTTGCGTGGAGGAATGACGGCGGGACGTCCTTTTGCGAGTGCTCGCATTGCCCCGGCGCCGGCACGTTCCTATAATGCAGGCTCGGGGTCGCTCGCTCAACTCATTCTTGTGCCGCGGCCGCTACCCTGCGGCTGCGTTCTTCTTTAGGGGACGGCGCTTCGCCGTGTCACCTGATCAGGCCAGAAAAAACGCCCTGTTCCACGCCCTGGACGGCATTTTCTTCTTCGCCGGGCTCACGCTGTTCAACCGTCAGACGGTCATGCCGCGGCTGATCACGGAACTCAGCGATTCGGAACTGCTTCTC
>JAWODG010000201.1:0-4907 GCA_046483385.1 Candidatus Brocadiia bacterium | reverse complement strand
CTTCCGCCTGGCGCTGCCCTTGGTCGCCGCCGTCCCCACGCCCAGGGTCCGCTCGATCAGCTCCTCGACCCACTTCTGGATGGAGGTGTCCTCCTCGGCCACCTTGATCCTGAGGGCTTTGTGGGTTTGGGGCGTGAGCCGCACGATAATCGTCCGCGCCGATTCAGTATCTCGTGTTTCGTCGGCCATTGGCGTTGCTCGTGAATAGTCGTTATGGAAGTGGAAAGGAGTCTGGTTTTCATCCGGAGGGCGCAGGCCCCGGACCGGCCAGCGTTCCGGCCGGCGATACGGTACTCGCCGGCTTGGCATTCCGGCTGGCCCAGGCGGTCAGCGTGGCGATCTCGCGGGCCCGAGATCGCGATAGGGGATAGGTGTCCCGGCTGGCGGTCAATATGTCGTCACTTTGCAG
Source organism: Candidatus Brocadiia bacterium (assembly GCA_046483385.1). Taxonomy (GTDB): domain Bacteria; phylum Planctomycetota; class Brocadiia; order SM23-32; family SM23-32; genus B1Sed10-231. The sequence continues at coordinate 4,498 of JAWODG010000201.1, read as the reverse complement.
GTCCCGTTCGGCCTCGAACGCACGGAACAGGCCGCCGATGACCGCCTGCTCGATCTCGGCCCCCGAGAAACCCTCGGTGGCCTCAACCAACTCGCTCAGTTCGAATCGGGCCGGGTCCCGGCGGCGGCGACCGAGGTGGATTTTGAGAATCGCCTCGCGCTCCCGCGGGCCGGGCAGGCCCACAAAGAAGACATCGTCGAAACGGCCCTGGCGCAAGAATTCGGGCGGGATGCCACTCAGATCGTTGGCCGTGGCCACGACGAAGACGGGGCTGCGTTTATCCTGCAGCCAATTCAGGAAGTTGCCGAACACCCGCGCCGCCACCCCGCCGCCGCCTTGTCCCTGCACGCCGGAGAACCCCTTTTCCACCTCGTCGATCCAGAGGATGCAGGGGCTGACGGCCTCGGCCGTCTGGATGGCCAGCCGAAGGTTGGCCTCCGACTGGCCCACGTAGGAGCCGAAAATGCGGCCCACGTCGAGCCGCACCAGAGGGACCCCCCAGGTTCCGGCCAGGGCCCGGGCCGAGAGGCTCTTGCCGCAGCCGGGGACGCCCACCAGCAGCACGCCCTTGGGCATGGGCAGCCCCGCATAGCGGGCCGTGTTGGCGAAGGCCGGAAAACGCGATTTGAACCACGCCACCAGATTGTCCAGGCCGCCCACGACATCGAACGACTCGGGCCGGTCGTAGTAATCGAGGATGCCCGATTGTCTGATTACCCGCGTCTTCGACTCGGCCACCGCGCGGATGGCCGACTGCCGCAGGCCGTTGTTGCGCTCGGCGGCGCCACGAAACGCCAGCAGGGCCTCGCCGGTGGTCAGGCCGCTGGCAGCGCGGAGCAAGGACGCCCGGTGGTCTTCGGTCAGTTCCACCGGTTGCCCCGCGTGCTCCAACTCGGTAATGACGGTGTTGAGCACCTGCTCCAACTGCTGTCGGTCGGGCAACTGGAACACCGACAGCGCGACCTCCTTTTCCAACTCGTCGGGCACCTGGTACGAGGGCGACAGGAACAGCACCGACTTGCGGGTCGTGCGCACCGCCCGGGCCGTGTCGCGGATCAGCCGGGTGGTGACCGGCGAATAGTGGCGGTGAAGGTCGAGGAAAACGTAAATCGCGTCCTCCGGGTTCTCGATCACGTGGACCAGGGCTGCGGTGGGGTCCTCGACGCTCTCCCGGCTGACCAGCTTGTCCTGGTCGTCGCGCAGACCCCGGGAGGCGCTCCAGATGAAAAGCCGCCGCGGCCGCTTGCGTTCTTCGCCCAACCGCCGGGCAATGCCGCGGATCGCTTCCAGTACCCGGTCTTCTTCGTAGGAGAGCACGCAGATCAGCGGCAAGCTGGCGCGGATGAGCACCTCCAGGCGGCTCTCGTCGTCGTCGACCAGCCGTGTCCGCCGGGCAACCCCCTCCAGGTCACGGGCCAGTTCCTCGGCCGTCTGGTAGCGGGCGTCGGCGTCCTTGTCGAGCAGCTTGCGCAGCACGCGGACGACTCGGCGGTCAACCTGCTTCTCGAACAGCGGCCGTTCATCGTAGCGGGCGGTGAGAATCTTCTGGATCACCTCGCCCACTTCACCGGTGAAGGGGCGGTGGCCGGTCAACAGTTCGTAGAAGCTGATGCCCAGGGCCCACAGGTCGGCGTTGGTGCCGGCGGCGCCCTGCATTTGCTCGGGGGCCATGTATTCCACGGTGCCGATGTTCGTGCTCGCCTTCTGGCTCGTGCGGGCCAGCAGCCGGGCCACGCCGAAATCGAGCAGCTTGGGCGTGTTGTCCGATGTCAACAGCACGTTGTCTGGCTTCACGTCGCGGTGCAGCACGTGGGCCGCGTGAGCATAGGACAGGGCCTCGCAAACAAGGCCCACGTAGCGAAGGGCTTCATCCTGCGGCAGGAACCCCCGATCACGCAGCCGGCAGCGCAGGGTCTCGCCGTCCACGTACTCCATCACCAGGAACGAGACCTCCGCCTCCCGATCCACCGCATAGACTCGCAGGATGTTCGGATGCACCAACCGGCTCAGCACGGAGAACTCCTTGCCCAGTTCGCCGATCCCTTCCTCGTCCTGCTGGTGGGGAAAGCCAAGGGCCACGACGGGCTCGGGCACCGCGTCGCCCAGGTTGCGCGCCTTGTACACGCTCTTGAATGCCCCGGAGCCGAGGTACGCTTCCAGCACATAAGGGCCGAAGCGTTGTCCCAGCTTGTAAGGGCCGCCTTGGGAGGTCATGGCCTGTTTCCTCTGTAGTAGTTGAGACCGGCTGGCGTTCTAAGTAGCGCACGCATCATGCTGAGCGGGTCGAAGCATGTGGTTTGCATGCGACGTCCTCCTCGGCGGACCGAAGTCCTTCGCCGGGCTCAGAATCACCGTCGCGCTCAGGATGACAATTTCCATGTTCAAAATCGCGCGCCCTCGCTCCGCTCGGGCGCAAGGGGTAAAGGAGCAAAGGTTCAAGGGGTAAGAGTCCTGGCCACGCGAAAACCGCGGTCGTGGTAGCGGTAGTCCAGGGGGGCGAAGCTGTACCGGGACGCACACCGGAAGCGGTCGGGTCCGCGGAGGGCGCACCACGAGCCGCCGCGCAACACACGGGACGCGGACGTAGCACCCGTAGGCGCCGTCAAGTCGCCACGCCGATAACGCTTGTATGCATCCCGATCGTAGCCATCCGCGCACCACTCCTCCACGTTCCCCGCCATCTGGTAATGCCCCCACACGCTGCAGCCCTCCGGGTAACTCCACACACCGCATGTGCTCTCGGGGCCCTTCTTCCTCTCGCCATTTCGGCATGTGCCCGCCTCCCACTCGTTGCCCCATGGATACTCTCGGCCGTCGACGCCTCGCGCGGCCTTTTCCCACTCCAGTTCGGTCGGTAGCCGCAAGCCGGCCCACTCGCAATACGCCTGGGCGTCGTGCCAGCTCACGCCCACCACGGGATGGTCCGCCTTCGCTGCCGGAAAGCTCTTGCCCTGCCATTCCGGAACCCTATAATCCGTCTCGTCCGGAGGGCGGTGCCCCGTGGCATCCACAAACCGCCTGTACTGCGCGCTGGTCACCGGATGGATGCCCAAGTAATATGGCGGCAACTCCACGGGGAAGGGGTCCCCGCCGCCCTCGTCGTCTTCCGGCCCGCCCGCCAGGAACGTCCCACCGGGAACCAACAGCAAAATACTCTCGTCCTTGGGGTTCAACTCCATTACCGCCGTTCGCTTGCCGGGCGGCAACCCCCACGGGTTCAGATTGACTGGCGGTTGGTGGCTGGCGATCGGTTCGCTCATGGGTTCAGTCTCCGATACGTCAGCCTTTCGAGGCTGACATTCTTGCCATTCGTGCCGTTTCACTCCAGCGTTGTGAGCCTGCAAAGCCTGGGGGACTACACGTCAAAAATCCGCTTCGGCTTCTTGGGCACCGGCGGCGGTTCGGGCATGGCGACGTCGCGCGATTCCCCGGCCTGGTCCTCGTCGGGGCCCGGCGAGGCGGATCGCCACTTCTCGCGGGCCTGTTCGCGCAAGGCGGTAATCCGCGGGCCCATCGACCGCGACAGGGGCATCGTCGTGGCGATGGACTCCTGCAAGTGCCGATCGTCCAGTTTCGTGTCTTCCCCTTCGGCGAACGCCGCATACAGGGCGGAAATCACCGTCTGCTCGATCTCCGCGCCCGAGAACCCCTCGGTGGCCTGGATGTGGGCGGCCAGGTTGAAGTCACGGTAGTCGCGGTGGTGCCGCGTCAGGTGGATGGCCAGGATGTTAGCCCGTTCTTGAGCCGTGGGTAGGTCGATAAAGAAAATCTCGTCGAATCGGCCCTTACGCAACAGTTCCGGCGGCAGGCCCTCGATGTCGTTGGCCGTGGCGATGGTGAAAACCTGCTTGGTGTTCTCCTCCATCCAGGTCAGCAGGGTGCCGAACACGCGGGTCGAGGTGCCCGAGTCGCCGCTTGAGCCGCGGCTGCCGGAAAGCCCCTTCTCGATCTCGTCGATCCAGAGCACGCAAGGGGCGACGGCCTCGGCCATCTTCAACGCCCGGCGCATGTTCTCTTCCGACTGGCCAACCAGGCCCCCAAACACCTTACCCAGGTCGAACTTCAACAAGGGCATCTTCCACTCGGCCGCCACGGCCTTCGCCGAGAGGCTCTTGCCGCAGCCGGGGACCCCCACCAACAGCAGTCCCTTGGGGCTGGGCAGGCCGAACTGCCGCGCGGCCTCCGAAAAGGCCTTGCCCCGCTGGCGCAGCCACGCCTTGAGGTTCTCCAGCCCGCCGATGCTGCCAAACCGCTCCGGCGTGGAGTAGAACTCCAACATGCCCGACTTGCGGATGATCTGCTCCTTCTCGGCCAGCAGCAGGTCGATGTCTTCCGGGTCGAGCCGGCTGCGGGTGACGATCACCTTGGCCAGGGCGTTTTCGGCCTCCGAGCGGGTCAAGCCAGTGAGGGCCTTGACTTCGGTTGACGGCGAGGCCCATGACTGGCTCTGCCGCCCATCCCGACAATGTCCAGTTGGAGCTGGACAGCATGCTCGAAG
>JAWODG010000012.1:0-5743 GCA_046483385.1 Candidatus Brocadiia bacterium | reverse complement strand
CGGCCGTCTTTCAGGGCGCATACGCTCTCCAGGACTTCGGCCCGGCGGCAAGCCGCCGGGTGTGAAGGCGGTGGCAAGCCACCGCACTCCAGGGTCAACCGGTCGTGCACACTACGCAATCCTACATTGTCCGGGTTACCTTCCCTGGAGGGCGACTGTGCCAGACGGAATGGGGGGGGCCACAGGGCGGCTCTCGGGCGCTTGCGTTTGATGCCGGGATGGACAGCGGATATCTTGCGCATCGGTAACTTGACGCACTAACTCGCGGGAGAGGGCCATGGAGTTCGAGCACGTGGTCATCGACGGGGAGCCGGCGGGCACGGAGAACGACGTCTGCCTGATCGTGGACGTGAACGGGGACGGACGGAACGACGTAATCATCGGGGGTAAGGAGGGCGAGGACAATATCGTCTGGTACGAGTACCCGGAATGGAAACGCCACACCATCGGCACGGCGCGCTTCGAGGCGGGGGGCGTGACGCTCGACATTACCGGCAACGGCCGGCCGGACCTGGTGGCCGGCAGCGACTGGGGGCACAAGGAACTGTGGTGGTTCGAGAACCCCGGAGACCCGTTCGAGAACTGGCCGATGCGGCTTATCGAGGACGGGCTGTGGAAGTATCACGACCAGGCCGTGGGCGACGTGGACGGCGACGGCGAGGATGAGATAGTCGTACTCTCCCAGCAGAGCGAACTCGTCGTCTACTATGACATCCCGGAGGACCCGACGGTCAGCCCCTGGCCGAAGACTTGTCCCCACACCATCAGCGAGGGACTGGAGGTCGAGGGTGTCGCCCTGGTGGACCTGGACGGTGATGGCGAACTCGAGGTGGTAGCGGGGCCGTACTGGTTCAAGCGTGAGGGCAGCGACTGGGTGCGGCATCCCATCGCGCCGGATTTCGTGCTGACCTGCGTGGCGGTGGGCGATCTGGACGGGGACGGCCGGGCGGAGGTCGTCCTGAGCGAGGGGGAGAGCGACCCGGCGCGACTGGCGTGGTTCTCCAACTTCCCGGACTGGGAGATGCACCTGCTGCACGAGGAGTTGTTCCACCCGCACAGCCTGCAGGTGGCGGACATGAACGGCGACGGGCTGCCCGACATATTCGTGGCCGAGATGGGCCTGGGGAGCAACCCGGACCCCGAGATGCTCATCTACCTGAATCGCGGGGACGGGAACTTCGAGAAGGTGCTGGTGGACGACGAACATCCGACCCACCACGCCAAAGTGGGCATCATCGGCGACGCGGACCTGCCTTCCATCGTGGGCAAACCCTACCATCCGCAGTCACGTGTGGAACTCTGGCTCAACCGGGGCTGAATTGCCGGGTCCGGGATTGCGGCCTGCTGCGCGGCAGGTTATCCTGCCAGGATCGGTCCACTTGTCGCTCGTCTCCGCTGCACGGGGGTGCCATGAGAAGCTCTCAGAACTCGTTTTCGTCGGCCTGGAATCGTACGCACAAGCTTCGTCGGCGCGCACGAAGATTGTGCGCTTGTCTGCTGGCGCTGGGTATGCTGGCGGGCGTGGGTGCTTTCGTTCGCACTGCGTCCGGGGGCGCCTGGGACGCCGAAACCGGGGCTACGGAACCTTCCGCCACGGGAGATTCGAAGGTGCAGCATGAGATAAATATCGACGCCTCACAGGAGTTCCAGCGGATCGAGGGGTTCGGCACGTGCCTGTTCCCGCACCGGAGGAACCCTGAATACTACCGCCGCGAAGGCTTCCACCGGGTGTATGCCGAGCAGATGGGCCTGAACATCCTGCGCATCAACCTGACGTTCTTTCCCTGCGAGCCCTTCGAGGACCCGGCGGAGGTGGACTGGCGCATCATAGAGGAGACGGAGAGGGCGCGCGTTTTCACAGAATTCGCCGCGCGCCTGAAGGAAGTCAACCCCGAGGTGCGTCTCATCGCGACCGTGTGGAGCCCGCCGCCGTGGATGAAGATGAACGGGCGGCACGGGAACGGCCGGGACCGCAACAGGGCCATCTACGCCTCAAGTTACCAGGTCCGGCACGGCGAAGACATTTCGGAGAACCGGGTGAGGCCCGACAGGTACGAGCACTTTGTCGCCTGGCTGGTCGCGGTGACGGAATTCTTCGAGCAGAAGGACATTCCGTTGTACGGCCTCAGCCCGGGTAACGAGATCCGCTTCAGCCAGACCTACAACAGTTGCGTATGGACGGCCGAGGACTACGCCCGGATTATCGGCCTGCTGGGCCACCGAATGGAGGAGGCCGGCTACGGTGACGTGCTGCTCTACGGCCCGGAGGACATGACGGGACACCTCTACGAAGAGGGCACGCCGGCCTACGTCAGGGCCCTGATGGGAGATGAGCGTGCCAGGCGGCACCTGGACCGTTTCGCAACTCACGGCTACACGGATGGCGTGGCTCCGGACATGTCGGCCGTCTCGTCACGTGGCCTGTGGGAGCTGATCGAGCCCTACGGCATGCCGTTCTGGATGACGGAGGGCGGGACGGGTCCCCATGACTGGCCCAAACCCGTCACCGACGGGGTCGGGGTGGGGCTGCACAACGCGCTGGTGGCCGGCAACGCCAGCGCGTGGGTGCCGTGGCAGATCACCGGTGCCCATCCGTCCACGCACAACCTCACGGCTTATGACGGCCTGACGGCCAAAAGCCACACCGTGCAACATTTCACTCGAACGGTTCCCGTTGACAGCCGCCGGGTCGCGGCCGAGCCTGCCTTTGGCGACATACTGGTGAGCGCCTACCTTCACCGCGAGGGTGGTCGCCTGGGCATAGTGCTGATCAACCCGACCGACGAGGACCGAGAGGTCCGGCTGGCCCTCAAGGACCTGTCCGGCGTCGAGCAATTGGACCTGTATCGGACCACCGACGGCAGCGGATACGACCCCGCGGGCAAACTCGTGCCGGAGGGAGGGGCCGTTGTGCTGGAGATGCCCGCGCGGAGTATCGCGTCGCTGCGGGGTGTGGCTACAGGAAACCGCTGAGCTGAGCAGCTCTATTCCAGAGGAGAGGTCCGAGAGCATGTCAACGGACGGACGACTGGCGGGCAAGAACGCGCTGATCACAGGCGGCAGCCGCGGGATTGGCTACGCCATAGCCGCGGAATACGCTCGGCACGGTGCGGGCGTGGCCCTGCTCAGCCGCAGCCGGGATCACCTCGAGGCGGCGGCGGAGTCTCTGCGGGAGGAGGTCGCCCCTCCGGCTCTTGCCGTGGTGCAAGCCGACGTTACGCGCGAAGATGAGGTGAATGCGGCCGTCGAGTCGGCGGTGGCCCGGTTGGGGCACCTCGAGATCCTGGTCAACTCCGCCGGCATCGCGTCCCTGGGGGACATCGACGAAATGCCGCCCGAGGAGTGGGTGCGGATGATCGACGTGAACCTGATAGGTGTGTATCGCGTGACCCGCGCCCTCTGGCCGCACATGAAGGAGCGGGGGGAGGGCAGCATCATCATGATCTCGAGCGGGTCTGGCCGTCGCGCGCACGCGAGCTGGAGCGCCTACTGCGCCAGCAAGTTCGGCCTGATGGGGCTGGCGGACGCGCTGGCCAAGGAAGGCCAACCGCACGGCATTCGGTGCAACATCATCTGCCCCGGGCCGACTGACACCGACCAGCGCCGTTCCAACTTCCCCGACGAGGACCGCTCGAAGCTGCTTCAGCCGGAGGACATAGCGCAGGCGGCCGTCTTCTTCGCCTCGGACGAGTCGAAGTGGGTGAGCGGGCCCGGCATCGACGTGCGGCGCAACCCCATCTGAGCCGCCGGTTCACTCCGCCCGGCCGAAGCGCCCGGTCAGGGCCGCCTTTCCCAGGATGTGTCCGTCCATGGCGGCGCGGAGCTGGTTCTTGGTGAAGCGCCCCGGCAGGTCCAGCTTCTCGTCCAGCGCGTAGAGGGTGAACACGTAACGATGTGTCGCGCCGGTAGGAGGGCAGGGGCCGCCGTAGCCCACGTCCTTGAAGCCGTTCTGGCCCTGCGTGGCGCTGACCGGATCCCGAACGACGTCCTGAGCGGGAATGCCCTCCGGCAGACCCGTCAGCCGGCCGGCCAGGTCGCAGATGAGCCAGTGCGTGAAGGTGCCGATGGGGGCGTCGGGGTCATCCACGACCAGCGCGAAACTGACGGTTCCGTCGGGAGCGTGCTCCCACTCGAGCGGCGGCGACACGTTACGTCCCTCGCAGGTGAAATCCTCCGGGATGGTCTCCCCGTCGGCGAAAGCCGGGCTGTCCAGTGTGAACGCATCGCCGGCGGGCGCGACCGGTTGGGCCTCGTCCGTGCTTCTCAGCACAATGACCAGGACGACCACCAGCACCACGGCCACAGCGACCAGCAGCTTGTGGGTTCTGCGCATTCCCCGCACCTCCTGCCTGTATGACACCCCCGTTGCAGGCCATTGTTGCGCCGCATGGCGAGAGTGTCAAGGCTGAAATGCCGGCTCGGCTTCTGCTCCTCACCGGCTCTCTGCGGCCTCGCGCAGGCGGCGGCTGTGCTCGTAGAGTTCGGGCAGGGTCATCTCCTTGAGGAATGCCAGCCCGCGGGTGGCACGGATGAGCGGGCTCGGGTTCTCGTGGAACCACTCCCGGCCGAGGCAGGTCTTGAGCGCCTGGTACTGCTCGACCTGAATGCGCTGGGCCAGCTCGTTGAACGGCCCGTCGTGTTCCCAGCTCGGGAAGGAGGCGTCGCGCTGGGAGGCGAAGGCGTTGTGGAAGGCGCTGTCCATGATGGAGAACATATTCAGCGAGATGGGCACGTAGATGTTGGCCTCCGCGGGGTGGAACCTGTACCACACGTTGCGGTAGCCCCAGACCTTGATATCGTCCCGGCCGCTCTCCTGCTCGTATAGCTTGAGCGCCTCCGTGACGGCCTGCAGCACCTTGTAGTGGGTGTCGGGACCGCTCGCCTCCGGGTCGAGGGCGACGGTCACCACGTCCGGTTCCACCTCCCGCAGCAGGCGGAGCACGGGCGCCACGTCGCGCTCGACCGTGGGCTCCTCGGTGAATATCTCGCCCGTGTAAAAGCCCAATCGCAGGTGGTGTATGTTGGCGCAGCTCCAGCCGAAGTAGCCCCAGAGGCACTCCGCTTCCCATTCCCGGCACATCCCCTTGAGCTTGCGCACGTGCTCGGGGTCGCGGCTGCCGGGGTACTGCGTTGCGAAGTAGTGGAGCAGTTCCTCGATGCGGTTTTCCAGGTCCTCCAGGTCGTCGCCCGCGTAAATGTCCACCAGGTTGCGCAGCAGGCGCCGCGCGACACCTTCGTGGCGCATCCGCTCGTCGTTCGCCGCGACGCCGTCCAGGTACTGCCAGACGTCCCGGTTGTATGCGACCTCGTTGTCGGGCTCGAAGTAGCCTTCTTCCATCAGTTCCGTGCACTCCGGCGTGCCCACGAACTGCTCCAGCAGTTCGACCTGCCGCCGCATGAAGTGGTTGCTCACCGAGGTGAAGCCGCTGGTCAGCGTGGCGAAGCAGTGCACGTTGCTGGGGTCCCGCACGTGCCGCACAACGTAGGGCAGGTAGCCCAGCATGATGTCGTCGTGGTGAGGCTCGGTGTGCAGGAAGCGGGTGTCGCGCAACGTGTGCGCGCCCCGCTCGAGGCGCATCAGCAGCCGGTCCCTCACGGCTTCGGTCAGCCGCTTGAGCGATTCGGGGCGTTGCTCCAGCAGGACGCCTCCAAACCGGTCCGCCCGCAGGTCGTCTTCCGTCAGGTCTACAAGCTTCTTGCCGGTCCGTACCGCCGCGTCAACGAGTATCCTGTTGCAGTCGCC
>JAWODG010000008.1:0-58240 GCA_046483385.1 Candidatus Brocadiia bacterium | reverse complement strand
GCCCCGACCTCTACATCGACCGGTTAGTGAAGCTTCAAGGTCGAAAATAGGAGTCAACAGAGGCTGTTGCGAGAGGCCACGGCGACGACTTCGCTTCCTGCGCCGGGCCCGGGATCGTAGCGCCGGCATCCCGCCTGCTTCTGCCGAAGCAGGACGGCCACGCGGGGGCATCTTCGCCCCCGCGAAACGCGCATCTCGCGAGATGTCCCGCGGGCAGTCCGCCGTACGGCGGATGCGGGTGGCCGTTCGCCGTACGGCGAAAAGGCGGCGCCACACCCGGAACGGATGGTTCTTTGCACCCGCAGAAACAAGATTGAAGAAGCATTAGGCTCTGCCTGAGGAATCGGCCGTCGGACCGAGAGCGAGCGAATCGGCGACCGGCAAGGACGCCGAAGCAGGCATGTCCTTGCGATATGTCGATGCAGGCGGACACCGGAGGTCGTCGATGCAGCCGCTTGAATCCAGGCCCGGTTTTTCAGGGAGAGCCTAATGCTGACAAACGTGCCCCGTGCCAGCCTCGAGGAACTGCGCCTGGACTACCAGGACTTCCTGCGGCAGCGCGGGCTGCCCGAGTGGAAGCCGGACCACCCCGCGCTGAGGCGCTTCAAAAAGCGCCGCTACGCAACACTGGAGGAAGTGCGCCGCTGGGCCCACCAGGAGTACCAACGGCAACACGGACGAACACGGACTGACAAGGACAAAGCGGGAGAGCGAGAGGGCCCCGAGTCCGTGCCGGTCCGTGTTCGTCCGTGTCGCCTTGAACGGACACCGCCGCAGGGTTAGAGTGACGCGGACGGCCTTCACGCGGTTCCGGATCCTTCCACCGAGGAGACCAGCATGCCCGCAACGCAGCCGAACGTCATCGTGCTGATGACCCACGACATGGGCCAGCACATCTCGCCTTACGGCATCGACACCTTGAACACGCCCAACTGCGAGCGGCTGGCCGCCGAGGGCGTGCTGTTCGAGAACGCCTTCGGCACCGCGCCGCTGTGCAGCCCCAGCCGCGCCTCTTGCTTCACCGGGCGCTTCCCCCACCAGAACGGCGTGCTGGGCCTGACCAGCCCGCGCACCGGCCTGTTCGACCTCTATCCCGAGGAGAAGCACGCCGCGGAGTTGTTCGGGGACGCCGGCTACGACACCTGCATGTGCGGCTTCCTGCACGAGACCAACGACCTGTTCCGCATCGGCTTTCAGGACGCCATAAACGGGGCCGGGCGGGGCAACAACTGGGGCGGTGACTTCCTGGAAGCGGCCGACGACATAGACGAGTGGCTCTCCGCGCGTGACTCCGATCGGCCGTTCTACATGCAGATCGGCTGCGGCGAGGCGCACCGGAAGTGGGGCAGCTTCGGCGTGCCGCCCGACGACTCGAAGGGCGTCTGGATGCCGCCGTACCTGCGGGACGACCCCGAGTTGCGCGAGGAGCTGGCCATGCTCCAGGGCGTCATGAAGCGCTACGACCAGGGGCTGGGCCAGATACTGGACGTGCTGGAGGAGCACGGCATCGCCGAGGACACCATATTCGTCAGCACCACCGACCACGGCGTTGACATCCCCCGGGCCAAGGGCACCTTCTACGACCCCGGCATCGAGGTCATCCTCATGATGCGCTACCCGGCCGGCGGCTGGGAGCCCGGTGCCCGGCGCAGCGAACTCGTCAGCAACACGGACGTGCTCCCGACGCTGCTGGAGGCCTGCGGCATCGATGTGCCGGAGAGGGTCTGGGGGCGCAGTTTCCTGCCGCTGCTGGAGGGCGGCGACTACGAGCCGAACGAGTACATCTTCGCCGAGAAGACCTACCACGACACCTACGACCCGACGCGCGTCGTGCGCACCGAGCGCTACAAATACATCCGTTACTTCGAGGTGTGCATCTTCCAGGACCTGCGCATTGCGACCATCCCGCGCTGGCACTACTTCAAGGAGCGGCCGGTCAGGGACACCGTCGAGGAGCTTTACGACCTGCGGGAGGATCCGTGGGAGGAGAACAACCTCGCCGACGACCCGGACTATGAAGACGTGAAGATGGAACTGCGCCGCCGGCTGGTGGACTGGATGCGCGAGACCGACGACCCGCTGCTGGACGGCCCCGTGCCGAGCCCTTACTACCAGCAGAAGATGGAGGAGTTTCTGGAGTCGTGAGGGCCGGAAAGGAAACGGCCGCGGAACGGAGGAGGACGACGACGAGAGCGAGGACGAGGACGATTGGCAAGCGCGATGCGGTAAGACCTGAGGACCTCTGAGCTATGGACGAACTGGTTCTGGTGGCGGACTGCGGGTCCACCAACATCACGGTGACCGCCGTGGGCCCCAACGGCGAGCTGGTGGCGTCGGCGAGCCGGGCCAACGGTCCCGTGGCCCAGGCGGGCCACCCCGAGTGGCGCGTATGGGACGTGGACGCCTTCTGGGAGAAGGTCTGCGCCTGCAGCCGCGTCGTCACCGGCGAGGTGGGATCGGACCGGATACGGGCCGTCGTTGTCACCACGATGGGTGCTGACGGCGCCCCGGTGACGGCCGGCGGCGAACTGACGCATCCGCCCATCTGCTGGCAGTGCCCCCGCACCGAGCCCGTGGCGCAGCGCTGGAGCGATGAGTTCGGCGCCCGGCGGCTGTTCAACATCACGGGTTACCAGGTGATAAGCTTCAACACGCTTTTCGCGATCTCGTGGCTGCGCCAGAACGCGCCCGAGGCGCTGGACGCGGCCGACGCCTGGCTGATGATGCCGGGGCTGCTGAACATGCGGCTCTGCGGGGAGCCCAGCCTCGACGTGACAAGCGCCTCCACGATGATGCTGCTGGACCTGCAGCGCGGGGAGTGGTCGGACGAGCTACTTGGCGAACTCGGGCTGGAGTCATCCTTCTTCCCGGACCTCGCGCATCCGGAGGACGTCATCGGCACGGTGACGGACGAGGCGGCGGCGCAGGCCGGTCTGCCGTCCGGTATCCCGGTGGTGGCGGGCGGCCACGACACGCAGTTCGCGCCCATCGGCAGCGGCGCGGGACCGGCGGAGGCGGTGCTGAGCACCGGCACGTGGGAGATCGCCATGCTCCGCACTTCGCAGCCGGTCACAAGCGACTACGCCTTCGAGCAGGGCGTCTCCACCGAGATCGACGCCGTCCCGGGCCTCTACGATCCCCAGTTCCTGATGATGGGTTCGGGCGCACTGGAGTGGGTGCGGGAGCATTTCTACGGCGAATTCGAAGACAGGTCCGAGGCCTACGGACGGATGATCGCGGACGCCGCGGACGTGGGCCCCGGCGCGGGCGGCGTGATGATGTCGCCCAGCTTCAAACCGGACACCGGCCCGTTGCGAAGATACGGAACGCGCGGTACCATTTTGGGTCTCGGCGTCGGCACCGAGCGCGGACAGGTATACCGGGCAGCCCTCGAAGGCCTCTGCTTCCAGTTGCGGGAGGCGCTACGCATTCTGCGGGAGGCCACGGGCTTCGAACCGGAGCGCCTGCGGGTGGTGGGCGGCGGCAGCAGGAATGAGCTGTGGAACCGGCTGCGGGCCGACATATGCCGCATGCCGGTCGTCGTCACCGAGCGGCGGGAAGCTACCACCGTTGGCGCGGCCATCGCGGCACGGGTCGGAGCCGGCCGGTTCGAGTCGCTGGAGCAGGGAGAGCGCAGGGTGCCGACCGAGACGAGCGTGGTCGAGCCATCTGACCGCGCCGATGAGTACGAGGAGCTGTACCGCCGCTACAGGTCCATCGGGCCGGCCCTGGAGGACTTCTACCGGGGCTGATTGCGGTCGAATAATGGCGGAAGCGTTGTTGGCACAAACGGAGACAACATCATGAGAATCAGCATTGTCGGGGCGACGGCCTACACGAGCCGCGACCTTATCAAGATACTCGCGCGCCACCCGGCGGCCGAGATCGTGCATCTCGGCGGTCGTCGGGAGGGCAACCCGCCCATCTCGGATATCTTCCCGGACCTGACCGGCATCTGCGACATGCGTCTGGCCGGCCTCGAGCCGGACGCCGCGCCGGAAAAGCCGGACGTGGCCTTTTTCACGCTGCCGCACGGGGTGAGCATGGAGTACGTGCCCACGTACCTGGAGGCCGGCGTGCGGTGCGTTGATTTTAGCGCCGACTACCGGTTCGACGATCTCGCGGTCTACGAGACCTGGTATCGCGACCATGCCGACCCGGAGAACGTAAGCCGCGCCGTGTACGGCATTCCCGAGCTGTTCGCCGACCGCATCGCGGAGGCCGACCTCGTGGGCAACCCGGGATGCTATCCGACCTCGGTGATTCTGGGGCTGGCGCCGTTCGTAGAGGCCGGGCTCATTGACGGGACGGAGGTCACGGTGGACGCCAAGAGCGGCGTCAGCGGACGCGGTAACAAACCGAACGTGGGCTCGATGTACTGCGAATGCAACGAGGACTTCCGGGCCTACAAGGTAAGCGGGCACCGGCACGAACCGGAGATGGAGCACGCGCTGAGACTGGCCGGCGCGGGGCAGGCCGACGTAACCTTCATCCCCCACCTGGCGCCGATGGACCGGGGCATACTGGCCACGATAGTCGCCCCCCTGGCGCGGGAAACCACCGACGAGGAGCTTCACTCGGTCCTCGAGGAGTTCTACGCCGAGCAGCCGTTCGTGCGGGTGCGTTCGGCGGAGGAGCAGCCGCGCACGAAGGCGGTTTCCTTCACCAACTACTGCGACGTGGCGGCCGCAGTGCGCAAGGGGCGGAAGCTGATAGTCACCTCGGCCATCGATAACCTGATGAAGGGGGCGTCCTCGCAGGCCGTGCAGAATATGAACGTCATGTTCGGCCTCGACCAGACCACGGGGCTTGTCTAACCACGAAGGACACGAAGAACGGCAACAAATTAACACGGAGGCACGGAGGACACGGAGAACGGCAAGAAGGAAAGTAGCAGGCGACGCGTTCCGGGTAACGGCCGAGGACGACGACGACGAGAACGAGGACGATATGGGTTGCCCACGTCTTTTGGTTGAATCTTCGGTCGTTCGTTGTGGTCGTAGTGGTCGTCGTGGTTAGCTCTGCCGTTCTCCGTGTCCTTCGTGTTCTTCGTGGTAGGAAAGAGCTCTGGGATTTCTCACTCGTGTTTTTTCCACCAGACGTCGGCGAAGCTGCCGCTGGATTTGTCCTTCTCCTCTTCGCTGACCGGCTCGACCAGCTTGCCGTAGAGTTCGGGACGCCGGGCGCGGATGTAGCGGCGTCCGCCGGACTGTTCGATCTTCTCCGGCGTCAGCAGGCCGACCACCACGTCGTCGCCCAGCGCGTGCGACTCGACCATCACCTCGCCGAACGGGTCGATGATCATCGCGTTACCGGGTTTGATGGTGTCGGCATCCACGCCCACCGGGTTAGCATAGACGAGGTAGATGCCGTTGTCGTAGGCACGTGCCGGGAGCCAGTGCATCAGCCAGCCGCGGCCCTTTGGGCCCATGAACTCCATGCGGCAGCTCACGGGATCGCGGTCTCGGTTTTCCCAGACCCCGCGCGGTATCTTGCCCCGGCCGGGCATGGGGGAGGGCAGCCCGCCCGTTACGTGAGGGGCCAGCAGTATGTCCGCCCCCATCAGCGTGGTCACGCGCACGTTCTCGATGAGGTTGCAGTCGTAGCAGATGAGGATGCCGAAGGTGCAGCCGGCGTAGTCGAACACCTGGTATCCGTCCGCCGGGGAGAGGTAGTCGCTGACGAACGGGTGGAGCTTGCTCTGGTGGGCCACCGGGCCCTCCGGGGAGACGACGACGTAGGTATTGCGCAGTTCGCCGGCATCGGTGATTTCCAGCAAGCCGGCGCAGACGGCGACCTTGCTCTCGCGCGCGATGTCCACCAGCGCCGCGGTGGAGGGCCCGTCCGGCACGGGTTCGGCCAGATCCTCCAGCTCCGCGCGGCTCAGCTCTTCCATGAAGGTGTAGCCGGAGATGCAGCACTCATGGAAGCAGACCATCTCGGCCCCCTGTTCGGCGCCCTCGCGGGTGAGGTCGCGAATGCGGCCCAGGTTGTATTGCTTGTCCGCGTCGCGGGCCTCGAACTGTGCGGTTCCGATACGTATGTCGCGCATTTCGCGTTTCCTGAGTAAGGGATAGGTGTGTTCCTATGCCGCCGGAGGGACCACGCGGTTGCGGCCCTGCTCTTTGGCGCGATACAGCCGCTTGTCGGCCCGTTCGAACAGCTCGTCCACGTCGTCGTCCGGGTTGAACTGGGCTACCCCGAGGCTGACCGTCACGGGGATGAGTTGGTTGTCGGCCCCCCGGAACTTCTGTTCTTCGATGGTCTGCCGCAGCCGCTCGGCGATGCCGACCGCCTGCCGTTGACGCGTCCGCGGCAGCAGGGCCGCTATCTCCTCCCCGCCGTAGCGGTAAGCGGTGTCGTACTTGCGGAGCGTGCGCTGGATGCGCCCCGCCACGCGCGAGAGAACCAGATCGCCGCTGGCGTGGCCGTGCTTGTCGTTGACCTTCTTGAAGTGGTCGATGTCCAGCAGCACCAGCGAGAACGGCTCGCCACTGCGACGCGCGAACTCGGCCGAAGCCCGCAGTTGCGTGTTGAAGTGGCTGCGCGAGTAGAGCCGGGTCAGCGAGTCCACCACGGCCTTGGTGTGCAGGTATTTGGTCTTGACCGCCAGGCTGATGTGGTGGGTCACCTCCAGCAGGATGCGCCGCATGCTCCGGTTGAACTGCTCGCGCTGTTCCTCGGGCGGACGGGAGTCGGTCAGGAACACCAGCAGCAGCACGCCGAGTATCTTCTCCTCCACCTTCAGCGGGACGATCGCGTAGAGTTCGTCGTGGTGGATGCGGCAGACGACGCTGTGGCTCTGGAACTCCGAGAGTTCGAAGTCGGGGATCGACTTGTCCGGCACCTTGTTGCCACCCAGAAACTTCCCGTCCGCGTAGTGGCCGAACGGCTCGAGGTCGTCCCCGCCATCCTCGATGAGGAAGATAGTGGTCTCGACCGGTTCCAGCAGGCCGTCCAGAAGCTCCAGGACCTTCTCGGCGATGATGCCGAAGTCGCTCTCTTGATTGATGACTGTGGCGACTTCGCGAAGGGTGGAGAGTTCCTCGATGCGGCCGCGCTGGGTGAGGCGGAGGTCCTCCAGCTCGCGGAGTCGCTTGTGCGCGTTGCGCAGGCGGGCCCGCAGGCGTTCGGCGGTGGCTTGCTCCGAGCCGTTGACGGCCGTCGTGAGCATGCCGTAAAGGGCGGCCAGCCCTCCGAACAGGGCCGGGATGCCGAAGACAACGCGGTTGGTCAGAGTCGGGGAGTCGAGGGGCGGGATGCGGAACAGCAACTGGGCGGCCAGCGCAAAGCACGAACCGGCG
Source organism: Candidatus Brocadiia bacterium (assembly GCA_046483385.1). Taxonomy (GTDB): domain Bacteria; phylum Planctomycetota; class Brocadiia; order SM23-32; family SM23-32; genus B1Sed10-231. The sequence goes on along the minus strand of JAWODG010000008.1, from coordinate 50,936 downwards.
GCGATCAGGCAGACGAAGAACCATATGTTGCCGAACACGGCCCGCAGCGTGCGCGGGTCCAGAAGGTTCATTCCACTTACCCCAACGGAAGGGGGGAGGCGTTCCCGCAGACTGCCTACAATGGTAGGCAAACGACCGGGCAAAAGTCAAAAAGCGGTAACAGCTCTCAGGGGTGTCGAAGCCTCACACCGGGGTGCCCGGCGACATGCCGCCATCGGTTGTTTTGTTGCCTTCCGGGGCGTTATCACCGCCCGCGGCTCAACAAGAAACATCGGGCCGTTGTGGAACATGCAGGTCCCCCTCAGCCGCCACTCCTTCAACGGACCAGTGCCAGCAGCACCGACAGCGTTCCCGCGCTCAGCAGCGTCGTCCAGAATACGGCCTGAGAGGCCAGCTCCGGGTCCTTGCCGTATTCCTCCGACAGGATGAATACGTTCACGGCCACCGGCAGGCCGGAAACTACAATGAGCATCTCGGCAAGTGGCGACTCCACTCCGAGAAGCAGGACCAGCCCCGCGGCAACGAGCGGCGAGACGATCAGCCTCAGGACAGTCACGACCCCCAGGGGCAGCGCCGTGCGGGCCAATCGGCTGCGGGAGAGCTGCACCCCCAGCGTCAGCAGCGCCACCGGGATCAGGCCGTCCGCCAGGTAGTTGAGGGGGTCGTAGACCTGCGGCGGGACGGTCCATCCCGCGGCGTCGATGCCGAGGGCCAGCCCGATGGCCCATATCATCGGCACCGTGGCCATGTGACGAGCGAACGCCCCCAGGCCGCGCCACTCCTGCTGCACCAGCCCGATGCCCAGCGTGAACGTCACAAGGTTGTTGATCATGATGATGATGGCCAGGGGCCCCACCATGGCCTCCGACCACGCGAACACCACGAGCGGGATGCCGTAGTTGCCGCCGTTGAAGAACATCGCCGCCAGCGTGACGACCGAACGGTCCGGCCGGAGCCGTCGGTTGCGGCACAGGACCAGGGCAAGGCCCAGCAACACCCCGACGTGCAACAGGCGGAACGCGGCGATGTCCGCCATCGCGCGCAGGGCCAGATCGGCGTCCAGGAACTTGATGAACACGAAGGCGGGCACGAAGACGTAGAAGTTCAGTTTCGACAGCGTCCGCACGTCCGGCCGGAAGAGGCGGTCCAGGGCCACGCCGACGCCGATGAGGACGAAGATCGGCAGTATGATGCTGAGGAATACGCCGGCCAGCGCGCTCATTGCCCGCCCGTTATCTCCTTCACGCGCTCGAAGAAGGCCCGCTTCGTGGGCGTGTTGATGCCCCAGTTGACCGGCGGCGCCTGGTAGCCGCTCAGGTCGTCGCATTCGTCCTCACGCTCGCCCAGCCCGGCCTCCGAGAGCGCGTGATACCCGTGGCCGTGCCCCGGATCGAAGTAGCCCCACGAGGCATACTCCTCCACCGCCGTGTCGAGGTTGTCGAGTATCACGTCGTCCTCGTTGATGACGATGGGCCGGGGATGTTCGCGGAACGCCTCGGACTCCTTCAGGCGCCGGAGCTTGTCCCGAAGCTGGTCCGGCGTGCAGCCGTTGCCGTGGGGCAGAAAGATGTCCTGCACCTCCCGCCAGCGCCCCACGGACAGGTGGTCCCCGCCCAGCGTGCTGGCGCCGGCCGGCAGCCGGCGACCGTCCAGGGTGGTGTTCTGGATTATCTCGATGAGCCGGTGGATGCCGTCGGGCCGGCAGACGGGGTGGCGGTAGCGGTCGTGCGACTCGTTGGCCACGTCCACCAGGATGTTGCGGTGTCCGGTGCGCAGGAGCCAGTCGGTGGTCCGCTCGACGATCTCCAGTATCGTCTGCTCCTCGGGGATGCGCTCGACCTGCTTCCAGTAGAGGTAGTTGACGATGACGACCATGCCGGCCTCGTCGGCGGCCGCCAGCACGCGGGAGAGCCGGTCGAAGTAGGGCTCTTTGAAACTGCCGTCGGGGCGGAAGGCGGAGTTGACGTAGGTGTCATACACCTCCGGATCGCGCCGCGGGGAGCCGCCCTGCAGCCCGACGGTGACCGCCAGAAGGCCGTGGGCGCGATATTCCGGCAGGGCGGCGCAGAACTCGTCGGTGTTGCGGTCCGGGTCCCACTCGCCGGTGTCGGGATAGCGCCAGAGCGGCCGCGTCTCCGGGGATTCGTCGTCGAAGACGGCCTGGATCATGCGGGAGTTCATCAGCAGTCCCTGCACCTTGTGGCCGCGCCAGTCGACGCCTTCGTAAGTGGGCCGACCGTTGATCAGGAACTCCCGGCCGTCAACGGCAACTTCCGTGGACATGGACGTCCCTCCGAAGAATCATCGGAGCGCCCATCATAGGCCAGCGATGGGGTCGACACAAAGCGGAAGACGCCGAAACGAGTCAGGAGGGCAAAGCCCCGGAAAGAGAGGAACGTGGTGGAGGATACGGGATTCGAACCCGTGGCCTCGACAATGCCATTGTCGCGCTCTCCCAGCTGAGCTAATCCCCCACCGGGAACGCATAGTATATTGCGGTGTGCGCTACTCTGTCAAGCGAACCGGGCGGCAAGTGGCGGTGTTCGATGGCCCCGCCGGGGCGAGGCCTTACACCCCCGCGGGCCGCCCTTCGCGTGAGCGCTGCCGGGCAGTGCGCCCACGGCGAGTCCTCGTCTGGTGTTGCCGGTACGGGGCTTTTTGGGTAAAACCAGAGAGCCCGGCCCGAAGGCCCTGATCGAGGGAGGCCGTCCATGCGGCACGGAAGGCGGAGGACGCGCATCGTCATCAACGGCGTCGAGTACAGCGACCCGAGCGAGGTGCCTGAGCGCTATCGGCACCTGGTGGAGGACCGCGACGGCGACGGCATCCCCGACCACATCGAACCTCAGATGGAGGAGGGCGTGGACGGCACGACGGTCATCCGGACGCGCTACGTGGTGAACGGCCGGGAGTACGCCAGCCTGGAGGAGATGCCGCCCCACGTGCGGGCGCTGTTCGCGGACGCGGACCGGAACGGCGTGCCGGACATCGCGCAGACGGGACCCGGCATGCCGCCCGCTTCCCGCCGGGCGCGTCCCGTCCCGGAGGCCGCCAAACGCGCCTATGCCCGACGGGTGCTGAGCCGACCTGCGGCGGCGGATGAGCAAAGTCCGCTGGGCGTGCCCGTGCTGCTGAAGGTCATGTGCGTGCTGTTTGCGCTCACGCTCGGGGCCCTGGCCATTCTGCTGGTCCTTCGGCTCTTCGGGATCACCTGAAGCTCAGCGCCCGCGCGCGGCGGGCGGCTTTCCCGTGTTCACCTCGCAGAGGAGCACCGAGCGGTTGTTTTCCGGCACCTTTGAAGCGGTCGCGGCCCTTCTGGCCATCGGCGTGCTCGGTTTCTGGCTGATCAGCCGGCGCATCGTGCCGGCCAACGTCCTGGGCGTGCTCTCGCGGCTGGCGCTGGAGGTCGCCCTACCCTGCCTCATATTCAGCCGCATCATCACCCGGCTGGACCCCGCGACCAACCCGGACTGGTGGAAGATGCCCCTGCTGTGGGCCGCGTTCACCGTCTGCGCCGGGTGCGTCACGCTCGTGTTCCTGCCGCTGGCGGCCCGGGGGACGCGCCGGGAGTTCGGGTTCGCGCTCTTCTACCAGAACGCGACGTTCTTCCCGCTCGTCATCATCGCCCAGATGCGGGGCGCCGGGGTGCCGCGGCTGGTGGACCTGTTCCTGTTCACGATGTTCTTCTCCGCCTTCCTGTTCAACACCTATCCGCTGGTGCTGCACGGCCATCTGAGGGGCATCGACTGGCGGAAGACGCTGCATCCGGTGCTCATCGTCACGGCGTCGGCGGTGGTCTTGAAGCTGACGGGGCTTCACACGCTGGTGCCGGCCTTCCTGGTCTCCAGCTTCGAGATGGTGGGGCAGATGGCGGTGCCCCTTCTCATGCTGATCCTCGGGGGCAACATCTACGTTGACTTCCGCCGGCGGGGCAAGTTCCAGTGGGCCGAGGTGACCAAGTTCGTGCTCATCAAGAACTTCGCCTTCCCGCTCGTAGCGGTCGGCGCCCTGATGCTCCTGCGGCCGGGCCCGGTGGTGGCGACCTTGATTCTGCTGGAGAGCGCCGTGCCACCCATAACGTCGGTTCCCATCCTGATCGACAGGGTCGGAGGCAACCGGAACGTGGCCAGCCAGTTCGTGGTGGCCAGCTTCCTCTGCTCGGTCATCTCCATACCGCTGATGCTGGCTCTGCTGCATTGGACGGGCCTCGTCGGCTGACGCACGGGCGTCGTTGACAGCCCGCCGGGGCTCCCGTACATTGCCCTTCCGACCCCCTGCACGAAACGAGGAAGCACGATGTCCGATATCCCCCGACCGGAGCACCCCCGGCCCGACCTGCGCCGGGACGATGCGTGGTGGCTGAACCTGAACGGAACCTGGCAGTTCGAGACGGACCGCGGCGTTTCCGGAGAGGCGCGCGGCTACCCTTCCGGCCGGGAACTGGACCGCGAAATAGTCGTTCCCTTCTGTCCGGAGAGCCGTCTGTCCGGCGTAGGAGATACGGACTTCCACAACTCGGTCTGGTATCGGCGCTTCCTCGATGTGCCGGACCGGTGGGATGGCCGCCGGGTGCTTCTCCACGTCGGCGCCTGTGACTACGAGACCACGGTGTGGCTGAACGGCCGGGAACTGGGCCGCCACACGGGTGGCTACACGCCCATCACCGTCGAACTGACCGACGCGCTCGATGGGGATGGGCGGGACGAACTGGTCGTCCGGGCCGTGGACGACGTCCGGAGCGGCATCCCCCACGGCAAGCAATCCGAACGCTATCACTCCTATGGCTGCCTCTATACTCGCACGACGGGGATATGGCAGACCGTCTGGGTGGAGGCCGTCCCGCAGACCTACGTCGAGAATATCCACGTCTGGCCCGACCTCGAAGGAGAGGCTTTCAGCGTCGTCCTGCACGTCCACGGGGCCGGGCGTTACGATGGTCAGGTCACGGCGCTGGCCGACGGGGAGGCCGTGGGGCGTGCCGGGTTCGCGGGCGGCGGCTCCGGCGCGTGCCGCGTGCGGCTGGCGCTGGAGGAGGCCCGGGCGTGGTGCCCGGCCGACCCGTTCCTTTACCAGATCCGGGTGGAGTTGGAAGGGGAGGCCGGACGGGACGAAGTGACTACGTGGGGCGGGCTGCGCTCCTTCCGGACCGATGGCAGGAAGTTCCTGCTCAACGGAGAGCCCATCTTCCTGCGGACGGTGCTGGACCAGGGCTTCTATCCGGATGGCATCTACACCGCCCCGTCGGCTGACGCGCTGGCGGCGGACATCGACCACTCGATGGCGTTCGGCTTCAACGGCGCGCGGCTGCACGAGAAGGTCTTCGAGCCCCTCTTTCTGCACATGTGTGACCGCAAGGGTTATCTGGTTTTCGGGGAGTATGCCGACTGGCAGCACCGGTTCAATGACGGCGACTACGTGCACGCCATGGCCGACCAGTGGCGGGAGGCGCTGCTGCGCGACGTGAGCCACCCGGCGATCATCGGCTGGTGTCCGCTCAACGAGAGCGGGGGCGCCGACCGGACCCGCTACGGCGAATGGCTGACGCGCCACCTGTATCGCATTACGAAAGCTCTCGATCCCTCCCGTCCGGCGCTGGACACGTCCGGCTATCAACACTTCGAGACGGACGTGTGGGACACGCACGACTACGAGCAGGACGTGGAGCAGTTCGCCGCCCGGTACGAGCCGTTGGCGCGCGGCGCGTGGGCCGAGTTCGAGACGGGCCGGAGAGGGATGAATTACGACGGCACGAGCCCGTTCTTCCACAGTGAGTTCGGCGGGATCGCCTGGCAGGCGGGTGACGTGCCCGAGAAGGCCTGGGGTTACGGTCAGGGACCGACGACGCGGGAGGAGTTCCTTGAACGGTTTCGCGGGCTCGTGGAGGCCCTTCTTAAAAATCCGGGAGTGGCGGGCTTCTGCTACACACAGCTCACCGACGTCGAGCAGGAGGTCAACGGGCTTCTCACCTATGACCGCCGGCCGAAGTTCGATCCCGCCGTCATCGCCTCCATCCTCCAGCAAGAGGCCGCCGTGGAATGAACCGCCGCCGGTCGGCCATCATCGTCCTCGCACTGGCCTTGACGCTGCTGTCCGGTTGCGGCTCGGGACAGGAGGAGCCGGCACCGCAGGCGCCCCTGCAGGCCTACGGGGTGGTGGAACTGGCCGGGAAAACCAAAGCGTACCGGGCCAGCACAGGGCCGATGCTGCCCGGTCCGGGGGCGGCGGCGCAAGCCGGAGACTGCGTGCTGGAGAACTCGCTTGGGGTGTTCGTGGTTGCGGGACCGGACCATATTGAGGAAGGCTGCCCGGCCGGCAACCTGATTGACGCCGCGTTCCAGCGGGGACCGGACTACATGCGACTCCTGACGCCCCTTTTGGGCCCGGGGGAAGGCGTGCATCCGGTGTATCGGGACGTGCGTGTCCAGGCCGAGGGTGGGCTGGACGAGCAGGCCGTGGTCGCAGCGGAGGGCTTTCTGCCAGGACGGCCCGGCGTGCGGGTCGTGACCGAATACACACTGCGGCCGGGCGAGGAACGGCTAACCATCACGACAACGGTCGAGAATAACACCGACAGCATGCTGGGCCGGTTTGGCTTCCGGGACCTGCTCTGCCATGGCCGCACGTTCCGGTATGTCCCCGGGCCCGGGCTTTTCCCGACCGGCCGGGAGAGCACGTCGCGGTGGATGGCTTTTTTCGGCGAGCGTTACTGCTGGGGCCTCGGGACGGAAGCGCTGACGCGCATAGAGGGCTCACACGGACCGGGAAGTTCGCTGTTGGAGTACGCCACAGTGGACATCCCGCCGGGTGAGAAGCGGTCCTTTACCCGTCGGCTCATGGTGGGGGTGGGAGGCCCGCTGGCGGTCTGGAAGACATGGGAGGCACAGGAGGGGGAGAGCACCTCCCGCCTCACGGTTTGCGTGACCGACGGGCAGAGCGTCGACCCCGTGGCCGACGCGACCGTGCAACTTGCACCGGAGGATGGGCGACCAGCCATCGTGATGCTCACGGATGAAGAGGGCACGGCGGTCGCCGAGCTGCCCTCGGGGCGCTACGGCGTGGTGGTCTCGAAGCCGGGCCGGTCCCCCTTGGGTCCCGTTTCCATCAGTTGCGTGGCCGACGCCGCTCACCGTTTTCCCGTAACGCTGTCGCCCGCGACGACGCTTTCGGTCAGGCTTCTGGGGGACTCGGGGGAGGAGGCCACGCCGGTGTTCGGACGACTGCGACTGGCCGAACCCGGGCGGAACGCCAACCCGGCGCGGGGACCGGCGTATCCCGAGTGGCCGTGGCTGCCGGCCGTGCCTGTCCGCCCCACGGAGGCGGCCCGGGTGCCGGTGGGGGGATCGCGGGCACGCACGCTCGTGGGATACCGGGGGCCCCTGAACGCGATAGCGGGCGCGCCGATTCCCGCCGCAGATGGCAGGACCGTGCCACTGCGGGCTACGCTGCAGCAGGTGGTGGACCCGGGGACCTACGTTGCCGTTGACTTCCGCCAGCATTCGGACGTCAGCCCGGACTGCGCGTTGACGCTGCCGGAACGGGCGCTGCTGAACGCCTGCGAGGGGTTGGACGGCGCCATCCTGTCCGATCCCGCCCTCCAGCGCATCCGGGAGACCGCCCTGCCTGACGGTAGCGGCGCACTGATGCCCGCTTACAGGTGGGAGAGACCCGGCGGTGGAGCCTTCACCTTCATTTCGCCCCGGCAAGACGACGCCATGGTCGGGCGTTTCGTCGAGGCCGCCAGCGCGAGCACATCTGCGGGCGATATCCTGGAGACGGCCCGCCAGTTTTTTCCGGACGCGCTCCTGCAGGTGGACATGCCCCTTGACCCGCGCTCCGGCGTGCTTGCGTTGCACGGTGAACTGCCCCGGCAGAGCTTCCACATGCTTGACGTCCTGAGCGGCGGCGAGGTAGAGTCCGCGAACCGGGTGATGAACCACTGGTTCGAAGTGCTGAACGAGGGGCGCCGGGTTGTGGCGACGGGCGGTTCGGGGTCGGTTGGACTGCACGAGCCGCTGGCCGGGCAGGCGCGGACTTTCGTCCACTGTCCGGAGGGTGATACTCCGGACGCCATCCGAGACGCCGTGGCCCAATTGCCGCGCTCACCGAACGCCTTCGTCACGAACGGTCCCTTTCTCGATGTCAGCCTCAACGAACAGCCGATCGGCTCGACCCAGACCATCCCCCCGGGGCGCGTGCAGATGGATGTCCGCGTCCGGGCCGCTCCGTGGGTGGACGTGACGTGGGGGAGAGTCTACTGCAACGGCGAGTTGGTCAAGGAGTTTCCCGTTGAGCCGTCGCGCAAGGTGATGCGCTCCGAGCGCACTTTCGAGTTCGAGGTGACCGAAGACTGCTGGTTCGTCGTGCAGGTGGTCGGGGACCGCCCGTTGAGCCCCGTTTACGGGGGAACCGAGGCGCCGACGCCGTTCGCCCTGACCAACCCCATGTGGGTGGAGGTCTCAGACGACGAGGGAACTTGAAAAAGCGTCCCGTCAGCCTAAAATGGCCTCTCTTCACGCGTTCGTCAACTTCCCGGGAGGGCCCGCCGCCATGCAGCCGAGAGTGCTGGTGTTGCGCACGGCCGGCACCAATTGCGACCAGGAAACCGTCTTCGCCTTCCGTCTTGCCGGGGCGGAGGTCGACCTGCTGCACGTCAACAGGCTCCGCGAGGAGCCCGGCCGTCTGGCCGAATACCACGTGCTGACGCTGCCCGGCGGGTTCAGCTACGGGGACGACCTGGGGGCCGGGCAGGTGCTGGCCAACGAACTGCTGACCACCCTGCGCGACGCGATAGAGGAGCATCTGGAGCGGGGCCGCCTGGTAATCGGCATCTGCAACGGCTTTCAGGTGCTGGTCAAGACGGGACTTCTGCCCGGGCTGGAGCGCTGGGAGCAGCAGGCCACGCTGACCTTCAACGACTCCCATAAGTTCGAGGACCGGTGGACCTACCTCGAGGCGCCCGAGACCCATTGCATCGTCGTCGAGAGCGGGGAGCGGATTTACCTCCCGGTCGCGCACGCCGAGGGCAAGTTCGTCGTTGCCGACCCGGAAGTCCTGGACCGGATCGTGGCCAACGGGCAGGTTATCTACCGCTACACCGATCCAAACGGGGAACTCGCCGGCTATCCGTGGAATCCCAACGGGTCGGTGGACAACATCGCGGGCATCTGCGATCCCACGGGCCGGATTATCGGCATGATGCCCCACCCGGAGCGCCATTGCCTGCCGGTGCACGACCCCCGGTGGCCCCGCCGCGGTCTTCAGGAGGAGGGTGAAGGACTGCGCGTCTTCCGACGCGCCGTTAACTTCGTGCGCGACCGACTGGCGACGCCCGCCGACTGAACTACCTTCCCGCCGGAGACACGCCATGGAACGTTGCAGCATCGGGCTCGATTTCGGCACCGAATCGGTGCGCGGCATACTGGTTGATCTCGACACGGGGGCCGAAGCGGCTACGGCGACCTTCGAGTATCCGCACGGCGTGATAAGCGACCGCCTGCCGGTGGAGCAGGACCTGCCGCTGGGCCGGGACTGGTTCCTGCAGGACCCGTCCGATTACCTTGCGGGACTGGAGGCCGTCATACCGTCATTGCTGGACGAGGCTGGCGTGGAAGGGGCCCGCGTCGTGGGGCTGGGGCTGGACTTCACTTCCTGCACGGTGATGCCGTGCGACAGCGGCGGCCGGCCGCTTTGCGAAAGGCGCGAGTTCCGGACCGACCCGCAGGCCTGGGTCAAGCTCTGGAAGCACCACGGCGCGGCCGCTGAAGCCGAGCAAGTGCTCGAGGCGGCCCGCAGGCGCGGGGAAAAGTTCCTGGACTACTACGCGGGCACCATCTCCAGCGAGTGGCTGATGCCCAAGGTGCTGGAGACCATCCATCGCTCTCCGGAGGTGCACGAGGCCGCTTTCACCTACGTGGAGGGGGCCGACTGGGTGGTGTGGCAGCTCACGGGCGCGCTGGCGCGCAACGCGTGCTGTGCCGGGTACAAGGCGCAGTACGTGGAGGAGTTGGGCTGGCCGTCGGCCGGTCTGCTCGCTGAGCTGGACCCTCGGATGGAACGGCTGTTCAGCGAGATGATGCCGGGGCCCGTTGTGCCGCCCGGGACGTGCGTAGGCGGCCTGACGCCTGAGTGGGCCGAGAGGCTCGGCCTTGCGGAGGGCACGCCGGTGGCCGCGCCGTTCATCGACGCCCACGCCGCCGTGCCCGGCTGCGGCGTGACCACCCCCGGCCGCATGGTGCTGGTGCTGGGCACGTCCTTCTGTCACATGCTCCTGGACGAGGAGGAGCGTTTCTTCGAGGGCGTCTCCGGAATGGTCAAGGACGGAGTCGTGCCCGGCTACTTCGGCTACGAGTCGGGGCAGACGGCGGGCGGCGACATATACGCGTGGTTTATCGAGAACTGCGTGCCGGCCCGCTACGAAGAGGAGGCGGAGAGCGAGGGTCTTTCTCTGCACGACCTGCTCAGCCGGAAGGCGGCCGAGCTGAGCGTCGGCGAAAGCGGGCTGGTGGCGCTCGACTGGTGGAATGGGAACCGCAGCGTGCTGATGGACGCCGAACTGAGCGGACTTATCGTCGGCCTCACCCTCGACACGCGCCCCGAGGAGATATACCGGGCCTGCATCGAGGGGACCATGTTCGGCACGCGCCGCATCGTGGACGCCTACCTGGAGGCCGGCACAGAGATTGATGGATTCGTGGCCTGCGGCGGCTTGCCCTACCGGAACGACTTCGCCATGCAGATACTGGCGGACGTGCTGAACCGCCCGGTGGACGTGGCGGCCTCGCAGGAGACCGCGGCGCTGGGCAGTGCGTTGCTGGGGGCGACCGCAGCGGGTGCGGAGGCCGGCGGCTACGACAGCCTGCAGCGTGCGGCGGAAGAACTGGTTCGCCCGCCGTCCCGCACCTTCCAGCCGCGACCGGAGACGGCCGCGGCCTATGACCGCCTTTACGCCGAGTACCTGGTCCTGCACGATCATTTCGGGCGCGAGGAACGTCTGATGCACCGGTTGCGGAAAGCCGGCGACTGAGGTCGGTGCTCCGCTCGCTACCCGCCGTAAACGTGGGACACCTGGTTGGCCATGTCGAGCACTTCGCTCGCCACGCGTTCCAGCCGCAGGGCCACGCCAGACAGCGCAATGCCGCATCTGGGGCTCAGCTCCTGCTCGCCCATCCCCCCGGCGAGTTCCCCCAGGGCCTTCCTGTGCAGGCCGGCGACTTCCCGGAAGACCAGATGCAGGGCCGACGCCTGCGTGGCATCGCCGTTGACCAGCGCTTCCAGACCGTCGCTGAGCATGCCCTGCGTTAGTTCCGCCAGCCGAAGGAGCGAATCGGCGGGGTTCCTCAGTTCCCCCAACTCCTCGCCGCAGGTGCGCAGGCCCTCCCCGATGCGAAGGCACTCGTCGGCCACGTGCTTGAGGTCGGTCGCCATCTTGTCCGCGGCGAGCGTGAAGCGGACCTCTGGCTCTTCGAGAGCGCCGTCGGTGAGCCGCTCTATGCAGAGCGAGTCGATCTCCAGACACTTCTCGTGGACCTTGTAGTCCTCAGCCCGCAGGTCGTCGACCGTTTGACTCGTGTCGGCCAGCAGGGCCACCACGGCGTCCGCGAACAGGGACTCGACGTTATTGCCGAGCTCCAAAAGCAGCCCCTGCAGCTCCGCGCGGCCGGTCGCGGCGTCCATGTCTGTGGCGTCTTCGCTCATCTCACAGGAGATTGTAGAGCATGCAGGGGCCGGCGTTCAACAACGGCGGGGAGCCGCTTTTGATTCACGCGCCCATACGGCGTATAATCAGGGTTCCAGATTAAAGACGTTTCTGCCCGTCTCCATGCCCTCGGGGTTCTCTCGGTTTCGTCCGCAACCTTTTACGGGAAAATGCGTTATGGAAAGGCGCCCCACGCGCACCGTTCACATCGGTGACGTGCCCATCGGCTCGGGCGCGCCCGTGAGCGTCCAATCCATGACCAAGACCCATACCCGGGACGTTGAGGCCACCCTGAAGCAGATCAACGAACTGGCGGACATGGGGTGTGAGATAACGCGTTGCGCCGTGCCGAACCGTCCCGCGGTGGACGCCCTGCAGGAGATTGTGGCCGAATCGCCGATACCGGTCGTTGCGGACATCCACTTCGACCACCATCTGGCGATGGCTGCCCTCGAGGCGGGAGCCCACGGGGTCCGCATCAACCCGGGCAACATGAAGGATACCGATGGCCTGCGGCAGTTCTACCGCGCGGCGGCCGGGGCCGGGGTCAAGGTCCGCATCGGGGTCAATTCCGGTTCCATCCGGGAGCGCCACGGCCTCGAGGTCAGCGAGCGGGGAGACGGCGAGGACCTGGCCGAACTGATGGTCAGGGAGGCGCTCGCCTACTGCGGGGATGCCGAGACCGAAGGCGTCACCAACATCGTCGTCAGCCTGAAAGCGAGCGATGCCCCGACGACGATCGACGCCTATCGGCTTGCCGCGGAGCGCTGTGACTACCCGTTCCACCTCGGCGTGACGGCCGCCGGTCCGCCGGCGGTTAGCATCGTCAAGAGCGCCGTCGGAATCGGCACGCTGCTGGCGGAGGGAATCGGGGATACGATAAGGGTTTCGATGACCGGCAGCCCCCACGAGGAAGTGCGCGCGGCGCTGGCCATACTGGAAGCGCTGGAACTGCGCCCGCCGGGTGGGCCGGAGATCATCTCGTGTCCCACCTGCGCGCGCTGTGAGATAGACCTCTGCGGGCTGGTCGCGGAGGTGGACCGCCGGCTGCGCGATGTGCCGGTTAAGGCCCGCGTGGCCGTGATGGGATGCGTGGTCAACGGACCCGGTGAGGCCGCCGAGGCGGACGTGGGCATCGCGGGCGGGCGGGATTTCGGCTACCTCTTCCGCAACGGTAGAAAGGTCCGGAAGGTCCCCGCAGAGGAGCTGGCCGACGCACTCGTGGCGGAGGTCCGCGGACTCGCCGACGCAGGAGAGGGGGCGTGACCGGCGAAACCATGGCTGACGAAGTGAAACGCATAGTCGTGCTGGGAAGCACCGGCTCGGTCGGCACGCAGACCCTGGACGTTGTGCGCTCTCTGCCGGAGCGCTTCTGCGTCGTCGGGCTGTCCGGCCATTCGCGCTGCAAGCTGCTGGCAGAGCAGGTCAAGGAGTTCCGGCCGGACATCGTTGCGATGACCGACCCCGACGGTGTCGACAGCCTTTGCGGGGCGGTGGATGGAGTGCAGGTGGTTTGCGGGGCCGAAGGGCTGACGCGTCTGGCCGCCTGGGAGGACGCCGACATCATCGTCTGCGCCGTCAGCGGCGTTGCCGGCGTTCCGGCAACGGTCGCCGCCCTGCGGAGCGGCAAGGTTCTGGCGCTGGCCAACAAGGAATCCGTCGTCATGTGCGGCGATTACCTCAACAAGCTTGCGCGTGAAAACGGGGGCGCCATACTGCCGGTGGACAGCGAACACAGCGCCGTATTCCAGTTGCTGCAGGGCCTGCCGCGCGACAGCGTGCGGCGGGTCTGCATCACGGCCAGCGGCGGCCCGTTCTACGACAGGTCGCCTGCGGAACTGGAGGCCGTTACGCCTGAGGAGGCCGTTTCGCACCCGAATTGGAACATGGGGCGGAAGATATCGGTGGACAGCGCCACCATGATGAACAAGGCGCTGGAGGTCGTGGAGGCCCGGTGGCTGTTCGACCTGGCCCCCGATCGGATCGACGTGCTGATCCACCCCCAGTCGATTGTCCATGGGATAGTCGAGCTGGTGGACGGAAGCTCGCTGGCGCACATGGGCGTGCCGGATATGCGCATCCCCATCCACTACGCGCTGAGCTATCCGAAGCGGGCTGCGGGAGGAGCGGGACGCCTTGACCTGACGGAGGCGGGGCGCTTAGAATTCTTCGCCCCGGACCCGGAGCAGTTTCCCGCGCTTGAGCTGGGCTTCCGGGTGGCGCGAACCGGCGGCACGAGCGGGGCCGTACTGAACGCCGCCGACGAGGCGGCCGTGGCCGCCTTTATGGACGGCCGCATCAGCTTCACTCAGATCGTTCCCGTCGTCAGGCAAGTCCTCGACCGACACGAGGTCCGCCGGGCGCCGACCCTGGAGGCGGCAATGGACGCGGACCGATGGGCTCGCGAGGAGGCAGAACGTTGCTTGGCAGCATTGTAAACATCACCCTCACCGTCACCGCGGTGAGCCTCATCATACTGGTCCACGAGTTCGGCCACTTCCTCGGCGCTAAACTGGTAGGAATGCGCGTGGAGGTTTTCTCCATCGGTTTCTGGAAGAGGCTGGCCGGGTTCAAGAAGGGACATACCGACTACCGCATCTCACTTGTCCCGCTCGGGGGCTACCTGAAGGTTGCCGGTGAGTCACCGGAAGAGGGCGAGGGCAAACCCTACGAGTTCTGGTCGAAGTCTCCCGGCCAGCGCGCCATCTTCATCGTGGGCGGCGTGCTGATGAACCTCGTCCTCGCCGCCGTCCTGTTCATCCTGGCCTTCTGGGTGGGCGTGCCTTTCACCGTGGCGGAGGTCGGCAGTGCGCTGCCGGGCGAGCCGGCCTGGAAGGCCGGTCTGCGGCGCGGCGACCGCATCGTGCAGATTGAGGACAAAGAGGACCCCGTCTTCGCCGACATCACCATGAGGGTCGTGCTCGGCGGAGAGGAGCAGGTGAGGTTGCGTGTCCGGCGTGACGGACGGGAACTCGAGTACACCGTGCGGCCGGAGTACGACGAGGAGGCCGGCTTCCGCTTCATGGGCATCGCGCCGCCCATCGAGCCGGTGGTTACGGACTACGCCGAGGTGGGCGGTGAAGGCGGCCGGTCGCCGGCACGCGAGGCCGGGATCAAGCGCGGGGACCGCATCCTCGCCGTGAACGGCCACCGCATCAAAACCGCCGAGGATCTCGAACTCCAGATGCTGCGCTATCCCAATGAAGAGGTCGAAGTGCTCGTGAAGCGGGGCGACGAGGAACTGACGTTCGAAGTCCTGACCGAGCCCGTCCCGCGGCACATGCTGGGTATTTCGGCGGCCACCACCCGGATCAAGTCACTGCAAAGCGGCGGAATAGCGGACGAGGCCGGCCTCAAAGTCGGCGACGTCATCACGGAGGTCAACGGGAAACCGATCGAAAGCATCGTGGCCCTCGAACGGGCCGTGGAGGGCAACTGGGGTACCGTTGAGTTCACCGTGAAACGCGACGACGAGACGCTCACCATCCAACGGCCGATACCCGACGTGGTGGCGCTGGAGAAGTTTCTCGAGAGCCTGCTCACCGAGAGCGGCACCGTGTTGACGTGGGTGGAGGAAGGCGGCCCGGCATGGCAGGCCGGCCTGCGACCCGGCGACAGGATAACTGCCGTGTCCGGTCAGGAAGTGGAGAAGTGGCGCGACATACTGCGGCAAAGCGCGCAGGCCGAAGGCAAACCCCACGAGGTCCGGTGGGTGCGCGACGGAGAGTTGCTCTCGCAGGTGGTGGAGCCGGAGCTCAGCACGCAATCCGCGCCCGGCCATCTGGGCGTGGCCATGGGGCGTCCGGTGACGGAACCGCGACGGTACGGTCCACTCGGGGCGGTCGTGAACGGCGTGGAGCACGTGGGGCAGCGTCTGGCGGAGATAGTGCTCACGCTGCGCGGGTTCGCCACGCGCGAGGTCAGCCCCCGCCACATGGGCGGCATCGTGACCATAGCGCGCGCCTCCTACCAGGCAGCCGAGGAGGGAGCGGGCAAACTGCTCTACATCACCGCCGTAATCAGCGCGGCCATCGGCTTCTTCAACCTCCTGCCCATCCCCGTTCTCGACGGCGGGCATCTGCTGTTCGTGGCCATCGAGAAGATAAGGGGGCGGCGCCTGGCCGAGCACGTGATGACGGGCGCACAGACCGTGGGGTTCGTCCTGCTGATGGCCCTGGTCATCTACGTGACGTGGAACGACATCCTGCGCTGGATAGGCCCGTCCTGACTTTGGACGCGTTCGAGACCGTGGCGGCGCTCGTCCATCACGTGGGCGGCGGCCCATGGAGCTTCTTGCGCACGTCGGGCGGCAGCTTGACCTCGACGCCGCGTCCCGTGTGGCGCATTCGGAGCAGTCCCAAGCGGTTCAGCGCGGTCAGCCCTGCCTCGCGGCCGTCATAACGTCCGGCGGGCCGCCATTCCGAAGACTGTGCCAGATCGGCCAGGATTTGGTTCGCGGCGGCCCGCTCCTCCTGGCCAAGGAACACCAGCGACCGGAACGCGTCCACGGCCCGTACCGTGCAGCGGGGCGCAGCGAACAGGGTCTGCGAGACCAGCCACGCGCACCCGACGAACCGCCCGCTGAGAGCGTTCCGCGACAGAGCCGTGTCGGGTACGGTGCCCGTGTCGAAAAGCTCCCGCCCGTAGCGCACGCCTTCGAACGCCAGAAGACCCATGCAGCCCCAGACGACCAGCCCCCTGACCACCGCCGGCGGCCGGTAGCCGAACAACGAGCAGGGCACCAGGAAGAGCCAGGTGATGACCCCGAAGGAGATAAACCACATCAGGCCCGCAAGCAGCCCGAACCCGACCCCCGCCAGAACCTGCTTGATGTTTCGCTTCCTCTGTATCTCGGCTACCGTCCCAGTTTCTGTCGCCATCGCGGTCTTCCCTCCCGGCACAGTGCATCGCTGCTGTCCGCTAAGGAACCGGGGTGAGAACAGAGCTGTCCGCGCCCCGGTGCGCCACAGGAGCCGGCAGACCAAGGGCTGCGGGTCGAGGGCGGCCACCCTGGCGATGGTCTTCAAACTGGCCCGGGAGGCCGAGAAGAGCTGGCGCAGGCTCAACGGCTACGCGCTGGTCGGGAAGGTCATCCGCGGCGTGCGCTTCGCCGACGGCGTGGAAGTGCAGGAGGCCGCGTAGATGAAAGACCCGAAGGCTGCGCCCGAATCCCCATCAACAACATTTGACAGTATCTCGGATAACCTTTCCAATGTGCAAGACGAAGAGTATCGGCAGGAATGGGGCAAACCTAAGACTGGCAGGCGTTTGAAGAAAATCGTCCAGAGCATCGCGGCTTTTTGCACGAATGTCGCAAAGAACCCTTTCGATACCAGCAGTGCCGAGAAAGCCTGGAAACAGGATCTTGCGTACATGAAGAGAATGTTCTATGACCGCTGGGGTGATTTCCCCTGGCCGGACGTGCCTGCAAAACTGTCTGAAACAAACGGTGGGTATCTCTTCCCGAATGATGACCTGGGATGACATGTGTTTCTCGGCCAGCAATAGAGTTTCGCCGCACATCGTAGCGAGGTGTCTTCGGTTGCCGTGTTTCTGCGGGGGCCGCGCGGTTCCCAGCCTCAAGGGGGAGAGTTAGCTCTGCCCCCGTGATGGATGGCAGAGTGGTGGGCGGAGATGCCGCCAGCGGCCGTCCGTGCGATGGTGTCTCCACCGACCATGCGCGCATGTGTGGGACAGGCGGGTATGTCAGGGTTCTGCCGGTGCTTTCTGAGGACGCTGGCCGGTTTCGGGGTAACCGTTCCGACGTCCCAGAGCGCTTCGCTCACGCCGCACCGGGCGAGCAAAACACGACGGCCGCCCGGCTTTGAGGCCGGGCGGCCGTCGGACGTCCACCGAGCTTGCGCGGATGGCGCGTTATGGAAGTCGCGGGCGGCTCTCACCAGTTCTCGGCGAGCAGTTCGAAGTACGCCTGCTCTTTGGCGCAGGCCGGGCAAGCCGTCGGCGCCTCGGCGCCGGTGTGGAGGTAGCCGCAGTTGCGGCAGCGCCAGACGACCTCCTGGTCCTTGCGGAAGACCGTCCCGCTCTCGACGTTGTCCAGCAGACCCAGGTAGCGCTTCTCGTGCTGCTTCTCGGCCACCGCGATGGCGTCGAAGATGCGTGCGACGCCCTCGAGGCCTTCCTCGCGGGCCACCTCGGCGAAGCCGGGGTACATCTCGGTGTGCTCATAGTTCTCGCCGGCGGCGCCGGCCTTCAGGTTCTCGGCGGTGCTGCCGATGACCCCGGCGGGAAAAGACGCCTGCACCTCGACCTCGCCCCCCTTGAGGAGCTTGAACAGGCGCTCGGCGTGCTGGCGCTCCTGGTTGGCCGTTTCATCGAAGATGTCGGCGATCTGCTGGTATCCCTCCTCCCGCGCGCGGTCGGCGAAGAAGGTGTAGCGGTTGCGCGCCTGCGATTCCCCCGCGAAAGCCGTCAGAACGTTACGCTCCGTACGCGTGCCCGTCAGGTCCATCGGTGCCTCCCCTGGAACTAACTTGCGGATAGAGGTCCGGTATCCAGAAAGCGCCCCCGGCCCGGCCCTCAGATAGGAATTCTTCCTACATCATCATCAACTCTATGCTCGGCGGGCCGTTCTGTCAAGCGCAGGCCCGCCGCTCAATCGTCCTCGTCGTCGACCTCGATCTCGTCCTCGGCTGTCGCCGTTGGGGAAGTGGCCTTGAGCGCTGCGCGACGGCAGGACCCCTGAAGTGGCCGCGTGCGCCGGCGCTTCCGACTACGAGCGCGGCTGGGTCCCGCAAGGGCGTTTGGCAGACCCGGCACCCGGGCTCGTAGTGAGCGCCATCAGGCGCTCGGCCTTTTAGTGATCCTTGTCGTCTCCCCTTGTGACTCGAAGTTCGCGCAGGGCGAATGAAGGCGGCTCGTCCTCGTTCGTTTCGGCCTTTCCGTGGTCTCCGGTTGGCGTGGCGCCGGGGATTAGGTAGTATGTCCGGGCGACGGCCAGCGGCCGCGCAGAATCGAACACACGCGAAGGGAGGACGCAGCATGGCGCTTGGTTATCAGGACACGCCGATGGTTCCGGGAACGAACTGGCACGTGCACGACGGCGAGCGGCCCCAGCCGCCCGTGGTCGAACCGAGTAACCTGGGCGAGATAGGCCCCGTCTCGCCGCCCGGCGACGCCATCGTCCTGTTCGACGGCTCGGACCTGGACGAGTGGGTGGCCGACAAGGACAACGGGCCGGCCGGATGGGAGATCGTGGGCGATGCCATGCGGGTCGTCCCCGGCGCCGGCGGTATCCACACGAAGCGCGACTTCGGCGACATCCAGCTCCACATCGAGTGGGCCGCGCCGTCGGAGGTCAAGGGCGAAAGTCAGGGCCGGGGCAATTCCGGCGTCTTCCTGATGCGCCGCTACGAGGTTCAGGTGCTGGACTGCTACCAGAACCCCACCTACCCGGACGGCGCCACCGGTGCAATCTACGGGCAGTA
The DNA here is from genome assembly GCA_046483385.1 of Candidatus Brocadiia bacterium. GTDB lineage: Bacteria > Planctomycetota > Brocadiia > SM23-32 > SM23-32 > B1Sed10-231. The sequence continues at coordinate 31,796 of JAWODG010000008.1, read as the reverse complement.
TCCGCCGATGGTGAACGCCTGCGTGCCGCCGGGCGAGTGGCACACCTACGACATCATGTGGGAGGCCCCGGTCTTCGACGGGGACGAGGTGGAGAAGCCCGCCTACATCACGGTCATCCACAACGGCATGCTGCTGCACCATCGGGTGGAGCTGATGGGGCGGACCGGGCACAAGAACATCCCGCCCTACGAGCCGCACGGCCCGGCGGGCATCGGACTGCAGGATCACGGCGACCTGGTCCAGTTCCGCAACATCTGGGTCCGCGAGATCAAAGGCTACGACCAGGGCTGAGACTGCTTGACGCGGCGTACCGCCGGGGACGGAGTGGGCCATGGAACCGGGGCTCGGAGCCCCCATCAGCCGGCTTCCGGGCGTTCGCCGCCCCGGGTATGGCTGACGGAGGCACGTCGCATGAGCGACGAGACCAGAAGGGTGGATCCCGGGAGCTGGCGGAGATCGTTCAGCGCATCGGGGAGGTAGCCGCCCCCGAGCGGAACGTCATGTTCGGCTCTGCCGCCCGCGGGCGCATGGCCCGCAACAGCGACGTGGCCCCGCTCGTGGTCAAACCCGGCGCCAACCGCCTGGAGCTTGCCTAACGCACCTCCGGGCGCCCATGGCGAGAGGCGGGGGAATGCAGTCAGTGCCCCCGCAAGGGGGCGATACGTTGTAGCCCCACGGCGTAAGCCTGGCGGGTAGCCGATAAGAGCATAGAGAGCCCGCCAGATGGCGGGCGGCACGGCCGTAAGGCAATGTCCCTTGTGCGCCGGACCGGATAACCTCGGAGCGTCAGCCGGAAGTGCCGCCCCTTGCGGGGCTCTGTTTCCTTCTGCCACCCGGTTACCCGGGCTGACGCCCGGGCCAACAACCTGCCGCCCGCCATGCGGCGGGCTTCCCGGCCCCTGCGCTCTCCTGACGTCGTGCTCGTCGTGTCGTCGTGGTTGGCTATGCTTTCGGGACGGGAGGGCTCACTCCAGGTCGGCGAGGTTTTGGATTACCTTGCGTAGCTGGGCGCGGAGCTCTTCGGCGCTGTCCATCTTCTGCTGGACCACCTGCTCGGGGGCCTTGGCCAGGAATTCGGGGTCGTGCAGGACCTTGTCGGCGGCCTCTATGCGAGACTGCAACTCGTCGCGCTGTTTGGCCAGGCGCTCGCGTTCGGCCTCGATGTCGATGACCTCCCCCAGCGGGACGAAGACCTCCAGCGTGCCGACCACCGTGGTGGCGCAGCGGGGCGGTTTGCCCGCCTCCACGTCGTGCTCGAGTTCCTCCAGAACGGCCATCTGCTTGAGGAAGTCGGTGTGGCGTTCTACGACCGCGTCGGTCTCCACGTCGGGGGTGCTGATGGTGGCGCTAAGCGGCCGGCGGTCGGGGATGCCCTTCTCCTTGCGCAGGTTTCGAACGCCCCGGATTATCTCCTGCAGCAGGTCCATGTCCTCCTCCAGCGCGGGGTCGCGCCGGGCGGGGTCGCCCTCCGGCCAGGCGGCGCATATGAGCGCCTCGGCCTGCATGGCGTCCGCCGCGTCGAGGGACGCCTCAACGGCGGCGTCCTTCAGGTGCCCCCACAGCTCCTCGGTGATGAACGGCATGTAGGGGTGGAGCAGGCGGAGGGAGGCGTCGAGCACCTCGGCGACCGTCTCCCGCGCGGCGGCGCCGCTCTGCCCGTCGCGCAGGCGGGGCTTGATGATCTCCAGGTACCAGTCGCAGAACTCGTGCCAGAAGAAGTCGTAGATGGCGTGGGCGGCCTCGTGGTCGTGAAAGCCCTCCAGGTCCTCGGTGGCCGACTGGATGGTGTCCTGCAGGCGGCTGAGTATCCAGCGGTCCTCGAACTGCAGCTCCGGCTCGCCGTCGGCGGCGCCGTCCTCAAGGTTCATCAGGGTGAACCGGGCGGCGTTCCATATCTTGTTGGCGAAGTGCCGGCCCATCTCGAACTTGGACTCGCTCAGCTTCAGGTCCTGCCCCTCGGGGGAGAGCATGATGAGGCAGAACCGGACGGCGTCGGCGCCGTAGTCCTCGATCATGTCGAGCGGGTCGATGCCGTTGCCCAGCGACTTGGGCATCTTGCGGCCCTGCTCGTCGAGGATGTTGCCGTGGATGTAGACGTCGCTGAAGGGGACCTCGTCCATGAACTCCAGCCCCATCATGACCATGCGGGCGACCCAGAAGTAGATGATGTCGCGCGCGGTGACCAGCACGTCGGTGGGGTAGAAAGTGTCCAGCTCGGGCGTCTGGTCCGGCCAGCCGAGTGTGCTGAACGGCCAGAGGGCACTGGAGAACCACGTGTCCAGGACGTCCTCGTCCTGCCGGAGTTCCCGGCCGCCGCAGTGTGGACAGCTCTCGGGCCGTTCGGCGGCGACGATCGGTTCTTCGCAGTCCTCGCAGTAGTAAACGGGGATGCGGTGTCCCCACCAGATCTGGCGGCTGATGCACCAGTCGCGCACCTCCTCCAGCCAGCTCAGGTAGAAGTCCACCCAGCGCTCGGGGTGAAAGGTGACTCGGCCGTCGCGGGCGGCCTCGATGGCCTTCCGTGCGAGCGGCTCCATCTTGACGTACCACTGGTCGGAGAGCGACGGCTCGATGACGGTGTGGCAGCGGTAGCAGTGGCCGACCGAGTGCTCGTAGGGCTCGACCTTCTCCAGGACGCCGCGCTCCCGGAGGTCTTCGACCAGCGCCTCGCGGCACTCGAAGCGGTCCATCTCCTCGTATTGCTCCCCGGCCTCGATGGTCATATTGCCGTCTTCGTCGATGACGACGACGGCGGGCAGGTCGTGGCGCTGGGCTATCTGGAAGTCGTTGGGGTCGTGGGCGGGGGTGACCTTGACGGCGCCGGTGCCGAACTCGGGGTCAACCCACGAGTCGGCGATGATGGGTATCTCCCGCTTCAGCACGGGCAGCACGGCCGTTTCGCCTATCAGGTGGCGGAAGCGGTCGTCCTCCGGGTTCACCGCGACGGCGGTGTCGCCCAGCATGGTCTCCGGCCGGGTGGTCGCGACGGTGACGTGCTCCTGCGGGCCGTTCTTCAGGGGATAGTGGATGTACCACAGGTGCCCCTCGTGCTGTTCGTGTTCGGTCTCGATGTCGGACAGGGCGGTGCGGCAGCGGGGGCACCAGTTGACGATGTACTTGCCCCGGTAAATGAGTCCCTTCTCGTGCAGCCGCAGGAAGGTCTCGGTGACGGCGCGGCTGAGGCCCTCGTCCATGGTGAAGCGTTCGCGGTCCCAGTCGCATGAGCACCCGAGCTTCTTGAGCTGGCGGATGATCTGGCCGCCGTATTCCTCCCGCCATTGCCAGACACGCTCGATGAACGCCTCCCGCCCGAGATCGCGCCGGTGGAGCCCTTCCTTGGCCAGCTCGCGTTCCACCACGTTCTGCGTGGCGATGCCGGCGTGGTCGGTGCCGGGCATCCAGAGCGTGTTGTAGCCCTGCATCCGGCGGAAGCGAATGTAGATGTCCTGCAGGGCGTTGTTGAGGGCGTGGCCCATGTGGAGCTGAGCGGTGACGTTGGGCGGGGGTATGACGATGGTGTAGGGTTCCCCCGGGTCGTCGGGCTCGGCGTGGAAGAACTTGCCCTCTTCCCAGAACCGATATATCTCGTCCTCGGTTCGGGCGGGGTCGTACTGGCTGGGCAGTTCGGCTGGCATGTCGCGGTCCTTTGCGGGACAGAATTGCGGCTCACTCGCTCATCAGCAGCATGTATTCGACGCTGTCTTTGAGTGCCTCCCAACTGGCGTCGATGATGTTCTCGCTGACGCCGACGGTGCCCCAGACGCGCTTGCCGTCGGTGCTCTGGATGACGACGCGGACGCGGGCGGCGGTGGCGGCGCGGGGGTTTATGACGCGGACGCGGTAGTCGGTCAGGCGCATGCGCGCCAGTTCGGGGTAGTGCGGCTCCAGCGCCTTCCGGAGGGCGCCGTCCAGCGCGTTGACCGGGCCGTCGCCCTCGCTGGCGGTGTGCATCTGGTCGCCGTTGACGTCCAGCTTCACGGTGGCGTCGGTTACCAGGGCGCCGTCGGGCTGGCGGATGCAACTGACGTGGTATGACTTGACGTCGAAGCGGGGCACGAAGTTGCCGGTTATCCGGGTGGCCAGCAGTTCGAAGGACGCCTCCGCGGCCTCGTACTGGTAGCCCTCGTTCTCAAGCTCTTTCAGCCGGTCAAGCAACAGTGAGGCCGTCTCGCGGTCGCTCTCGATGCTGTAGTCCTCCAGCTTGGCCAGCATGCCGGCGTGGCCGGACAGTTCGCTGAGCAGGAAACGCCGCTCGTTGCCGACCAGCTCCGGGTCGATGTGCTCGCACGCGGCCTCCGCTTTGCGCATGGCGTCCACGTGCTGCCCGGCCTTGTGGGCGAAGGCGCTGGGTCCCACGAACGGCTGGTGTTCGTCGAACATCAGGTTCGCCGCCTCGTAGGCGAAGCGCGAGACCTCCGTCAGCTTCTTCAGTTGCTCGTCGCTGACGCAGCGATGGGGCGTCTTCAGGTTGATTATCGGGATTATGGCGCAGAGGTCGGCGTTGCCGGCGCGCTCCCCGAAGCCGTTCAGCGTGCCCTGCACGTGGACGGCGCCGTGCTGCACGGAGGCGATGGTGTTGGCCACGGCCAGGCCGCAGTCGTTGTGGCAGTGTATGCCGACCGGGCAGTCTATCTCTTCGACGGCCCGCGCGGTCAGCTCGCCCACGCGGTCGGTCAGGGCGCCGCCGTTGGTGTCGCACAGAACCACGCAGTCGGCGCCGGCCTCGGCCGCCACTCGGGCAACCTTCATGGCGTAGTCGGGGTCGTCCTCGTAGCCGTCGAACCAGTGCTCCGCGTCGACCAGGACTTCCCGGCCGGTCTCCTTCAGGAACCGGACCGAGTCGTCCACCATCCGCAGGTTCTCCTCCAGGTCGGTGTGCAGCACCTCGGTTACGTGGTAGTCCCACGCTTTGGCCACGATGGTGACGACGGGGGTTTCGGCGCGCAGGAGAGCCTGCAGGCCGGCATCGTCCTCCGGTTTGCGGCCCTTGCGGCGGGTGGCGCCGAAGGCGGCGATGCGGACGTTACGCAGGTCGAGGTCCTGCACCTCGCGGAAGTACTGGTCGTCCTTGGGATTGGCCCCGGCGAACCCACCCTCGACGTAATGGACGCCCAGCTCGTCGAGCCGTTCGGTTATCTCCAGCTTGTCCTCCGCCGACAGGGTCATGCCTTCGGCCTGGCATCCGTCGCGGAGGGTGGTGTCGTAGAGGAATATGTCTCTGCCTTCTTCATTCATCGTGGTGTCAGCTTTCGGTGTCGAGTTCGAACGCCTTGTGGACTGCGCGGAGGGCCTCCTCGCCCGCGGGTGCTTCGATGACGCAGGAGACCTTTATCTCGGAGGTGCTTATCATCAGGATGTTAATCTTCTGGTCGGCCAGCGCGCGGAACATGCGCTCGGCGACCCCGGCGTGGCTTCGCATTCCGGTGCCCACGATGCTGACCTTGGCGATCTCCTCGTTGACGTCAACGTCCGCGGCCCCGAGTTCGCTGCTCAAGCGGCGTGCGACCTGGACGGCCTGTGGCAGGTCGCCGTGCATGACGGTGAAGCTGACGTCGGCCAGGCCCTGTTCGCTGACGTTCTGCACGATCATGTCCACGTTGATGTTGGCGGCGGCGATCTCGCTGAAGATCGTGGCGGCCACTCCCGGCTGGTCGGGCACGTGGCGGATGGTAACCTTGGCCTCGTCCGTCTCCAGCGCGGCGGCCCGAACGTCCACCTGCTCCATCTCTCCACTCAGGTTGGTCACCAGCGTTCCCTCCGATTCGTTGAAGCTCGGCCGCACCCTGAACGGCACGCCGTAGCGCTTGGCCAGCTCGACCGCGCGGGAGTGCATCACGCGCGCCCCGAGGCTGGCCAGTTCCAGCAGCTCATCGTAATCCACGGCCTCTATCCAGCGGGCATCCGGCACGAGGCGCGGATCGGCCGTGAAGACGCCCTCCACGTCGGTGAAGATGTCGCACCTCTCGGCATCCAGCGCCGCCGCCAGCGCAACGGCCGTCGTGTCCGAACCGCCCCGGCCCAGCGTGGTGATGTTGTCGTCGATGTCAACGCCCTGGAAGCCGGCCACTATGACTATCTGGTCCTGCTCCAACTCGCGGCGCAGCCGGCTGGTGTCGATGGTCTTGATGCGCGCCTTGCTGCTGACGTTGTCCGTGCGGATGCCGGCCTGCGCACCGGTCAGGCTGATGGCGCCGTGGCCCAGGCTGTGGATGGCGATGGCCATCAGGGCGATGCTCATCTGCTCGCCGACCGCCATCAGGGTGTCCAGCTCGCGGGGGTCGGGCTCGGGGTGTATCTCCTCCGCCATGGTGATGAGGCGGTCGGTGTAGTCACCCTGGGCGCTCACGACGACCACGACCTGATGCCCCGCCTCGAACTCCGCGATCGCGCGTCGTGCGGCGCTCAGCACTTTCTGCGGCGTGGCCAGGGAGCTTCCGCCGAATTTCTGGACCAGCAGGCCCATCTCGATCTCCCTCGGTTCGTTCGGTCTCTTGCCCCGCGATACAGGTTTTCCCGTCCGGGAAGGTGTGCGCAGGATTCGGGCAGGAAAAGCAACCGTGCCGGAACGGCACAGGCCGTCGCGCAACCGCCGCGGGCACCGGAGCGGGGGGTTGTCCTTGTGGCGTTCGGCTTGAAACATTATCGTAATCGCGCGGATGTTCAATTTCAAGTAAGCCAAGCCACTCGTACTCGGGATGAGGCGGCCCTATGATACCCAGAGTGCTTACGATTGCCGGCAGCGACAGCGGCGGCGGGGCGGGCATTCAGGCGGACCTGAAGACCATCACCTGCCTGGGCGCCTACGGCATGTCCGCCGTCACCGCGCTCACCGCGCAGAACACCGTCGGGGTAAGCGGCATATACCCGGTGAGTCCGGGGTTCGTGGCGCAGCAGATAGACGCCGTGGCGGAGGACATAGGCATCGACGCGGCCAAGACGGGCATGCTGGGGGAGCGGGGCGTGGTGGAAGCCGTGGCAGAGGCCGTCGCCCGGCACTCTATCCGCCCGCTCGTGGTCGATCCCGTCATGGTGGCGAAAAGCGGGGACGCCCTGCTGGAGCCCGATGCGGTGGACGCCCTGCGAGACCGCCTTCTGCCGCTGGCCACCGTCGTGACCCCGAACCTGTCGGAGGCGGCGGCGCTGGCGGACGTGAGCGTGGGGAACCTCCAGGAGATGCGAGAGGCGTCCCGGCGCATAGCCGAACTCGGGCCCGAGTGGGTGCTGGTTAAGGGCGGGCACCTCGAAGGCGCACCGACGGACTTGCTATTCGGGAATGGAGAGTTCCGCGAGGTCACCCGTTCCCGCGTGGAGACGACGGACACGCACGGGACGGGCTGCACCTATTCGGCGGCCATCGCGACCGGGCTGGCACACGGGATGGACGTGCCGGACGCGGTCGAGTGGGCGCGCGACGCCCTGCAGGCGGCACTTCGCAACTCCCTTGGACTGGGGCAGGGATGCGGGCCCCTGGGTCACGGCAGCATGATTCAGTTCCGTCCGGACCGCGCGGGCGGCTGAAGAGCGCCGGTTTTGTGCGCATGTATAGTCTTGACAAAGGCCGGCGAGCCTTTACCATTGATGCTGCGTGTCAGAAAGGGGGGAGGTGGCAGCATGAGGCGCGCGTTTACGGCGATCGAGCTTGCGGTGGTCATCCTGCTGATAACGATCCTTGCGGCTATGCTCGTGCCGGCTCTGGAGCAGGGGCGCTCCGAGGCTATCTCGGTCAAGTGCCTGAACCGGGTGCGGCAGGTGGGTGTGGCCATGGCGATCTACAGTTCGAACTTCGATGGTCACTGGCCATGGGGGCGGCGCAGCGTGCATCCGGACCACCCGGAATGGCCCGATCCCACGGCCTCGCTGGCGGCTTTGTATCCTTCCTACGCCTCCAAGGTATACCTGTTCCAGTGTCCGGCGAGCGGTGACCGAGTGGTCATCAACAACAAGGGGACGGACTTCCTGTGGTGCGAGAACTTCGACGTTGAGCCGGGACTGCGGACGGTGGAAGGCGAACGCACGCGTCCCCCCATGCCGCCCAGCTACTTCTACGACGGGGGATGGCCGGACGGGAGGAGCGTCCCCGTGAAAGCGGCGCCGTGGCGCGTCGTTTACGGGGACGAATGCGTGCATGGTACGTTCCGGGACAACTCCGGCAGATACCGCTGGCTCGGCCAGTCCAACCACGACGGGGGCGGCAACTTCCTGTTCGTCGACGGACACGTTGAATGGCTCGAAGTGACCTGGGAGGGGAAACGCTGGCAGCCTGGTTCGGGCGCCCCCTACGTTCCCAACCCCCACGGGCAGACGGCAGGTGCCGGTGGGGCGGGTGCGACCCGGGTGGATACCAACGTGTTCAGGGCTGCCGGCGATCAGCCGAACCGCATGACGGACGCCGATCTGGCCGGCATGATGTGGCTGATGGACGGCTGGGTCGAGTTCTGAGTCGTTGCGTCAGCCCCTGCCGGCCGTTCCGACTCGGACGGCTGGACCAATCCGAGGTGCCCTCCCGCTCTCTCCGTACCGTGAGCGCCCAACCTGTGGTTCTCGACACATTGATCGCACTTTCCAACCTCGGCCGGAACGTGGTACAATCATGCGTTTTGGCCCCGCCGGTCTTGCGCCTCCGTGCGGGTGTACTTTCCGATCCCCTTACGCCGTTAGCGAGACGCCGCGATGGAACCCGAGAAGATCATGGACGATTTCCGCATCAGGGAGCGTCCCAACTACATCCAGCAGGGCAACGAGGAGGAACTCTTCACCCACGCCTTCCGACAGAAGGTCCCCCTCATCCTCAAAGGGCCGACCGGCTGCGGGAAGACCCGCTTCGTCGAGCACATGGCCTCCCACCTGGACCTGCCGCTCATCACCGTCTCCTGCCACGAGGACCTGACCGCCGCCGACCTGGTAGGCCGGTTCCTGTTCAAAGGGGACGAAACCATCTGGCAGGACGGTCCGTTGACGCTGGCCGTCCGCTACGGCGGCATCTGCTACCTGGACGAGATCGTCGAGGCGCGCAAGGACACCACGGTCATCATCCATTCCCTGACCGACGACCGGCGCATGCTCTACATCGACCAGACGCAGGAGGTCGTCCGGGCCGACGAGGACTTCATGATGGTCCTGTCCTACAATCCCGGCTACCAGAACGTGGTGAAGGACCTGAAGCAGAGCACCAAGCAGCGGTTCGCCTCGCTGCAATTCGGCTACCCGGACATCGAGACCGAGACCGAGATAGTGGTCAGCGAGACCGGCGTGGACGAGGAGACGGCCGAATGCCTGGCCTCGATGGCGCAGGAGATTCGCCGCCTGAAGGGCTTCGGGCTGGAGGAGGGCGCCAGCACGCGGCTCCTGGTCTACGCCGGCCGGCTGATAGAGGACGGCATGGAGCCGCTGACCGCCTGCCGGACTTCCATCAGCCACGTGCTCAGTGACGACCCCGAGATGATCGAGTCGGTCAACGACATCGTCAATGCTTACTTCGGAGACATGCTCGCCCATGAAGGAGTCGGCGGACAGGAGTGAGGGCGGGCCGAAGGCCGACTACCGCGGCTTCCCCCTGCGGCGGGTCACCTGGGGTTACCGGGAACAGTTCCGGCACCTGCTGGACAGCCTGTTCAGCAAGGGTTTGCTGAATGAAGGCAGCCGCAGCCCGGGGCGGGTCTGCGCCCCGTTCCTGGAGGAGGCGACCCGGACCGGCTACGACTACGTGCTGAAGGAGTTTCTGACCGCCCTCGACTCCGGTGCCGCCTGGCTGATGCGTGTGCCGGAGCTGTTCGAGGACTGGCGCGCGCTGGGGGCCGAGTTCGCCGCCGAGCGGGTCTATATGGGCAAGCGCTACTTTCAGCTCTGGGGAGAAGGGCACTTCCCCGAGCGCCCGGCCGAGGTGCGCCGCGTCCTGCAATGGGCGGCCGACCTGATGGAGACCGACGCCGAACTCGCGTTCAGCTTCCTGCACGGCTATCCCGAGGTGCGGGAGCGCCTGGGCCTTGAGGAACTCCCGGACTTCATACGCAATGGGCTGGAGGTCTTCCGGCGGAGCCGGGACAGCGGACTGAAGTACTTCCGCATGCAGCTTAAGTCGGCCGAGGCGGCCGCCGAGAGGCTGGGGCGAACGGCTCGGCTGGAGCGGATGCGCGATCGCATGGGGCGGCTGTTCCGGGCCATCGCCGGCCGCGGGGTGGAGTTCGACTCCCTCAGCAAGCTGGACTCCGACGAGCTGATCGAACGCGGCTCGACCGTGGTCTGCGGTTGCGACCAGGTTTACCTGCCGGAGCGGGTGTCCGTCTACGGGACCAGGGGTCTGAACCGGAGCTACTACCTTCTGACGGCCGTCCTGGCGGCGGCCTGCTATCGTTACGGCAGCTTCTGCCGGGTCCACGGGCGGGAGGCGCGAAGCATCTCAGATGTCTGCGCCGGGCTGGGGGGCACCGGCGCGTGCAGCCTGCTGTTCCAGGCGGTGGAGATTCATCGCCTCCGCTCCGCCCTCGAGAAGAGGTACCCGGGTGCCGCCCGCATGATGCGACGGCTCGCGGCCGAGGAGAGCCGGGCGCGCGAGCCCGACTCGCCGGGTGGGCGCCTGCTGACCCTCTGCGCCGGGGCCAACGGGCACGAGCCCGTGGAGCCGGCCGTGGAAGACCTGCTTACGTGGGTGCGTCGAGTCGCCGAGGAGTCCGATGACTTTGAGTCGGTTCTCCGGCATATCCGCGACGAACCCCCGGCCGAAATACCCGGCGACGGAGTTTGGCTGCGGGCGCGCCCACTCAGCTTCTTTCCCGATTTCGACTATCCCCTCGAAGAGCACGCGCCGCCGGCCGACAAGGTGGTGCTGGACCTGAACTCCGAGGGCGACGCGCGTACGCCCGATGCCGAGGGGGAGACCCCGGCAACACAGGAGAGGCAGGCCGAAGGGGAGGGCGGCGAAGCCGACGAGGAATCCTCTGAAGAGGAGGAGGGCGAGGGCAGCGGCGGTCCGAGGGCGGTTTACCTCTACGACGAGTGGAACGGGCTGGAGAACGAGTACTACAGGGACTGGTGCTCGCTCCAGGAAGTGCGACCTGAACCGCGCGGCCCGGGCCGGAGCGAGGACGAGCAGTTGCGCCGACGCGTCGAGCGCGTCAAGCGGCTGTTCCAGCGCCTGCGCCCCGACCAGGTGGTCAAGGAGAAGTACCTCGAGCACGGGGACAATATCGACATTGACTCGCTGGTCCGCTTCGTCACCATGCGCAAGGCGAAGGCGTCCCCGCGGGTGCAGTTCTGGACCAAACCGCGCCTGAGCCGGCGCGACGTTGCCGTGGCGCTGCTGCTGGACGTGAGCGGCTCGACGGGCCGGGATACCGGCCAGAAGGACGTCATCGAGGTGGAGAAGGAGGCCGCCTACATACTGGCCACGGGGCTGGAGGAGTTGGGCGACCGGTTCGGCGTGTACGGCTTCACCGGGAACGGGCGGGAGCAGTGCGTCTTTCAGGTGTTCAAAGACTTCGGTGACGATTGGGGGCCACAGGCGCAGGCCCGGCTCATGGGCGCGCGGCCGGGCTCCTCGACCCGTATCGGCGTGGCGCTCAGACACGGAGGGCAGAAGCTGGCCGCCGTGCCGGCTAAGACGCGCCTGATGATACTGCTGAGTGACGGTCGCCCGATGGACACCGAGTACGACCCCCAGACCCGCTACGCCCACTACGACGTGCGGAAAGCCTGCGAGGAAAACCGCGCGCTCGGCGTCCACACGTTCTGCATAGCCGTGGACCTGGAGGCGCAGGACGAGCTGGACATCATGTTCCCCCGACGTCGCTACGTGATCCTGCGAGATATCCACGACCTGCCCGAAGCCCTGACGCGCTCCTACCTGAAGCTGACCCGCGTCTGACTCGCTCCGCTCTTAGTGCTACTTTGTCAACTCGCCTCTGGATCTACCATTCTCTGGTCATGCCCGCACAACAGCCGTGTGGCTTGCATCTGTCATTCCGAGTTCGCCGTCCGGCGCAGCGAGGAATCCCCGACCTGAAAGCGGCGCGTCCCCGGCTCGTGATACACGGTCCTGACAGCGGCGGCATCGGCTCCGCGCGCAAGACCGAGTGCCGGGCGTCGGGAACACAGCGCACAAGGTCGCAGATCCTTCAGCCGCCCGGTCAAAGCGGCTTCAGGATGACAATCTCACCTCGTTCTACCGCGCTTCAAGTAACCGGTCTCCAACGGGAATACCGGAACATGACAAAGTAGCGTTAGCTGGTCGGGTTGCGATTGGTTTGCCGGTAGATTGAACCGGAACCGTACGAACCAAGGCCCACCCCGTTGCCGGGGCGGGCCTTGTCTCGGGGTGCTGCCTGCCCTAACTTTTCCCACGTCCCTCCATTGTTACCCATAACTGCCGAACACAGTATAGCGAGATGAGCGCACTATATCAAGAGGTAATTTCGCAAAATCCGTCTACCGCACGAAATAGAGAAATTCCTGGAAATCCATCGGACTTGTCCGCTCGCCCTACGGCAGCAAGGGTCCGGCGAGCTTCTCAGGAGCGAGACCCGTAGTAGAACCCGATAAAGGCGGCGAATGCCACTGGAACGAGAGGGGAGAGGGCGGCGTGGCGGCCGCTGATCAACAGGTAGCTAAGCCAACCGGCGGCGGCCAGCACGAGGAGGCCCTTGCCGTGAGCGACGCCCGTGTAGAATGAACTTCCGCGCACGCGGTCCAGCGCCTTGCTGAACATGAAGCCGACGACCACCCCGAAAAGGATGACAAAGAACTCCAGATGTCGCAGTTCGGTCAGCCGGCCCCGCAGGTGCAGGACGATGGCGGCGACCATGAATCCCACGATCAGGAAGGTGCGGATGCAGCCGGCCGGCAGCGCCAGCGGATCGGTCTTCTCGGCGGGGGGGGCGTCGTGGTTAGCCGTCCCGGCGGTCCGGCAGGAACAGCGCGCGAGCGTTGGCGGTTGTTAGCGCGGCGAATTCGTCCGGCGTCTGGTCGCGCAGGGCGGCGGCCGCTTCTATCGTCTCGGTGATAAATGCCGGTTCGTTGCGCTCGCCCGAGCGCGACGCGGGGGACTGGTAGGGGCAGTCGGTTTCCACCAGCAGCCGGTCCCCCGGCATGCGGGCCACGGCGGCCTTAAGCTTTTTGTAGCCGGGGCGGGTGACGGCGGCGGCCAGCGAGATGTGGAAGCCCCGCTCAAAGTAGCTCTTTGCGGTCTCCCACGGCCGGTCGAAGCAGTGTCGCACGCCGCCCGCCGGGCTCGCCTCGTCACTCAGGATTCTCAGCACTTCGTCGTCCGAACGGCGCGCGTGAACAATGATTGGTTTGCTGACCGCGCGTGCCAGACTCAGGTGCCAGCGGAACCCATCCACCTGCGCGTCGCGCGGCGTGTGTTCGTGGTAGAAGTCGAGCCCTGTTTCGCCTATAGCCGCCACGTGAAGGTCCGCCGCCAGCTCGGCCACGGCGTCCATCTCGTCCGCAGAGTCGGCCCAGTGGTTGGGGTGGATGCCGACGGCGGCGAGGATGCGATCCGGATACCTTTGGGCCAGTTCGACGGCCCTCCGTGAGGTCTCCAGGTCCACCCCGACGCAGAGGATGCGGGACACGCCCGCCTCGTCCGCCCGGCCCAGTACCGCGTCGAGATCATCCTCGAATGCGGCGAGATTAAGGTGAGCGTGCACATCGAAGGCATCCATGGGGCCTCTGAGGGGGTTTGAGGGGCAGTGGCATTGTGAGGCTGCGACTGACGCATTATAATGAAGCTCGTAACGGAGCGACAGGGAGTTCTGCGCGATGGCGGAGTTGCGACAGGACGCGGTCTCCGGCCGCTGGGTCATCATTGCGACCGAGCGGGCGGCTCGACCGCACGACTTCTTTGTGGGCCGGGGAGAGCCCAAAGGGGGATTCTGCCCTTTCTGCGAGGGTAACGAAGACCGCACTCCGCCGGAGGCGATGGCGGTTCGCGAGCCGGGCTCCGAGCCGAACAGCCCGGGCTGGCGGGTGCGGGTGGTGCCGAACAAGTTCCCCGCCCTTCAGCCCGGCACGGCGCTGGACAATCACGGCAGCCGGCTGTACCCCGCGGTGGGCGGTCACGGGGCGCACGAGGTCATCATCGAGACGCCCCGGCACCTCATAAGCCCCACCGAACTGACGGCCGAACAGTTTCAACTGGTCATCGAGACATACTGCGAGAGGGCCCGGGCCCTCAGTTGCAGCGACGCCGTGTCTTACGTGTTGATTTTCAAGAACGTGGGCGAGGGGGCCGGCGCCAGCATCGAACACGCTCACTCCCAGTTGATCGCCGTGCCCGTGATGCCCAAGCGGGTCGAGGAGGAGATGCGCCGCTGCGCGGACTTCTACGAAGAGCAGGGCAAGTGTCTGTTCTGCGACATGCTGCAGGCGGAGCTGGAAAGCGGGGACCGAGTGATAGCCGAGCGCGAAGGCTTCGTGGCCCTCAGCGCCTACGCCGCCCGGTTCCCGTTCGAGTTCTGGGTGCTGCCAACGCAGCACGCCGGCCAGTTCCATCGGCTGGAGCGGGACAGAATCCCGGCGCTGGCCGGGCTGCTTCAGGAGGCCATCGCCCGGCTGGAGGTCGTTCTGCATGACCCACCCTTCAACTATGCCATACACACCGCGCCGGTGAACGACGGAAACGCGGAGTCGTATCACTGGCACATCGAGGTCATCCCCCGCGTTACCCATGTCGCGGGCTTCGAGTGGGGGACGGGGTTCTACATCAACCCCATGGAGCCGGAGAGGGCCGCGGAGCACCTGAGGGAAGTGACATCCGAGCAACTGGGGCAGAAGATCGAGCCGGTGCCGGAAATCGAAGAGCAGCCGACACAAATGTTGACCGGAGAGGAGTGATGTCCATGCAGATCGCGATGGTGGCTTCCGAGGTGGCTCCTTTCTCCAAAGAAGGCGGGCTGGCCGACGTGCTCGGTTCGCTGCCGCCGGCCCTGTCGGCGTTGGGCGAGGAGGTGGTGGTCTTCAGCCCGCTTTACAGGGGCGTGCGCGAGCAGGCCGAGAGGGTCGGTCGGCCCCTCGAACGAGTGGAAGACGGCGTCTTCCACGTCCCCGTGGGTGATGCGTCCGTGGCCGGCACGGCATGGCGGACCCAGCTCCCCGGAAGCGACGTGACGGCTTACTTTCTGGAGAACGATCGCTATTACGATCGCGACGGCTACTACACCACCGACGAGCACACCGACTACCAGGACAACAGCGAGCGCTTCATCTTCCTCTCCCGCGGTGCGCTGGAACTGTGCAAGGTACTGGGGCTGAAGCCCGACATCATCCACTCTCACGACTGGCACACGGGACTGGTGCCGGTCTACGTTCGTTACATTTACGCCTCCGACTTCCCGGAGACCGCGACGGTCTTCACCGTGCATAACCTGGCGTACCAGGGCCTGTTCTGGCACTGGGACATGCAACTGGCCGGCCTGCCGTGGGACCTGTTTAACTGGAAGATGCTGGAATACTACGGCAACCTCTCCTTCCTGAAGGCGGGTCTGGTGGGCGCCGACGTGCTGACGACCGTGAGCGAAACCTACGCCCGGGAGATCCAGACGGAGGAGCACGGCTGCGGTATGGACGGCGTGCTGCGGGAGCGCTCCGACGACCTCTTCGGCATAGTGAACGGCATAGACACCGCCGAATGGGACCCGGCCGACGATCCCAACATCGCCGCCAACTACTCGGCAGACGACCTGAGCGGGAAGGCGGAATGTAAGCGGGCGCTGCAGCGGGAATTCGAGCTGCCGCAGCAGGATGACGTCCCCTTGATAGGGATGGTGTGCCGGCTGGTGGACCAGAAGGGCCTCGACGTGCTGGCGGAGGCTCTGCCCCGGTTGATGGAGATGGACCTCCAGCTCGTGGTGCTGGGGCAGGGGGAGCCGCGCTACCATCAGCTTCTGCAGGCGGCACGGGAAGAGAACCCCGAGCAGGTCGGAGTCAAGCTGGCCTACGACAACGAGGCGGCGCACCGCATAGAGGCCGGCAGCGACATGTTCCTGATGCCCAGCAAGTTTGAGCCCTGTGGGCTGAACCAGCTCTACAGCCTGCGCTACGGCACGGTGCCCGTCGTCCGCGCCACGGGCGGGCTGGCCGACACGGTGACCGACTACTCGGAGGAGGCCCTCCAGGACGGCCGGGCCACGGGCTTCACCTTCCGGCGGTATTCCGCCGATGCGCTGGCGGCGGCCGTGCAGCGGGCGGTGGATACGTACGCGGACCGGGAGGACTGGCGTCGGCTCATGCTCAATGGAATGGCGCAGGATTGGTCCTGGAAGCGCAGCGCGGGAGAGTACGAGAACGTCTACGAGGCGGCTTTGAGGCGAGCAGGTTCTGAATGAGCGACGGGATGCGATGACCGAGGCGACCGAAATAGCGCGTGAGCGCCTGCGAGCGGCGGAGGTGCTTCGAGAGCACCGGGAGGAGGTGTTGCGCCGCTGGCTGAACAAGATCTCGGTGCTGGCCCGCGAAAGAGGCGTGGGCGACATCATGGCCGACGAGATCCTGCGGCGGGACGCGACCGAGTTCCTGGACCTGCTTATCAACCGGCTGGGGGGCGAAGGCGCCGAGGCCGACATGGCGTCCTTCTACCACCTCATCCTGGACGGACGGGAATACCACATCCGCCTGGCCGACATCGCCTACGTGCTGCTGGAGATCAAGAGCGTCGGCAAGCAGGTGATCTTCGAGAACGTGGGCGAGGAGCTGACGTCCTTCCGGGTGGCGCGGGTGCTCGACGATACCGTGGAGGCCATACTCCGCAAGACGACCGACCTCTACGAGCTGGCCGCGGAGGCGGATTATTCCACGGCGCGGGAGCGGTTGCAGGAGATCTTCATGGCCTGGGACCTGGAGGCGGCCCTCGCCTCCGCGCTGACCCCGGCCGAGGTCTGTGAGATGAGCGCCGAGCGGCTGGGCGGCGTGTGGGACCTGCTCGGCTCCCGGTGGCGTTTCTATGACCCCTCCGGCACACCCCGTGATTTCCGGTACGGTGCCGAAGTCCCCGTCCCTCTGGTGAAGGAGCAGCGGCAGTATCTGACCGACCGGGAGCTTGAGAGCAGCGGAACGATAACCGCACTGGAGCAGGCCCGCCGCCGGAGGGCGTGCCGGTTCTATGAGGGCGTGGCCGGCGACGAGCGCATTGCCAACTCCGCCGAGCTGCAGGAGGCCGGCGTGGAGAGCTTCGTTGCCGTGCCGCTCGTGGCAAGAGACCGGGTGGTTGGCGTGCTGCTGATGTACGGAGCGGACGAAGATGCGCCCGCCCCGTCCGATGAGCGGCGGCTGGAGGGCCTGGCCGGGGTGATGGCCCTGGCGCTGGACCGGACGGGACGCATGGAGCTGTCGCACAAGCGCCTCAGCGAGTCGGAGGTCATCGCGCGCATCGGCCGAGCCCTTCTCGAACTGCCCACCCGCGAGGAATTGCTGGACGGCGTCGCGGGCGCCTTGCGGGATTTCCGCGATTACTTCGATGTCTCCGTGTTCTGGGTGGACCAGGACCTCGGGCAGTGCGTCCTGGTGGCGGAGGCCGGCAGGGACCGCCGCTACAGGTCCCCTGACTACGCTCAGCCCATCGGCGAGGGCTACATCGGCATCTGTGCGGAGACCGGCGAGACGATACGCGCCGGGGAGTTGGAAGATGACGAGCGGCGTCTGATCGCTTTCCCGGAGGAGTGCAACGTGCGCACCGAACTGAGCGTGCCCGTCAAGAAGGGGAAGGATGTGCTCGGCGTGATCCACATCCTTTCCGACCGGCGGGACGACTTCCCGGAGAGCGAGGTGGCCGCTCTTGAGCACGTGGCGCCTCACATCGGGGTCGCGCTGCAAAACGCCCGCATGATCGACCAGAGGGAGCACGACCAGTATCAGATCGAGCAGGCCCGCCGCCACATGGCCAACATTATCCGCAGCACGGCCGTGGGCATCACCAGTTCCGACACGCGGGGTGTCTATACCCACTGGAGCCCCAGTTGCGAGACGATGCTCGGCTACAGCGCCGCAGAGGTGACCGGGCGGAAGGACCCCCGCGAGTTCGCCGCCGAGCCGTTCGATCTCCAGGCCCTGCTGCGGGAATGCCTGCGGGAAGGCAGCGTCACGCGCGAACGGCCGTGGGTGCGCAAAGACGGGCAGGCGCGGATCATCCGCGAAACCCGGGTTCCCATGCAGGACGAGAGCGGGCGACACATCGGGTTCACCTCGTATCTGGTCGATGTGACCGAACAGAAGAGGGCCGAGGAACAGCTTCGCCGCGAACGCGACACCCTGCAACTGGTTGTGGACGCGGTGGGAGCCGGTCTGGCCGTTTACGATGACGACCTGCGGCTGCGCTGGGCCAACAGCACTCTGATGAAATGGTTCGACTTCGACGAGGACGACTTCGGTAAGCCGTGTCGGGCCATCTATGTGTGCGGCCCGCACGAAGATCGGTCATGCCCGGCCCGCCGCGCGCTGGCCACCGGGAAGCCCCAAAGGCGCGTCCACGAGACCACCGACGCTCACGGCGTGTGGCACTGCTACGAGCAGGTCTTTACGCCCATTCAGGACGGCGAAACCCGCCTTATCGCGCTCAGCCTGGACATCACCGAGCAGCGCCGGCAGACCGAGCAGATGCGGCTGATAAGTAAGCTGACCGAGAAAGTGGAGACCAGCCTCGACCTGGAGCGGGTGCTGCACCTTGTGCTGACCTGCGTGACCGCCGGCCATGCCATCGGGTTCAACCGGGCGTTCGTCTTTCTGCTGGACGAGGAAGGGGAGTGGCTGGAGGGTAAGATGGCGGTCGGGCCGGTTTCCCCCGATGACGCCCGCCGCATCTGGCAGGACCTGGACGAGAGCGTCAGATCCATCGACCAGCTTGTGGATTCGACCGTGCCGTCCGCCAGCGATCGGGAGCTGACCGAGCGTGTAGCTTCCGTGCGCATCCCTGTCTCCGATTCCGAAGATACGCTCGTCAGCACCCTGGAGAGCCGGACCTCCGCGCACGTGGGCGACGCGGGTTCCGACCCGCACCTGGCGGGGGAGCTGGCCCGCAAACTGCAACTGGAGGAATACGTCTGCGTGCCGCTGGCGGCGCCGGACGAGCAGATAGGCGTCATGGTGGCGGACAACAAGTACTCGGGAACGCCCATAGACCGCTATCAGGTGGAGCTGCTGGAGATGTTCAGCCGGCAGGCGTCCCTTGCTATTTCGAACGCCCGCGCCTACGAGAGAATCCGCAGTCAGCTCGAAGAGCTGCGCCGGACCCGCGATAAGCTGATAGAGGCCGAGCGCATGGCCAGCGTCGGCAGGATGGCCGGGCATCTGGCCCACGAGATACGCAACCCGCTGACGGCGATCGGCGGGTTCGCCCGGTCCATAGCGCGCCGGCACGAGGAGGATACCGTTACGCACCGCAACGCCAACATCATCTACGAGGAGGCGCGGCGCCTCGAACGAACGCTGGTCAACGTGCTCGACTACACCCGTCCGCTTCGCCCGGACAAAAAGCCGGTGCGCATTAACGAGATCGTGCGCGACACGGTGGGGCAGTTCCGACCACAACTGGAGGAGGAAGACATCACGGTGCGCTTCTCCCTCAGAGAGGACCTGCCCGCCGTCAGCGCGGACGGCGAGATGATCAAGCAGGTCATCCTGAACCTCATCAAGAACGCCAAGGAGGCGACCGAGAACAAGCAGAAGGGCAAGATAACCGTGTCCACCGATCACGACGGGGACTCGGTACTGGTCAGCGTGGCCGACAACGGGGCCGGCATGCCGCCCGACGTGGTTGAAAACCTGTTCAGCCCATTCTTCACGACCAAGATCGGCGGCATCGGCCTGGGGCTGAGCGTGTCTCGTCGCATCGTGCGGCAACACGGAGGCGACATGGAAGTCGAAAGCGAACTGGGCGGCGGCTCGCGGTTTACAGTGTCCCTGCCCGTGGACGCCAACAAACCGGAAGGGGGTAGTTCCAATGACGCGAATCCTGTTGGTTGAGGACGAGGCGAACGTCCGCCTGCTCTACCGGCAAGAGCTGGAGAGCGAGGGTTACGAAGTGATCTGTGCGGCGGACGGGAAAAGCGCCATCGAGATGGCCGGTAAGCATCAGCCGGACCTGGTCATCATGGACATAAACCTGCCCGAGAACATGGACGGCATAGAGGCTATGTCCAAAATCATGGGCGAGAACAAGGACATCCCCGTCATCATCAACACCGGTTACAGCGAATACCAGGATAACTTCATGAGCTGGGCCGCCGAGGCCTATGTGCTCAAATCAGCGGACATGACCCCGCTCAAAAACGCCATAGAGGACGTGCTGGGCAAGCGTGAGGAGGCCGGCTGACCGACCGAGCACATGGAACTCTCGAAACTGCTCAAAAACACGCTCGTCATGGTGCTCGCCGGAGGGCAGGGGGAGCGACTCTACCCCCTGACCAAGGATCGGGCCAAGCCGGCCGTGCCCTTCGGCGGCTCCTACCGCATCATCGACTTCACCCTGAGCAACTGTCTCAACAGCGGCCTCCGACGCATCTACGTTCTGACCCAGTACAAAAGCGACTCACTGAGCCGCCATATCAAGCTCGGATGGGACATCTTCAATCCCTCGATCGGCGAGTACATCGAGACGCGCCCGCCCCAGCAGCGTCTCAGCTCCGAGTGGTACCTGGGCACGGCCCACGCTATCTATCAGAATATCCATACCCTGAATGAGGAACGCCCGGAGACCGTGCTCGTCCTCAGCGGGGATCACGTCTACCGCATGGATTACACCCGGCTTCTGCGTGCTCACCAGCACGCCGACGCGGACGCCACGGTGGCGTGCGTGGAACGACCGGTCGAGGAGGCCGCCGGGCGGCTCGGAGTCATCTCCGCCGATCCCCACATGAAAGTCTCTGAGCTGATTGAGAAGCCCGCTGAGCCCCCGCCTTTGCCGGGCCGGTCCGAGGTCTGTCTCTGTTCGATGGGGGTCTACGTCTTTGACACCGAGACGCTGGCCCAGCGAGTCATCGAGGACGCCAAGCGGGAAAGCAGCCACGACTTCGCCCGGGATGTGCTGCCCGCCATGGTCGCCGACGGGGACCACGTGCAGGCGTGCAGCTACGAGGGCGACTACTGGCGCGACATCGGGACGCTGGACGCCTACTGGGCGGCCAACATGGACCTTGTGCGCGTGGAACCGCGCTTCAACCTCTACGACGAGAAGTGGCCCATACGCAGCCGCGCGGAGAGCCGGCCCCCCGCGAAAATCGTCTTTGGCGGCGGGGGGGAATCCCCCCGCACCGAGGTCCACAACTCGCTGATAGCCCACGGCGCCATCGTCAGCGGCGCCCGCGTCTACGACTCCATACTCGGGGCCAACGTCCGCGTGGAGGTGGGCAGCCGCATCGAGAAGTCCATCATCCTCGACAACACCAACATCGGCCGCAACTGCACAATCCAGAGGGCCATCATCGACAAGCTCAACTGCATTCCGGACAACGCGCAGATAGGAGTCGACCACGAATGGGACGGCCGCCACTTCGCCATAAGCGACGGCGGGGTGGTCGTCATGCCCAAGGGAATGCCCTTTCCCCGCACGTAACCACGGAGCCGCCCGCTATGCCTGCTGACGAGCACGACCCGCGGCGAGAAGCCCACTCCAGCGACCGGCCGTCGGGCCGGGAGGACAGAATCGGGGCGCTAATCCAGAGTCCCGCTTCGGTCTATGTCTATTGGAACGTCCAAGGGCCCCGCAGCCGGGAGGTGATACGGGAACTGGGGCCCGAGTGTGAATGGGTGCTTCGCGTGCTGGACCTCTCGGAGGGCACCAGCCGCAACATCCCCGTCGAACCCGACGCCGGGCGGTACTACGTGGACGTCCGCCCCGGCCGTACCTACGGGTTCGAGCTGGCCGCCCGGGCCGGCGGCAAATGGCGCACCGTCTGCCGCACCGAGAGGGTCACCGTTCCCGCGCTCCGCACCTCCCCGCCCGAGCCCGGGCCACTGGAGCGCCTCAAACCCGCCTCGGCGCGTCACGTGCCCGGCCTGCGTTACGAGACCACCGAGCCTTACCTGGCCACCTCGCCCGGCGCCCACCGCGAAGCCTCCCCGGAAGACGACTGAGCCGGAGCCCCCATGGAGACGGGATACCTCATACCGGTGCTGCACTGCCACCTGCCCTACGTGAGGCACCCCGAACACGAGGAGTTCCTCGAAGAAGACTGGTTCTACGAGGCCGTCGCCGAGACCTATCTGCCGCTCCTCCACGTCTTCCAGGACCTCCTCCGGGACGGGGTGCCGTTCCGGGTCACCCTCTCCGTGAGCCCGACGCTCTGCGAGATGATGACCAACGAGCTGCTCCAGCAGCGATGCACCCGCTACCTGCGGCGTCACGTTGAACTGGCCGAACGGGAGATCGAGCGGAAGCGGGGCACGCCCTTCGAGGCGACCGCTCGTCTTTACAGGGAGAGCTACGGCCGCGCCCTCGAAAGCTGGGAGCACTGGGACCGCTCCCTCGTTCGCGCCTTTCGGGCCCTGCGGGACGAAGGCTGCCTGGAGCTGATAGGCTCCGCCGCGACGCACGCGCTGCTGCCCCTGCTCGGCTCGGAAGACGCAGTGCGTGCGCAGGTCCGCGTCGGGCTGGAGAACTTCGCGAAGCACTTCGGTCGGCGCCCGAACGGGTTCTGGCTGCCCGAATGCGCCTACCGGCCGGGTCTGGAGGACGTGCTGGCGGAGTTCGGCATCCGCTACTTCTTCCTCGACACACACGGATTGCTTCTGGCCGACCCGCGGCCTCCACACGGCGTGTTCGCACCGCTGGAGACGCCTGCCGGGGTTCTCGCCTTCGGCCGCGACGTGGAGTCGAGCCGGCAGGTGTGGAGCGCCGAGGAGGGGATGCCCGGCGACCCCCTCTACCGGGAGTTCTACCGAGACCTCGGATACGACGCGGAGGAGGAATACCTCCGACCTTACCTGCCCCCGGGCGGGGAGCGGCGCTATCTGGGGTTCAAGTACCATCGCATCACCGGCGACGTGCCGCTCGACGCCAAGGAGCCGTATGACCCTGAGGTCGCCCGAGAACGCGCCGTGGAGCACGCCGGGGAGTTCGTCAGGCAGCGCACCGGGCAGGTTGTGCGGGCGCGCCGCGCGGCGGGCATCCCGCCGGCCATTGTCGCGCCCTACGACGCGGAGCTGTTCGGGCACTGGTGGTTCGAGGGGCCGTGATTCCTCGACCGCGTGTTTCGCGGCATCGCCGAAGCCGACGCCATCGCCTGCGTGACGCCGGGCGACTACCTTTCCAGCCCCGCGATAGAGGACGCGCAACAGGCGGGCCGGCCGGCGCTGTCGAGCTGGGGCAACGGGGGCTACTTCGAGATGTGGGTCAACGGGGACGTCGACTGGATGTACCCCCTCCTTCACGAAGCGGAGGCGGAACTGTTGGAGGCGACCCGGCGCGCCCCGGACGGGCTCCGCGTGCGGGCCCTCACCCAGTGCGCCCGGGAACTGCTGCTGGCTCAGGCCGGCGACTGGGCGTTCCTCATCTCAGCCGGGAGCGCCGAGGAGTACGCGCGCAACCGCTTCGAAGCGCTGATGGAAAGGTTCGACCGGCTGCTGGCACAGGTGCAGAGCGGGAAGGTGGACGAGCGCTTCCTGAAGGCCTGCGAGCAGCACGACGACATCTTCCCGGAACTGACCTGTGCCGCGTTCCAACCAGGAGGATGAGGGGGCCATCCACCAGGTGCGCAGTGCGCCGCAGGGTGCCTTTAGGAATGTTTCATTGGGTTCGTTTGGCGCGGCCTGCCGGTCAGACACGGGTGGGGCTCCGGGGATTGGGCGTCGGGCCTCGGCCGCTGGCTGCGGAAGCCAGACCATTCAGCAACCATGCCCCGCCGCCCGGGGTCATCCAATCGTTGTTGCAGCTTTAGCACATTCTCCAGCTTCTGCCCGCGGGCCCGTTAGTTCATACCCGGACGAACGGCGTGAGAATGTCATGCTGACCCCGCTTCGACGGAGTGGTTGAAGGACCTCCGACCCTGCGCGTAGTGCGCCTGTTGCTGGGTCTCGCGCCGGAGCCAATGCGATTCGGGCCCCTCGAGGGATTATTGAACGACCTTGACCGGACCTATTGACCCAGTTGATTTGAGGGGCGGCCGTATGCTACGTTACACATGCTGCGACGAAGTGAGGAATGTTGCTGAACTGGAGAAGGTCACATGTCCGATTCACAGGATGCAGGCGACGGTTCTGAGGCTGGCGAATCTACTTCCGGGTCAGCCGGCTCATGTACCGCCGAACCGCGTTCGCCATGCTGCCGCGTCGGTGATTTGAACCGGGTTACCGGCATGCCGCCGTAAACCCGCCGTTCGCCTCCGGCCGGCACGCTGCGGGCCGGCGAAAGGAGGCGAACCGTGCACGATCCCAGCAGCGACCCCGACCTGGCGGCGCTCTACGCATCCGACCGGCGCGCTGCCCTCGAGAAAGCCCTAACCGAGGTCCACCCCACCACTGCGGCGGCCTTCCTGGGCGAGCTGCCGGCCGGCGAAGTCTGGTCACTGCTCCAATCCCTTGAACCCGCCCGTGCGGCCGAGGTCTTCGCTGCCCTCGAGGACGACTTCCAGGTCGAGTTGACCGAACTGGCGAACGCAGAGCAACTCGTCCCTCTGCTGGCTGAACTGGCCCCCGACGACAGGGCGGACCTGGTGCAGGCTATGGACGAAGAGGTGCGGGACGAGGTGCTGCCGCTGCTTGCCCGCGCTGAGCGCGAGAACATCAGGCGTCTGGCCTCCTACGAGGAGGAGACGGCCGGCGCCCTGATGACCACCGACTACGCCACCCTGCCCGAAACCATCTCCATCCAGGACGCCCTGGAGAAACTCCGTCGCGAAGCGCCGGACAAGGAGACCATCTACTATGTCTACGTCGTGGACTCTGAGCGGCGGCTCCGGGGGCTGGTCTCCCTGAAGGACCTCATCGTCGCACGGCCCAAGGGGCGCACGGTCGGCGACATCGCCCACCGGGACGTGGTCTCGGTGCGCGTTGACCAGGATCAGGAGGAGGTCGCGCGTATCCTCTCGGACTACGACTTTCTGGCCATTCCCGTGGTGGATCCCGAACAGCGGCTGGTCGGCATCGTCACCTTTGACGACGCCATGGACGTGATGGAGGACGAGGCCGAAGAGGACCTCTACCACATGGCCAGCGTCAGCACCGAGGAGCGGATCGACACCCCGCTGCTGGCCTCCGTGCGGCTCCGGTGGGGCTGGCTGGTCATCAACCTGGGCACGGCCTTGCTGGCCGCCGTGACCGTGGGCCTGTTTGAAAGCACCATCGCGCGGTTCACCGCCCTGGCCGTGATGATGCCCATCATAGCCGGCATGGGAGGCAACGCGGGCACCCAGACGATGGCCGTGGTCGTCAGGGGGCTCGCCCTCGGGGAACTGTCCTTTGCGGAATGCTGGAAGGTGCTGCTCAAGGAAGTCGGGGTGGGGCTCATCAACGGTACCATCAACGGCGCTCTGATGGCGGGCATCGCCTTCTGGTGGTACGGAAACCCCTGGCTTGGGCTCATCATGTTGTTTGCCATGATGGGCAACCTGGCCATCGCGGGCGTCTTCGGTGCGGGTTTCCCCCTCGCCCTCAAAGCCCTCGGTCACGACCCGGCGCTGGCCAGCAGCATCTTCATCACCACCGCCACCGACGTTGGCGGATTCCTTTTGTTTCTGGGCCTCGCCACCGTGTTCATGCACTACCTTGTCTGACATGCCGCGCGATGAAGAAACGAAAGACACAATTGAGAAATATTATGCCGCCCTGGATATCCTTGCGGAACGCGAGCGGCTGCGGCGGTTACAGCGCAGCCAGTCCGGGCTCCGGAGACGATTTGAACAAAGGAAGACTGAAAGGCACTTGTTTATGCATGACCGGCGCCGTTCCCCCCTGCGGCCGGAGACAGGTTCCCCTTGAGGTCGCGGAGACGGGTAGCAAGCTTTCCCCCGGCGCACGGAAAGGAGGTGAGTTCCCACCCTCGTGAGCGACCAGAAAGCCTGGTGTCTGTGGTGTTTTCGTTGGGTCAAACTGCTTTGCTGAACGATTCTACTCTCTGCTAACCGAGGTTCAAAGGAAGGTAGGGAAATGAAAAGGACGATTATTGCGATAGCCGCACTCCTGTGCGGACTGATGCTGAGCGCGCAGATTGTGAACGCCGAAACCGATCATGCCCGCCAGGACATGTTCCTCACAGAGTCCGCCGTCCCGCTGGAACAGGGCAAAACCGACGTGGAGCTCGGATTGCGCTACAGGCGGGCCGAGGGCGCGCGGGGCGCGTACGACAACCACTTCTCCCGCACGCGTCGGCCCCGGTTCCACCTGTGGGACTGGACCGCTGAGGTGACGCACGGCCTATCGGAGGACCAGGACGTGTTCCTTTCGTTCGGCTTTGCCGAGATCAAGGACCGAGCGGGCGGCGTCTGGAGCTATGGCCCCAGCCTGGGGCGCGGGCTCAAGGACGTCACGGTGGGGACGAAATACCGCTTCTTCGATGGGGACGAATTCGATGCGGCCTACATCCCCGCCCTGTCCATCCCGATCGGGCGTGAGTCCGAGAGTGGACGCCTGGGGCCCGGCAAGAGCTTCTGGGGCCTGTCCCAGAAACTCGCCCTCAGCGGCGGTCAGGAGGACATGTTCTGGAACGCCGATGTGGGCTACCTGTTCCCCTTTGGAGAAGGCAGGCATCACTACTCCATGTTGATGGGCGCCGAACAGCGCAAGACCCGCGGCGTCGTGGAAGCCAACGCCGGCGTGGGGTTCGAACCCGTCCCGGACATTCAGCCCATCGCCGAGCTGAACTACGCACGGGAGTTCATCAGCCATGGGAGCGATTCCCACTTCCTGGGCGCCACGCTGGGCGGCAAGGTATTCCTGAACGACAATACCCGCCTGAAGGTGGCCTACCAGCATCCCCTGACAGGGCGCAACAGCAGCCGCGCCCACTCCGTGCTGGCAAGCATGGGCGTTGAATTCTGACCCCCCAGGCTGCACGGCACTGATGTTCTTTGGTTCTCGGGGTGCGGGCGTTCTCGTTGCCGGCACCCCGAACCTCTTGACTGCGGACCTTCCGGGGGGTATCGACACGGTGTTCGGCAGAGACTGGTTGCGCAAACAACGACAGGTCGCCAGGGCACTGAAGGACACCTTTGTCCATCGTGTACTGGGCGAGCACATCTTCGGCGCACGCCTGTGGGGGCCCCACAGGCGCGCCGTGGCCAACGGACTGGCCCTGGGGCTGTTCATCGCCTTCACTCCCACAATACCCTTTCAGATGCTGTTGGCCGTCGCCGGAGCCGTGGTGTTGAAGGTCAACCTGCCGGCCGCGGTGGTGGGCGTTTGGGTGACAAATCCCTTCACCGCGGTCCCCATCTACCTAACCGCCAACAGGTTGGGGAAGCACATCCTGCTGGACACCTGGCTGCTCGAACTGGTGCAGGACGTGTTCCTGCCGGCCGGACGCTCGGGGGCGTTCCTGAATCAGGCGTTGTTTCTCTGGACCGGCTCGCTGTTCATGGCCGGCATTTCCGCCCTGCTGGGCTGGGCTACCGTGCACCTGCTGTGGGCCCTGCTGGAATGAGGGAGGACGCTAAAGCGACGGAAGCCTCGTGAAGCTGGCCATGCTGCTGCTTGGCGCCGGCGGCCGCTCGTCCGGAGCAGATACCAGCCCAGTACCCCTTCGAACGCAACTCACGCGTCACAGGCAGGACTGCCGGGCCCACGGCTAAGACCGGAGGAAACGCCGCCAGCGGGCCAGGGCCATCCAATTATTGCCGCTTTGCTCCATTCGCCGGTTTCTGCCTGGGGGCCGGTAGTTCAAGCACAGCCGAACGGCGTCAGAATGTCATGCTGAACCGGCTTGGACTGAGCGGGTGAAGCACCCGCGCCCCAGGCGCGGGCCTCCGACCCTGTGCGTAGTGCGCGGCGCGCCGGCTGCTCGGCCTCGCGCCGGAACCAGTGCGATCCGGGCTCCTCGAGGCGATTATTGACTGACCCGGCAGCTCCCGTCACAATTGACACTTCGCCCACCGCGCCTTATATTCAACGGACTTTCGGTCCCTCGCTCGGCGCGCCAGGGACGGCCCTCGCGGATTCTGCTACCCACAGGAGGATACCCCGTGGCAGGCTGCAACGTTGCCCTTTACGGCTGCGGCACGGTGGGCATGGGCGTGGCCCGGCTGCTGCTTGCGGACGGCCCGCTCCATGAGCGCCTCGAGCAGCCCGTGCGGCTCAGCTACATCGTCGATATGCGCCGCGAGCAGGTGGCCCGGGAACTCCAGCCGCCGTCCGACGTCACCCTGACCGAGGACCTCGACGAGCCGCTGCAGGACGAAGAGGTGGACGTGGTGGTCGAACTTTTCGGCGGCACGACAGCGGCGCGCGACGTGGTGGGCAACGCCCTGGCGGCCGGCAAGGACGTCGTGACCGCCAACAAGGCTCTGCTCGCCGAGCACGGCGACGAACTCTATCGCCTCGCCCGGCAGTCCGACCGCTCCATCGCCTTCGAGGCCAGCGTGGGCGGCGGCATACCCGTCATCGCCGCCCTCCGCAACGCATTCGTCGGAGAGCGTATCGAGAGCCTCTACGGCATCGTCAATGGCACCTGTAACTACGTGCTCACCCGCATGCTGGATGCCGGCATGGCCTACGAGGACGCCCTGGCCGAGGCCCAGCAGAAGGGTTATGCCGAGGCCGACCCCGCGCTGGACGTCGAGGGGCTGGATTCCGCCCACAAGCTGGCCGTGCTGACCCGGCTCGCATTCGGCGTCAACGTTGCGCTGCACGACATCGTCTGCGAGGGCATCACCGGCGTTGACCTGCGGGACCTGCGTTACGCGGAGGCGCTCGGCTACACCCTGAAGCTGCTGGCCATCGGCGTGCGCGACGGCGACCGGCTCGAATTGCGCGTCCACCCCGCTCTGCTGCGGCGCGACCACCCGCTGGCGTCCATCGGCGGCGTCTATAACGCCGTCTGCATCCACGGGGACACCGTGGGGGAGGTCGTCCTCACGGGCAAGGGCGCCGGGCGGCCCGCCACGAGCAGCGCCGTGGTGGGCGACATTGCCCGCATGGCGCTCGGGACGTATCAGGCGGACTTCGCCGGGCTGACCCAGTTCGGCGACGTGCCCGAGGCGGACCTTGTGCCTTTCGGCGAGATTGCGACACGCTACTACTTCCGCCTCGACTGCCTGGACCGGCCGGGCGTACTCGCGCAGGTGGCCGGCGTGCTGGGCGAGGAGGACATCAGCATCGCATCCGTCCGCCAGCACGAGGTCGCCGAGGAATGCGGCGAGCCCTTCGTGCCCGTCGTCTTCATGACCCACGAGGCACGCGAGGCCGCCATGAAGCGCGCCCTCGAGCGCATCAACCGGCTCGACGTCATCCGGGGCGAGAACACGCGCACGTTACGAGTGGAGGATATCTGAGCACCGCCGGACAGGCGACTCACCGGGAGGAAACTATGAAATACTGCATCGTCGTGCCCGACGGCGCGGCCGACTACCCCCTGACCAAGCTGGACGGACGGACGCCGCTGGAAGCGGCCCGCACGCCGAACATGGACCGCGCCGCCCAGGAGGGCCTGCTGGGCGTGACCCGCCACGTGCCACCCCGCATGACGCCCGGAAGCGCGGTCGCCATGATGAGCGTGCTGGGCTACAATCCTGTCGAGTTCTTCACCGGCCGGGGCCCACTCGAGGCGGCCGACCTGGGGCTGGAGATGGAGCCCTCCGACTGGGCAGTGCGCTGCAACTTCATCACCGCCTCGGACGGCACGCTGGCCGACTTCACCGCCGGTCACATCGAGACCGAGGAGGCCCGCCTGCTCATCGAGACGCTCAACGACGCCCTCGGCACGCCGGACCTCTCCTTCCACACCGGCACCAGCTACCGACACGTCATGCTCTACCGCGGCGAGGAGAGTCTGGAGGCGGAGACCACCCCGCCCCACGACATCGTGGGGGAGGAGATGGAGGAGTATTACCCCAACGGGCCGGGGGACGAGTTCCTGATGGGGCTCATGCAGCAATCCCGCCGACTGCTGGAGGCGCACGACGTCAACGAGGTGCGGCTCGACCTGGGCAAGAACCCGGCCAACATGATATGGCTCTGGAGCCCCGGCAAGAAGCCGAGCATGCCGGCCTTCGCCGACAAGTTCGACCTCACCGGCGCCGCCATCAGCGCCGTCAACCTGGTGCGCGGCATCGCGCGGCTTATCGGCTGGGATATCGTGCAGGTGCCCGGCGCCACGGGCTACGTGGACACCGACTTCGCCGCCAAGGGCCGCTACACCGTTGACAGCCTCAACGACTACGACGTGGTGCTGGTCCACGTGGAGGCGCCCGACGAGGCCAGCCACGAGCGCGACATCCGCACCAAGATCCAGTGCATCGAGCGGATCGACCGCGAGATTGTCGGGCCGGTCATGGCCGCCGCCGAGCAGGCGGAGGGCCTGCGGCTGCTGGTCGTGCCCGACCACGTGACCTCCGTCGAGGACGGTCGGCACAAGGCGGACGACGTGCCGTTCGCCCTCTGGGGCGAGGGCGTGAAGGCCGCCAGCGGCTTGCCGTTCACCGAGGCCCACGCCGCCTCCAGCGAGATCTCCATACCGGACGGCCACGAGCTGATAGAAGAACTCATAGGCCAGCACCCCGAACACCACCCGTCCTGAGCCGCCCCGCGAAGCCAAGCCTGCTGAACCACGAAGGACACGAAGAACGGCGATACAGGTAACACGAATTTCCACTCTGTTTCTCTTCTCAATCGCCTTCGCGCCGCCGCTCGCGGCGGACACCCTTCGTGAACTTCGTGGTGGCAAAAGGAGCACGGGCTGACTTCAGCCTGCCTCAGTCCATTTGCCTGCGTCCCTCGGCTTGCGCCGGGCGCGGTCGGCCACTATAATCGGACCTGTGGTGGGGAAGTAGCTCAGCTGGGAGAGCGCGGCACTCGCACTGCCGAGGTCGGGGGTTCGAATCCCCTCTTCTCCACCATTCTTCTGTAACTTTGTGCATAGCAGTGGGGTAGGTGCGGCAGAAAGCTGCAAGGCACGCCAGGGGTTACTTCAAAGGGGAAAGCCTGTGGCATACCGGCGAGCCATTCTTAACAACCACATTTAAAAGGGAGCCTTTTAATTTTTGGAGAAGCTAATGGTCCTTCACTATTCATTTCGCCATACAGGCAAGTTTCTCCAGGGTTTCAGGGGGGCGATCTAAAAATGGAAGACAAAAAACATTTTGATACCCCTAAGGTAGAAGTGATCGAGCATCTTAAGCATGTGAGGCCAGTACTTGAGTATGTGTTTTTTGGGACCGGGTTACTGGCTTTCTTCCTGGCTGTTTTTATGTTGGTCCTTAACTGGGGTTCCGCAATGTTTGGATTCAGGCTTTTGATGAGCGGCTTGATGCTTATTATGTTTTATACTTTCCAGAGGATTTCCGCCGGTCTGGATTCTTTTTTTCATATCTGGAAATGTGGAGGAAAGGGGGTGAAGCTGAACGAAAATGTATGGAGGCGGGATACCGGGGAAAAAGGTAAAGACGAAAAAACCACTATCTGGTATCTAAATGTCCTCCAAAGCACATTTTTTGCAACCGGGTTAATTGCTTTCTTTCTGGCAAGCTTTGTGTTTATTGCCCGGTGGAGTAGTTGGGATAGCTGGATTTTTATTTGTCAGGCAAGTCTAACGGGATTAATCGTAGTTATGCTTTATGCTTTCAATTCAGCTTCAGTATCCTTCAGACGTTGCGCACAGGCGCTTTTCCAAAAGGGGTTTGAAGATGCTCTGACGAGCGCATTTAATTTCAGATATCTTGAACAGAGG
>JAWODG010000235.1:0-55634 GCA_046483385.1 Candidatus Brocadiia bacterium | reverse complement strand
CCCGATGGGGGTCAGTTCGCGGCTCATACCCTCGAAGTAGGGGGGGTTCTGAATGTAGGAGGAGTCATGCTGCCAGTCGAACAGCTGGCCTTCGGGTGAGCTGAGTTCGCGCCAGGCCTGTTCCCCGTTATACACATCCTTGTAGGAGCTGGAGAAATCCTCGCGATTGACGCTTTTGAGGATTAGTTCCTGGATTTCCTGCTGGCCGGGCCAGACATCCTTGAGGAAAACATCATTGCCGTCGGCGTCCTGGCCCAGCGGCTCGTTATACACGTCGATATCCATGCGCCCGGCCAGGGCGTAGACCACGACCAGCGGCGGCGAGGCCAGGTAGTTCATGCGCACCTCGGCATGCACCCGGCCCTCGAAGTTGCGGTTGCCGGAGAGCACCGAGCAGACCGACAGATCGCCCTCGGCGATGGCTTTGGAGACCGGCTCGGGCAGGGGACCGGAGTTACCGATGCAGGTGGCGCAGCCGTAGCCGACCACATGAAAACCGAGCGATTCGAGGTCGTCCATCAGCTCGGCCTGCTGCAGGTATTCGGTCACCACACGCGAGCCCGGCGCCAGTGAGGTCTTGACCCAGGGTTTGACCTTGAGCCCCCGTTCGTGAGCTTTGCGTGCCACCAGTCCGGCGGCAATCATTACCGAGGGGTTGGAGGTATTGGTGCAGGAGGTGATCGAGGCGATGACCACATTGCCGTCCTGCATGGGCACTTTCTCCCCATCGATGTGCGCAGTGACCGGCTTGCTCTGGATCTGGCGCATGCCCGCCATCAGCAGGCTGCGGACCCAGAAACGGGGCGGGTTAAGCACCAGCACGTCGGTGGTGGAGGCGCCGATATCGAGGACGACGCAGGGCTCCTCCACCATACCTTCATAGTGGAGCAGGTTGTAGAGCGCCAGCGGCGCATTCTGGACTATCCTCAGGTTGCCCCTCCACGGCTCCAGCACGTCCAGCAACTCCGCGACCCTGTCCTTTTTCAGCGCGAACAGGCCGCACTCTATCTCCTCCCCAATCTCCAGCTCTTCCCGGGGTTTGACGGACTGGTAGTCCCAGATGACATCGTCAATGTTGAAGGGGATCTGCTGCCGTGCCTCGTAGCGGATAATCTCGTCGATGCTCTCCGGCACGGGGGGCAGGTTGATGAAGCGACTGAATACCTCGCTTCCGGTAACGGAGACGCACAGGTCATCCGCCGCGCCGATTTCGTATTTGTTGCGGAACTCGATGATGGCCTCGCGCTGTTTCTCCAGCGGGGACGCATCGTAACCGCAGGGCAGTTCCCCGTAGCGGATCTCGTCAACGAGTTCCACAGTGATCGTATCGGTCTTTTT
The DNA here is from genome assembly GCA_046483385.1 of Candidatus Brocadiia bacterium. GTDB lineage: Bacteria > Planctomycetota > Brocadiia > SM23-32 > SM23-32 > B1Sed10-231. The sequence goes on along the minus strand of JAWODG010000235.1, from coordinate 54,296 downwards.
CTCATAGCTCCCGCGAACGGTCTTCAAGCTCCAGGAGCCGAAATCTATGGTCCATATGGTCTTCGCCATTTGTGGTTTTCCCTCCTTTCCCGTGCGGTGCGGCCATCTTAGCGAAAGGCGCACGCAGTGTCAAGCATGCGAATTGAAAACATCTGCGCACCGGGCGGCGACCTGTGCGGCCGTCTCCGAGGCCCCTACGTCCAGCCAGCGAAGCCGGGGGAAGTGCCGGAACCAGGTCATCTGGTGCTTGGCGTAGCGGCGGGTGTTGCGCTTGATGCGCCGCACCGCCTCCTGCCGGTCGATGTGGCCGTCCATGTACTCTATAAGTTCCTTGTAGCCAACGGCTTGGCTGGCCTGTGGGCCCAGGCGGGTGCGTAGCCGGCGCACTTCCTGCTGCAGACCCTCCTCCATCATCCGGTCCACGCGCCGGTTTATCCTCTCATACAGCTCGGCGCGGGGCCTGCGGAGGCCGACCATCAAGTGGTCCAGCTGCGGCTCTCCCTCGAACTGGTCCTGCCCCTCGCTGATGGGCTCCCCCGTGAGCCGGCAGACCTCCAGCGCGCGGACCAGACGCTGTACATCGTTGGGATGAATTCTCTCGGCCGCCTCCGGGTCCAATTCGGCCAGCCGCGCGTGCATCGCATCGGCGCCCAGCTCGTCGTACTCCTCCCGCAGGCGCCGGCGAAGGTCCGGGTCCCGGGGGGGTGCCTCCATCAGACCCCACAGTAATCCTTTTAAGTACATGGCGCTCCCGCCGACCAGCAGTGGCCTGCACCCGCGCGCCCATACGTCCCGGATACAGTCCATGGCCATGCGGCGGAACCTGGCGACGTTGCAGCGTTGGTCCGGGTCCAGCACGTCGATCATGTGATGCGGAACCGCCGCCCTTTCCTCAGGGGTCGGCTTCGCGGTTCCTATGTCCATCCCACGGTAGACCTGCATGGAATCGACGGACACAATTTCCACGTCGTGCGTTCGGCCCAACTCGAGCGCAACGGCGCTCTTGCCGCTGGCCGTGGGACCAACGAGCGCCCAACACGTCTGATCTTCCGCATGCATTATCGGCGCGCCGAATGAGTGCGAGGGACAGCTCGCCCGCCTTGACACTCCGGCGGGAGAAAAGTAGAATCACGCCGCTGTTCACGGTAACATCTGTTCCCCTTTCCCTGCAAGCACTTAAGGGGCGTGCCACCCATGAGGCGCTCCACGATCAACCGTCTGCTCGAAGAGGCGGTGGACCTGCTGGAGAAGTGGAACTTCGCGTTGCCCCCCTTCGCCTTCTGGACGCCGGAGGAGTGGCAGAAGAAGGGGCCGGAGTGCGACGAGATTCGCCGCAACGCGCTCGGTTGGGACATCACCGATTTCGGCCTGGGCGACTTCGAGAACAACGGCGTCCTGTTGTTCACGATCCGCAACGGCAACCCGGCTGACCCGGAGGGCTCCAAGCCCTACTGCGAGAAGATTATCATCTCCAGGCCGGACCAGAAGTGCCTGCTCCACTTCCACTGGCAGAAGGTAGAGGACATCATCAACCGTGCCGGTGGCGACCTGGTCCTGCGCCTTTACGGCTCGGACGAAGCCGAGCAGGTGGACCGCGCCAACACCGTGACCGTGAGCCTGGACGGTGTGCGAACAGAAGTGGCGGCCGGGGGCCTGGTGCGGCTCTGCAGCGGCGAGAGCATCTGCCTGGAGCCGGGTATGTATCACGAGTTCTGGGCGGAGGGGGAACCTACCCTCATCGGGGAGGTCTCGGCGGTCAACGACGACGCGAGCGACAATCGCTTCGCCGAGCCCGTGGGCCGCTTCCCCGAGATCGAGGAGGACGAACCAATCCTCTACTACCTGTGCAACGAATACCCCCCTGCCCGGTAACATCCCCCAACGGAGTCCCTGCTATGCCCAACCCCGTGATAGGCGTCGATCTTGGCGGCACGAACATCAAACTGGGTCTGGTCAGCCCCGACGGCCAAGTGCTTGACCGGACCAGCACCGAGACCCGGGCCGAGAAGGGTCCCGAGGCGGTCGCCGGGCGCATATGCGACGGCGTGCTCGGCCTGCTGGCCCAGGCGGGCCTCGACCGTGACCAGGTCGAAGGCATGGGCATAGGCAGCCCGGGCACAATCGACCTGGAGGCGGGGGTGGTTACCTTCTCCCCCAACCTGCCGGGCTGGCACGACGTCCCCCTGAAGCGGCTCGTCCAGGAAGGCACGGACCTGCCCTGCGTGCTGGACAACGACGCGAATGTTGCCGCGCTGGGCGAGTTCTGGGTCGGGGCGGGGCGGGACAGCTCATCCCTGATCCTGCTCACACTGGGCACCGGCATAGGCGGCGGCATTGTGCTGGACGAGCGCATCTGGCACGGTGGCAACGGTGTGGCGGGCGAAGTGGGGCACATGAGCATCGACCCGGACGGCCCCGAGTGCGGATGCGGCAATCGTGGCTGCTGGGAGACGTTCGCCAGCGCGACGGGCATGGTGCGCCGCATGCGGGAAGCCATCGAGGAGGGGGCGGAGACGGTGCTGGCCGAAGATATGGAGAATATCACCGCCCGGCGGATCCACGAGGCCGCGCTGGCGGGGGACGAAACAGCCCGCCAGAATATAGAGATGACCGGCCGCTACTTGGGACTCGGCGTATCCAACCTGATGCACATCCTCAACCCCGAGGTGATCGCATTCAGCGGTGGCATGACGGGCGCGGGCGACATGCTCATGAAGCCGCTCCTCGAAGAGGCGGACTGGCGCACGATGGAGGCGCCCCGGCGGGACGTCAAGATATGCTTCGCCGAGCTGCCCGAGGACGCCGGCATCATCGGGGCGGCCCGTTGCTTCATGCTTGCCTGAGGGGCCCTGACCTGACCCCGCTCAGTCGCGGCCGAACCTATCAGGATTGCTCCTTCCCCGAGCGGCGGCGCTCCATGTAGCGGCGCAGTATAATCTGCGCCGCCATGCTGTCTACGGCGTCGCGCCGGCGTCGGCTGCCGGCCCCCATCTGCGAGAGCGTCCGGTGGGCCTCGGCGCTGGTCAAACGTTCATCCATCGTCTCGATTTCCACCTCGGGCAGTTCCCGACGCAGCTCCTTGATGAACCCCCTCACCTTCCGGGACTGCCGCCCCTCCGTACCGTCCATCCGGACGGGCATGCCCACCACGATGCGGTTGACGCTCCGCTGGCGTACCAGCTCTGCGATCTGCTCCAACTCCGTGCCGTCGCATCGAACGTTCGGCAGCGGGTGGGCGGCGATCTCCAGCTCGTCGCAGACGGCCGCCCCAATGCGGCTCTCACCGTAGTCCAGTGCCAGGATTATCACGCGAGTCCCCCCGGTCGGTGTCTCGTTCCGTTCCATTGTAGCCCGGTGGCCGGGAGGCGCAAAGCGGGACTTCCCCGGGGCGGCAGCACAGCGAGGGAACGGGCGGGCGCGGCGTGGTAACCGATGGGCGGCGGGGGGAGACACCGGGTGAGGGCGCCGTGTCAAGCCCAAATCCTGTGGCCCCGCATGCCGGCCCAACGATCGCAGGCCGACGAGATGGCCCGAGAACCGGTTGCAGAGGGCTGACGGCGAGCGACGACGGGACGGCGAGGGGCCCGAAAAAAAGTCCGAAAAAAATCCTTGACAGGCGGCTTCCGTGCCGGTAGTATTTTTAGCGTTGGAGTAATGTATTTGCAGAACTGATTCGGCACTACCGGTTATCTCACAAGGACTTGAGGCTGGTAGGCTCTTTTGGAGCGGTGACGAAAGGGAAGAATAAAGGAACCAATGGGCGGAATCGAGCTACCATCGGGAAATAGCGGGAACGGCCGCCTGGTGCGGCTGTTCGGCTACCAGGAGCAGCTCAGCCTGGATGCCCGCGGCCGCTTCCGTCTGCCCGATCACCTGGTCTCGGTTCTGCGCCAGGAGATGGTGCGCGTGCGTCAGGGCGACGGCGCCCTCAACCAGGCACCGGTCCCGGAGCGGCTCGCTTTCTATTTCGTTCCCGGCACGCGCGAGCAGGTGTTCCTCTATCCACCGGCCAATGTCCGGCTGGCCATCCGCAGCTTCGAGGATCCGCCGCCGGGCATGGACCCCGACCTCATCCGGAGGGCCCGGGATTACTTCTACCTCCGCATGCGTTTTGTCGAAGCCGACAAGCAGAACCGCTTGATGATCCCGGACGGACTGCGGGAACACGCCCGCATCGACGACGGGGTGGAGCAGGTGACGTTGGTGGCACACAACAACTGGCTGTCATTGACGCGCAGCGAGCTGGCCGAGCAGCGCACCATGGAGAACCTGGAGGCATTCGAGCAGGCGGCGCCCGATCTGCTCAACCCGGCGTACCCGCGCCCCTCCGGGACCTCCGACGATACCGCATCCGAAGAGCTCTGATGCAGCACGCGAAGAACGCGAACGGGACTGTCTATGTTAGCTGTCGATTTGCAGCGTGGGACTATGGCGACCTCCAGCGGTCACAGACCGAACGGGCGGACACCCCTGCACGAACCGGCCATGGTCTCGGACGTCCTCAGTCATCTCCGGGTCGAACGCGGGGACGCCGTCCTTGACCTGACCGTCGGAACCGGGGGGCACTCGCTGGCACTGGCCGAGGCCGTCGGCTCCGACGGCCTGCTGGTGGGAATCGATGCCGACGAAGATGCCCTCCGCGTGGCTCGCACACGTCTCGAGGAAAAGGCCCCCTGCCCTTTCAAACTTTTCGCGGCGCGCTTCAGCTCGGCCCGGCGCGTGGCCCGAGAGGCCGGCGTGGAGACTTTCAACGCCGCGCTGGCCGACCTTGGCGTCGGCACCCACCAGTTGATGGACGCCTCCCGTGGATTCTCGTTCGACTCCGAAGCGCGCCTGGACATGCGCTACGACCCCACCACGGGCCCGAGCGCCTGGGACGTAGTCAACCGGGAATCCGAAGACGAACTGGCCGACATCTTCTACGAATACGGCGAGGAGCGTTACAGCCGTCAGATTGCCGCGCGCATCTGTGAAGAGCGGCCCATCGAGACCGCCGCGGAGCTGGCCGACCTTATCAAGAACGTCGTGGCCCGGCGCACCCCCCGACGCCGGACCTGGCGCATTCATCCCGCCACCCGCGTGATGATGGCCCTGCGCATCTACGTGAACCGGGAGTTCGAGGAGCTGGAGGCAATGCTGGACACATTGCCTGACCTGCTCGCGCGGGACGCAAGGGCCGGCATCATCACCTACCACAGCCTGGAGGCCCGCCGGGTCAAGCACACCTGGCGCCGACAGGCACGGGACGGGCTGATGGAGGAGCTGTCGGACTCGCCCTGGATGCCGGCCGAGGACGAGGTGGAGAAGAACCCGCGCGTGCGCAGCGCGCAGTTACGAGTAGCCCGCAGGCTGTGAGGCAGAAAATGACACCCGGAAAAGTGGCATACGTCTTATTGCTCGGCACCGTGCTGGCCCTGGCCGTGGTGTGGCAGAACGCCACGCTGCGCCGCACGGGCTACCGCGTCCAGGAGCTTCGCACGCAGGCGGCGGAGCAACGCTCCCGGACGGCGGCCTACCGGGCCCACCTGGGCAAACTGCGCAACCCCCGACGCATCGTGCGCCTGGTGGCCTGGCTGGAGCTGGACCTGCGCGCGCCTTCGGTGAGCCCCATCGACGGCACCGCCGTGGCCGAAGCCGAAGAAACCCGCGAGACGTCGTCCCCCGTGACCGTCGCGGAGGCCCCGCGACAAACCCCCTGAGGAGACAGGTTGACAGCAGCAACGGACACGGAACGCCCCCGAGCCGGCCGCCCCCTGCGCGTGCGCGCCACGATGGTGGTCACAGCCCTGCTGTTCGTCTTCGCCCTTCTTGTGGCGCGCCTGGCCCAGTTGCAGATCGCGGACGCCGACTTCTATCGCCGCTACGCCGACCGGCAACAGATCCTCACCCAGGAACTTTCCGCCCGGCGCGGCCACATCTTTGATCGCAAAGGGCGCCTGCTGGCCACCAGCGTCCAGCGCTACAGCGTTTATGCCGACCCCAAAGCCGTGACCGATCCGGACGCGACGGCGGCAATCCTTTCGGAGCTTCTGGACGTCAGCCGCCGTCGCCTGCGCGAAGACCTGCGGAAGGACCGCTACTTCGTGTGGGTCAAGCGCCAGATCCCGGACCGACTCGCTGAGCGCGTGCGAAGTCTGGGCCTGCGCGGCGTCCACATGCGCAGGGAAAGCAAGCGGCTCTACCCGCAGGGCCGGCTGGCAGCCCACGTGATAGGCTTCACCGACATCGACGGGCGGGGCCTGGCCGGCGTCGAGAGGACAATGGACGCCCTGCTGCGCGGACGGCCCGGGCTGGAGACGGTGCTCTGTGACGGCGGGCGACGCATCTTCCGCTCCGAACTGGACAAGCTGGATCGGAAGCCGTTCGCCGGGCTCGATGTCCGACTGAGCCTCGACGCCTACGTTCAGGAGATCGCCGAGCAGGAACTCGCCAAAGCCTGCGAGAAGCACGCCCCCGAATGTGGCGCGGCCGTGGTATTGGACGCGCGCGACGGCGGCGTGCTGGCCATGGCCTCCCAGCCCTCCTTCGATCCCCAGGCGCCGGCCGCCACCCCGGTCGCCCACCAGCGCAACATAGCCATCAGCGACGCCTACGAGTTCGGCTCGGTGATGAAGCCCTTCCCCATCGCAGCGGCGCTCGACGGTGGGATCGTCACGCCGGAGACGGAGTTCGACTGCCACAACGGCCTCTGGCAGTTGGGCGCACGCACGCTCCACGACGCGCACGAGTACGGAGTTCTGGACGTAAGCAGCATCCTGTGTCATTCCAGCAACATCGGGGCGGCCCAGATAGCCATGGAGCTGGGCAAAGAGGGCCTCTACGCCGGCATCCGCAACTTCGGGTTCGGGCGCCCGACCGGAATCGCCCTGCCGGGCGAGACCGGCGGCATCGTCCGGCCGCTGCGCACGTGGAACCGCTACAGCGTGGTCAGCGTCTCGTTCGGCCAGGAGCTGGCCGTCACCCCTCTGGCGGTCGCCCGCGCCTTCACGGCGTTCGCCAACCAGGGAGTGCTGGTCCAGCCGCGCATCATCGAATCCGTCACGGCCGGCGACGGTGAAGTCGTCTACGCGGCGGATGAGCCGATGGTCGGCAACCGGGCCGTCGGGCCGACGGTGGCGGCCCAGGTTCTGCGCATGCTGCGACGGGTGGTCACCGAAGGCACCGGCCGCAATGTGAAGATGGAAGAGTACCCCGTGGCCGGCAAGACGGGTACGGCGCAACTGCTCCGAGAGGACGGGCGTGGCTACAGCGAGGACCGCTACCTGTCCAATTTCGCCGGCCTGGCCCCCTATCCGGACTGCCGCATCGTGGTGCTGGTCTGCCTGAAGAACCCGACCAAGAACGGCTACTACGGCGGCACAGCCGCCGCCCCCGCCGTCCGCGAGATAATCCGACGTACGCTCCGCTACATGCAAGTCCCGGCGGCCCGCCGTGGCGGCACGCCGGACGGAGAATCGGTATGAGAGCGCCGCAAAGCCACTGCAAGCTGAAGGACATCGTCCGAGTCACCAACCCCGTACGGGTCCACAATCCGGCCAACGTCACGGTAACGTCCCTGGCCAACGACTCCCGCCGGGTCCGGCCGGGAGCTCTGTTCGTGGCCATATCCGGCACCCGTGCCGACGGGCATGACTACATCCCGCAGGCCGTCGAGAACGGGGCCGCCGCCCTGGTCTGCGAGCGATCGCCCTCTCCTCTGCCTGGATGCCCCGTGCTCAAGGTGGAGGACAGCCGCCTGGCCCTCAGCGCACTGGCCAGCGCCCTCCACGGCGCGCCGTCGCGCCACCTACGGGTCACCGGAGTCACCGGCACGGACGGCAAGACCAGCACCACCGAGATACTGCGCACCATCCTGAACGAGTCCGGGGCACAGGCGGGGGGCATCGGCACGCTGGGCTACTGGATAGACGGCCGGTGGACCGACAGCGGCCTGACCACGCCCGACCCGATAGCGCTGCACGAGTCCTTCCATCGCATGAACAGCGTGGGGCTGCGGCACGTCTGCATGGAGGTCAGCAGTCACAGCCTGATCCAGCACCGCGTGACGCACGTGGATTTCGACGTGGCCGTCCTGACCAACATCACGCGTGACCACCTGGACACGCACGGGACGCGGGCCAACTACGCCCGCGCCAAAAGGATGCTGTTCGAGCAGCTCAAGTCCGACGCCGTGGCCGTGCTGCCCGCCGGCAGCGAGTTCCTTGACGACTTCCGGTCGGCCACCGCCGCCGAGGTACTGACGTACGGCACGGACCGCATGGCCGACGTGCGGGGACAGGTGGTCTCGATGGCCATGGACGGGATGGAGATACTGGTCCAGACCCCGTTCGAGGTCTTCTGCGTCCGCACGCCACTCATCGGCGCCTATAACTGCATGAACATCCTGGCCGCCACCACGGCCGCCTTCGCCTACGAGGTGACCGGCGCCGCGGTGAAGGAGGCCCTCCGCAGCTTCCGGGGCGTGCCCGGTCGGCTGGAGAAGGTCGAACTGCCCGGCCGGACGGACCTGCCCGCGGTATGCGTGGACTACGCCCACACGCCCGGCGCCCTGCAGAAAGTGCTCTCTACGCTCCGTCCGCTGGTGAAAGGAAAGCTCGTCTGCGTGGTCGGCTGCGGTGGCGACCGGGACACCACCAAGCGCCCCATCATGGGTCGCATTGCCACCGAAACGGCCGACTTGACCGTCTTCACGGCGGACAACAGCCGCAGCGAACAAACCGAAGACATCATCGCCCAGATACTGGCCGGCGTCGAGCACCCCTCCCGTTGCCGGGTCGAGACCGACAGGCGCCGGGCCATCGAACTGGCCGTTGGGCTCGCTTCCAGCCCGGACTCCATGGTCGCGGTCTGCGGCAAGGGGTGCGAGCGTTATCAGGACCTGGGCGACCGCAAGATACCGTTCGACGACCGGGTCGTCGCCCGTCAAACACTGGAGAAGATGCCACTGCGACGCAGGAAGACCGCCTGAGAATCGTGCAAAACCCCCAACACGACAACAGCATCGAAGCGGCACGCATCGCCGATGTCTGCGCCGGCCGACTGTCGGCCGGCACCCCGGCGGCAACGGCCCACGGGATATCGACAGACACGCGCACTCTGCGCCCCGGGCAGGCGTTCTTCGCCCTCACCGGCCCGAACCACGACGGCCACGATTACGTCCGGCAGGCGGTGGAGGCGGGCGCGCCCGTCCTCGTCGTTCAGCAAGCGGATGTCTCGGCGCCTCCGGGGGTGGCCGTGGTGCGGGTCGAGGACACCGAGCGTGCGCTTCTCCGGCTGGCCGCCTGGCACCGGGGTCGCCTGGACGGCACGGTGCTGGCCGTCACCGGCAGCTACGGCAAATCCACGGTCAAGGCAATGGTCGGCGCCGTTCTGTCGCGAGTGGGCCCGTGCACCGTGGCCCCGGCCAGCTACAACAACCGCATCGGGGTGGGGCTGACACTCCTGTCGGCCCGTCCGGACGACGAGTTCGTGGTCCTGGAGATGGGCACGAACCACCCCGGCGAGATCGACGAACTCGCGACGGCCGCCCGGCCGCACGTCGGTGTAATCACGGCCATAGCTCCCGTCCACCTGGAAGGACTGGGTGACCTCGAGGGCGTTAAGGAAGCCAAGGCCGAACTCATCCCCCACCTGCTCCCCGACGGGGCGCTTGTTCTCAACGCCGACGACGAGCGCTGCATCTCGTTGAGTTCGCGATACGACGGGGCCGTTTTCACCTTTGGCATGCGGGAGGCGGCGGACCTGCGGCCCACCCGGGTTTTTCCGGCCGGGGAGGGCTGGACCTTCGATGCGGTGGGGCAGCGTTTCCGGGTGCCCGTGGGCGCTCGCTACAACGTCATGAACGCCGCCGCCGCCGTCTGCGCCTCAATCGCCGCGGGCGCCGGGCTCAGCGCCGTCAAAGAGGGGCTTGCGAGCTTTGAACCGCCGCCGCTCCGATACGAGCGCCGGGTGCTCGCCGGCGTGGAGTTCATCCTCGACTGCTACAACAGCAACCCCACCGCGTTGCGCGCGGCCTTGAGGAGCTTCATGCGTGAGAGCAGTCCAGGCCGCAAAATCGTCGTCTGCGGCGATATGCTCGAGTTGGGTGAGAGCGCCCCCGCTCTGCACAGGCAGGCCGGTCGGGCCCTTGCCGACGCCGGCGTGGACCTGCTGGTCGCCGTCGGGGAACTCTCCAGGCACACCGTGGCCGGCTGGCACGAGGCAGCCCTGCCCTCCCAGGAAGGGGTCTGTTTCCCGGAAGCGGACCCGGCGTGGCGGCCGCTGCTGGCCGAGTTAGAACCCGGCGACGCCGTACTGCTCAAAGGTTCGCGCGGGGTACGCCTCGAAACGATCGTCGAACGAATCGCCGAGCGACTCGAGGCTCGGAAGGAGGCCGCCTGATGCTCCACGCGCTGCTGAACAGCCTGGACGGCGTCCCGGCGGGCGGGCCCGCCCTCCGCGCCGCGCTGGCAGCCCTGACGGCGGCCGTTCTCGCGCTTGTGGCCGGCGGCCCGATTCTGAAACGACTGACTCGGCTGGACATCCGCGAGAAGACCGAGAAGACCCCCATCGAAGACGAAGATCTGCGTCGAACCATCGCGGGCAAATCCGGCACACCCACCATGGGCGGGCTCATCATCCTGGCGGGACTCGTTCCGGCGGTCCTGCTGTGGGCCGACCTGGCGACGCCGCAGGTCCTCGGCGCGCTGGTGTGCATTGGCGCGCTGGCCGGGCTGGGGCTCATCGACGACTACGCAAAACTGCGGGGAACGGGCCACCGGGACCGCGGCCTGAAGGTGCGGCACAAACTGCTCTTCCAGGGTCTTGTGGGAGCCGCTCTCGGCCTGCTGCTGGCCGGAGGGACAGGCATCGGCTCGCTCCTCTTCGCGGCCGCGTGGGCCGGCCTGGTTTTGGCCACCATGGCCAACGCGACGAACGTAACGGACGGGTTGGACGGACTGCTGGCGGGGTTGGTTCCCCCCGCGGCCCTCGTCGTGGGCGGCGCCTGCTGGGCGGCCGGCACACCGGGAACCGCGGCACGGCTCGGGCTGCAGCACGTCCCCGGGGCGGCGGAGCTGAGCGTCGTCTGCGCCGCGACGGCCGGCGCCTGCCTCGGCTTCCTGCGCTTCAACCACCACCCCGCCCGAGTGTTCATGGGCGACACCGGCTCGATGGCGCTCGGGGGTGGCCTGGCGGCGTGTGCGCTCGGCGCGGGACAGGAAGTGGTTCTCGGCCTGGCCGGACTCGTCTTTCTGGCGGAATTCGGCTCGTCGCTTCTGCAAATCGGCGCCTTCCAGCTTTTCGGCAAGCGAGTGCTGCCGGTGGCGCCCGTGCACCACATCTTCCAGAAGCAGGGCCATCACGAGACGATGATCGTACGCGGTTTCTACCTGGCGGGCATGGCGGCGGCCGTGGCCGGCCTGGGATGGATTTGGGTCTGAGATGAGTGAATTGACCGCAACAGGCGAATACGTGACCGCCTCGGGCGAGGTGGCGTCCGGCGGCTGGGCTCGCTCCAGCGTGCGCCTGACGCTGGGCTTCGGCGCCCTTGTCTGCTTCGGGCTCGTCATGTCCGTCAGCGCGGCCGCCGGCGACGACGGTTACACGGCGGCGCTGGCGCACCGGCTCGCGCTGACGGGGCTGGGTGTCTGGGCCTTCCTGGTGGGCGCCAACGTGGACTACCACCGCTGGCGCCGACACCACGTGGGCATCCTGCTGCTGGCCTTCGCGGCGCTGGTGGCTGTGTTCGTGCCCGGCCTCGGCGTGGTGAAGAACGGCGCGCGGCGCTGGCTTAACATCGGCCTGCCCGTAGGGTTTCAGCCTTCGGAGTTCGTGAAGGTGGGCCTCTGCATCTGGGTGGCCGCCTACTGCGAGCGCAACCTGGCGCACATACGCAGCTTCACGCACGGCTTCCTGCTGCCACTGGGCGTGGTGGGGCTGGCCTGCACTCTCATCCTGCTGGAGCCGGACTTCGGGACCGCCGTGCTGACGGGGCTGGTCTGCGTTACGGTGATGATGGTCATGGGCACGCGGCTGCTGTTCCTGCTGCTGGCCGGGGCGGCCTGCCTGCCGTTCCTCCACCAACTGGTCTTCGAGGTCCCCTACCGCCTGCGGCGCGTTCTGGCTTTCCTGGACCCCTGGGCCGACCCGCGGGGAGCGGGCTACCAGCTCATCCAGTCGCTGCTCGCCATCGGGTCCGGCGGCACGACGGGGCTGGGCCTGGGAGCCGGACGCCAGAAAGCGGATTTCCTGCCCGGAGCCCACAACGATTTCATCTTCAGCGTGGTGGGGGAGGAACTCGGCTTCATCGGATGCGTCGCGGTCATTCTGCTGATGGCGCTGTTGCTGTGGGAATGTCTGAGAGTGGTCAAGGAGAGCCGCGACCCGTTCGGCTTTGGGCTGGCCCTGGGCCTGACCACGCTTCTGGGGGTGCAGGCGACTGCGCACATCGCCGTGGCGACGGGCTGCGTGCCCACAAAGGGCCTCAGCCTGCCCTTCATCAGCGCGGGCGGCTCCTCCCTGCTGGCCAGCATGCTGGCCGCGGGCATCCTGGTGAACATCGCCCGGTCGCAGGAGCGACCCGACGAGTTCGACTTCGGCCCGCCGGCTGAGGACGAGCCCTGCTACGAACGAGCAATCGTCGGCGGGCTCCGCCGGCTGGCACGCTTCTCCCACGCGGTGGTTCCTGCGTCGGGTCAGGAAGGAGGTAACCGCCTCGATGCCTCCTGAAACCTCCCGGAAACCCTTGAGGGTTGTGTTCGCCGGTGGAACCTCGGGCGGCCACCTGATGCCCGGCGCCGCCACGGCGGCGGCTCTCCGAGAGATACTGCCCGATGCGCGCTGCCTGTTCCTGATGACGGGCCGGGACGTGGAGCAGCACTGCGCGGCCGCCGTGGAGCAGTTCGAACTCGAGACCGTGCCCGCGACCCCGTGGGCGGGCCTGCGCCAGAAAGCGCTGTTCGGCCCGCGTTGCGCCCGTGCGGCCGCCCGTATCGTCTCAGTATTCCGCTCGTTCCGCCCTCACGTTGTCGTAGGCCTGGGCAGCTACAACTCCTTCGTGCCGGTCTCGTTGGCCCACGGGTTAGGCCTCCGAACGGCCCTGTTCGCCGCGGACACCGTACCCGGCCGGCTCGTTCGCCTGCTGGCCCCGCTGGCGGACAGGGTGTTCTTGCAGTGGCACGCGGCCGCACGGCGGCTGGTCACGCGCCACCCCCTCGTGACGGGCATCCCGGTGCGCCGGGACCTGTGTGACGCGGACCGACGCACGGCCCGCCGTAGACTCGGCCTCCGGGAGGATGTCGGCACGCTGCTGGCCCTGGGTGGTTCGCAGGGGGCGTTGGCGCTCAACCGGGCGCTCGACGGTGCACTGCGGCGACTTGAGGGAGACCTCCAGGTAGTCCACCTTACGGGCGTGGACCACCTGCCGGACGCTCTGGCAAGCCCGCTGAACGAAGCCCCGTGGTACCGCCCCATAGGCTTTCTGCCCCGGATGGGCGATGCCTATGCGGCGGCGGACTTCGTGCTGAGTCGGGCGGGCGCCTCCACGCTGGCAGAGCTGACCGCGCTGGGCCTGCCGAGCATCCTTGTGCCCTATCCCCACCACGCCGACCGTCACCAGTACGTCAACGCCAACCTGCTGCGCCGGGCGCGGGCCGCTCTGGTGCTCAAGCAGGCGCAGATGGACGACCGGCGCCTGCTGGGCGTCATCCGCCGGCTGGCCGACGACGCTGACCTGCGGGCTCGCATGGGCCGGAATGCCCGGCGGCTGGGCCGGCCTTTGGCCGCCCGGGCGGTCGCCTGTGAACTGGCAGCTCTGGCCGGGTTCGAAATCTCACCTCAATATCCATCAGTCACGACACCAGGAGTTCAGACGGAACACTCGCAAGCTGCATGAAAGGGGCGAAACATGGCTAAGCGTCGCACGCCGAAGGGACTGGACCTCTCGAAGGAACACTGGCACTTCATCGGCATACTGGGCACGGGAATGCGCTCGATGGCCAGCTACGCGGCCGAGTGCGGGGCGCAGATAACCGGCTCCGACATCCGCCCATCCCCTGCGATGCGCACCCTGGCCGAGCACGGCATCCGCGTGAACCTGGGCCAGGAGGGGCGCGACCTCGACACCGACACGAATCTCGTGGTCGTCAGCCAGGCCATCAAGGAAGACAACCCCGAACTGGCGCGCGCCCGCCGCATGGGCCTGGAGGTCATCCGCTATCCGGAACTGCTCGGACGCCTCATGGAATACCAGGACGGAGTCGCCGTCGCCGGCACACACGGCAAGAGCACCACCTCCTCCATCATCGCCTACATAATGCAACAGGGCGGGCTGGACCCCTCCTACATGATCGGCGCCGACGTTCCGCAGCTCGGCGGCGGTTCCCACTACGGTTCCGGCGACTACCTCGTGGCTGAAGCCTGCGAGTACAAGCGGTCCTTCCTCTGCCTCTCGCCCCGCATAGCCGTCATCACGAACATAGACGCCGACCACCTCGACTACTACTACGATCTGTGGGACATACAGGACGCGTTCTCCGAGTTCGCGGCCTCGGTCGGCCCGGACGGCCTGCTGGTGGCCAATGCGGACGACGATAACACCCGCCGGGTCATCGACGAGGTTGACGTCCCCACCGTAACGTTCGGCATCGAGGCGCCGGAGGCCGACTACCGAGCCGAGCGCCTGTGGAGGGCCAAGGTCCACACCAACTTCGACCTCGTGCACAGAGGCGAGAAGGTCGACCGGTTCAGCACCGAACTCTACGGCACCCACAACGTGATGAACGCGCTGGCCGGCATCGCCGCCTGCCACGAGGCCGGCATGGACTTCGGGCAGATCAGGGAAGCCATGGAGAGCTTTCAGGGTGCCGCGCGCCGCCTGCAACTGGTAGGCAATCCCTGGGACGTCGCCGTGGTCAGCGACTACGCCCACCATCCGAAGGAAATCCGCGCCAGCATCGCGGCCACCCACCAGCGTTTCCCCAACCGGCGAGTGTTCGTCGTCTTCCAACCGCACCAGTACTCCCGCACTCGAAAGATGCTGGAGGAACTGGCCGAATCGTTCCGGGACTCGTGGGTCACTTACGTCTGCGACATCTACGCCGCCCGCGACAGCGCGGAAGACCGCCGCGCGGTGAGCGCCATGGACCTGGTCCGGCAGATGAACCACATCGGCCTGCTGGGCCACTACGTGCCCGAGTTCGACGACATCAAGCACATCATCACCGGCGACGTCATCCCCGACGACGTGGTCCTGGTCATGGGCGCCGGCAACATCTGGCAGGTCGCCCGCGACATCATTCCGATGATTGAGGAGAAAGGACGGCGCCAGATTGCAGCCTGAGACGCAGACCGAACCAGACGTACAGCTCCGACGGCTCACCACGCTGGGGCTCGGCGGCACGCCGCAGCGCTACTATCGCCCCGCCAGCGTGTCCGAACTGCGCCGCTGCATCCGTGACTGCGAGCGGGACGGACGCCCGTGGCGCGTACTGGGAGGCGGCTCCAACCTTCTGGTTGACGACGGCGATCTGCCCTACGCGGTCGTCCACATCGCCGCCCCCGTTTTCGACTGGATTACGCCGACGGAGGACGACAAGCTTCGCGTGGGGGCCGGCGTGCGCACCGCCCGCCTGCTGACCTTCTGCCGGGACAATGGTCTGGGCGGGCTGGAGTTCCTGGCCGGCCTGCCCGGCACCGTGGGCGGCGCCGTGGCCGGCAACGCCGGGGCGTGGGGATGCCAGATATGCCAACCGCTGTGCCGTCTGTGGCTCCTGCGCCGGGACGGCGAACACGTGCAGCTCACACCGGACCGGCTGGACTTCGGTTACCGGGGGTCGGGCCTCGAACAAGCGGTCGTCACAGAGGTCGAGTTCGGGTTGGAACCGCGGGACGGCGAGCTGATAGCGGCCCAGATGGCCGAGCACGCGGCCGCCCGCGCCGAACGCCATCCCGCGGGCATCGCCAGCGCCGGCTGCATCTTCAAGAACCCACCGGGCGACTCGGCCGGTCGGCTGCTGGACGAGTGCGGGATGAAAGGGACCCGTGTGGGAGACGCGGAGGTCTCCAGCATGCACGCCAATTTCATCCTCAACCAAGGCAGCGCCACCGCGGCGGACGTGCTGACACTGGTCGGCAGGATGCGCCGGGCCGTCCGCGAGCGGTTCGGTATAGAACTTGAACTCGAAGTGAGACACTGGGCCTCCCGGACGCGGGTGGCCTGAGAAGGAGAGAAGCCTTATGACTGACAGGAAACTCAGGACCGCTGTCCTGATGGGGGGAATCGGCGGCGAGAGGGAGGTATCCCTGAAATCGGGGCGCGCGGTCGCCGCCGCGCTCGGCAAAGCAGGGCACGAGGTTATCCCGTACGAAGTGAACGAACCGGACCTGTCCGGCCTCAGACGCCACCGCCCCGATGCCGTCTTCGTGGCGCTCCACGGAGCGTTCGGGGAGGACGGGACCGCGCAGCAGATGCTCGACGAGATGGGGCTGCCCTACACGGGCAGCGGGCCCCAGGCCAGCCGGTTCGGCATGAACAAGCTGGCCAGCAAGCGGCTGTTCATACGGCACGCGGTGCCCACCGCCGACTACCTGACGGTCGAGCGGGAACAAGATGCTGCGGTCACTGCCCGGCAGGTTGCCGCCTTCGACTATCCCGTCGTCTGCAAGCCCGTGGCGGGGGGCTCGAGCCTGGGCGTCAGCATTGTGCGGCGGCCCTCGCAGTTGGCCGAGGCGCTCCGGGAGGCGCGAGAACACGGCGACACAACTCTGGTCGAACGCTACGTGCGGGGACGTGAGTTCACGGTCGGCATTCTGGACGGGCAGGCGATGCCCATCATCGAACTGGTTGTCCAGAACGAGTTCTTCGACTACCGGGCCAAGTACGAGGACGGCTCCACGCGCTACCTCACCCCCGTCGCGCTGCTGCCCACCATCTATAGGAAGGCCACGGACGCCGCCGTCCGGGCCTATCGGGCCCTCGGGTGCCGTCACATGGCGCGGGTCGACTTGCTGTACGGATACGACGGGACGTTGTCGGTGCTGGAGGTTAATACCATCCCGGGTTTCACCCCCCGCAGCCTGCTACCCATGGCGGCGGCGGAGGCCGGCATTGAGTTCCCCGAACTGTGTGACCGCATCGTGCGGGCCGCCCTGCGGGACGCCGCAACTTCCGGCCGCCGGCACCGGCTCAGCGCCTGAGGAAGGGTCAATGGCCGCCAAGAGAAAGAAAAAGGACAAGGCAGGTCATCCGGTACGGGCCATGGCCCTGCGGGTGCTGCTGTGGGTCGCCGCGATAGGGGCCGGGCTCGGCGCCACGGGCGTCGGCGCGGTCACGCTCTGGGACGTCATCGTCCACAGGCCGGAGTTTCGTCTCGACCTGCGCGCGCTCAGCCTGGGCGAATGCCCGGAGTGGCTCGATTGCGCCATGCTGAACCGGGAGTTGCGGCGGGAACTGGCGGAACTGCCCGACGAGGAGTCCATTTTCTCCCCTACCCTGGCGCACGCGGTGCAGCACGAGCTTCGGGCCTCCCCATGGATACTGGACTTAAAGGAGGTGCGCCGGGTGCTGCCCGACAGGCTGGCGATACGGGCGGTTTACCGCGAGCCGGTCGGGGTCGTCCGCTGGAACGGGTCCCGTCATCTGGTGGACCGGGAGGGGCACTGGCTGCCCGACGACCTTTACGACCGACCGGCCGAATGGGGGGAGGAGGAGACTCCCGTGGTTGTGGACCGCCTGTGGCAGGGATCGGCGCCGGTCGGCGCCCCCTGGAACCCTCCCCGCTACGAGGTGGGGGCGCGGCTGACCTCGGTGCTGCGGCAGAGCGGCCTGCTGGCAGAGTTGCCCATCGCCACCATCGACGTGACCGGAGTCGGCCGCCAGACGGCCGAGCCCAAGATCACCCTTACGACGCAGAGCGGGGCCGTGATCAGATGGGGCTCCTCATCCGTTTTCGACGAAGTTGAGGGTCTTCAGGCTGATCCCTCCAGCCCTACAGACGAGCAGAAGCTGGCCATGCTGCGCAGCAAACTGGTCAGCTACCCCGGGCTGCGGGGCGTGGAGCACATCGATCTGCGGTTCCACAGCAAGATATACACCCTGCCCGCAGAGTAGGCAGCCGAATTGCGACCCGCAACCCCTCTGCCCTATAATGTTGCCCTCTGACGAGCGAACAATCTGTGAACTGCCGGCACCGTCCGCGCAATAGTCCGGAGACACATGCACGCGAAGCTGATACCCGTTGTCGGATATGAGGGACCGGACGAGATCGAACTCTCTCCGGACGGGCCGGTCGTGCTCGGCCGGGGGGAGGCGGCGGACGTGCAGTTGCTCCACAGCAAGGTGTCCCGCAGCCACTGCCGCATAGGCTTCGAGAACGGTTTCTACAGCATCGAGGACCTCGACAGCAAGAACGGCACGTGGGTCAACAACCGTCGCATCCAGAAGGCCATCCTCTTCCACCACGACCGCATCACCATCGGCAGCACCGAGTTCCGCTTCGTGCTGGAAGGCGGCATCGCGGAGGACACCTCCCGGCTGGAAGTGCACGGCAACGGAGAGACTGGATTCGGCACTGAAATCCGCGAACCGGTGGACGTTCACACGCCCTCTTCCCTGTTTTTGGAAATCCCCAAAGGCCCCAACGCGTCCCTGACCGAGGAGCTCGAGCGCGACCTGACCGCCGTCTGCCGTGTCATCAACAGCGTCAACGCCGAGCATCAGCTCGACCGTCTGCTGGAAAGCGTGATGGACAACGTTATGGAGGTCAGCGACGCCGACAGGGGATACCTGATAGCCGCCAGGAAGGTCAACGGCGTTCTGATGCCGCTGGTCAGCCGGAACAAGGAGAGCGTGCCCGAGTACGCGCGAAACACCTTCAGCCGCAGCGTGCTGACCGAGTGTTATGAGGGCGGCTACTCCATCCTGATGGCCGACCCCACGAGCATGGACGACATCAGCGACAGTATTGTGACACAGCAGATCCAGAGCGTCATGGCGGTGCCGATGTGCGACGCGGAAGGACCGGTCGGGGTCATCTACGTGGACCGGATTATCGGTTCGGCCGCCTTCACCGAGCGCGACCTGAAAGTGCTGACGGCCATCGCCAATCAGGCCGGCATCGCCATCCGTCGCGCCCAGCTCTCCCGACAGGTGGAGTCGCTCTTCCGCGACGCCATCAGCACCATCATCAACCTCATCGAGGTCAAGGACGAGTATACCTACGGCCACAGCGAACGGGTGACCGCCGTGGCCATGCTGCTGGCGGAGCAGTGCTCGCTGGACAAAGAGGACCGGCGGAATCTGGAGATAGGCGGTCTGCTGCACGACGTCGGCAAGCTGGCCGTGGAGCTGGAGATTCTGCAGAAACCGTCCCGGCTGAGCGAAACAGAATACGAAGCCATCAAACAGCACCCGGCCGCCGGCGCCGCCATACTGAAGAACATCGAGAACGCCGAAACGGTGGCCGCCGCCGTCCGCCATCACCACGAATGGTGGGACGGCAACGGCTACCCGGATGGTCTCGCCGGGGAGGACATTCCCCTGCTGGCCCGCATTCTGGCCCTGGCCGACGCGTTCGACTCGATGGCGTCGGACCGGCCCTACAAGGAGGCGCTCTCCCGGGAGGAAATACTGAGCGAACTGCGCACCGGCAGCGGCAGCCAGTTCGACCCGGGGCTGGTGCGCGGCTTCATCGAGGGACTCGAAGACGACAGGACCTTCCAAAACCGCATCGCGGAAGTCTATCGCCGCAAGGACCGCGAACCGGCCACCACCGGTTTCCTGCTGTAGGGCGGCGGCATTCGGACGGGGACAGAACTATGCGCACGCAACACCATGGTCGGACGGCCCGCCTTGCCCTGGCCGCAGCGCTGCTCGCCCTGACGGCCGGTACGGGCTGCGGGCTCTTTCGGAAGCCCCTGCCGCCCCCGCTCCCCCGCAGGGAGGTCATCCAACAAGTCAGGGCGAACACCGGCGACTTCCGCACGCTGGTGGACACCGACATCGCACTGTTCATGACGGTCACAGAGGACGGCAAAAGGCACCGCGGGCCGACGTTCGGCGGGCACATCGCCTTCGACCGCGCCCTGCCCGGACTGTGGCTAAGCGCCGAGAAGATCGGCCGGCAGATATTCTCCCTCAAGGCGCGCGGCATGCGGTTCTGGCTCGTCCTGCCCGAGACGCGCGAAGTGGTCACCGGAAGCGCGCGTGCCTATGCCAAGCTGCCTCACATGATCCGCCCCGACGAGGTGCAACGTCTGTTCGAGGGACCGGACGGCCTCGGCCTCACGTGGGAGGGCTCCACGATGGCCGTCGAAGGCAATTACTACCGTTTCGACGTGCGCGTCATGGGGATGCCTTACACACGCGTGCTGGTGGACCGACGCCGGCTGGTGATCAGCGGCATCCAGCGGCTGGATTCGGTCGGTCGAGTCATCGCCGACATCCGCCTCGCCGACTACTCTCCCACCGACAGCGCCCTTTTCCCCCATCGCCTGCAGGTGGAGCGACCGCTGGCGGGCACGGGCGTGAACCTGCGACTGGGCAGCCCTAACCTCAACAAGCCCATCCCGCCGGAAGCGTTCGAACCGACGGAGCACACGGGCTGGCGTCACATCAACCTGGACTACCAGCCGCTCAGCGCGGTCGAGGCCTTCAGCGGAGAGACCGAATGAGCGAGCCGCTCCCTGAACCCGCGCCGAAGCCTTACGGCGAGATCTACCGCGCCCTGCAGGGCCGCAGCCGGGCGGCCGAACCCGGCGTCGCGCTGGACGATGCCGACATCGTTCGGTTCTGCCAATGCCTCGGGGCTTTTCCCAAGAGCTGGACCGGCGCAAAGGCGTCCGGCGGGGTTCGCGCCGTCATCGAACGGATGGCTGATGCCACCGGGGCTACCCCCGAGGAGGTCCGCGCCGACCTGGCCCAATTCTGCGCCGACGGCAACCCCCGCGCACTTTGCACACAGAGGCCGGCCTGCGCTGAATGCCCCGTCGCCGAGCACTGCGAATACCCCGACCGTCGCCCCACCATCAAGGACATGCCGGAGACACAGCGCCCCCGCGAGCGGCTGATCGAGAGCGGCGCCGAAACATTGAGCGACATTGAGCTGCTGGCCATCATCATCGGGGGCGGATCCCCGAAGGCCACCGCTCTCGACCTGGCCAACCGACTGCTGACCCGGTACGATGGCTTCCGCAGGCTTGCTCGGGCCACCACTTCGGAGCTGACGACCATGCACGGCATCGGCCCGGCCAAAGCCGCCCGCATCCAGGCCGCCCTCGGCATCGCCCGCCGCTACGCTTCCGAAGACCTGTCCGCCGGGATGGTCATCAGAGGCAGCAAAGAGGTGTACGCCCACATGCGGGAGCAACTGGCCGGGGAGCAGAAAGAGTTCTTCTGCACACTGCTGCTGGACACCAAGAACCACCTGATCGACAAGGAGTGGGTCGCCGTCGGCTCGCTGAACGAAAGCGTCGTGCACCCGCGCGAGGCATTCCAGAGCGCCGTCAGCCAGAGCGCCGCCAAGGTCATCTTCGTCCACAACCACCCCAGCGGCAATCCCGAGCCCAGCCAGCAGGACCGTCGCCTGACCCGGCGCCTGCGCGAGGTGGGCAGCCTGCTCGGCATCCCCGTGCTGGACCACCTGATCATCGGCCGCGAAGATTACTACAGCTTTGCCGAGGCGGGCGCCCTCGGCGACTCCCGCTGACTCCTCGCCGCCCCATACCCGCCTATGAAGCTGAAACGCGACACCCAACCTGAGAACCCGGATCTGCTGGCGCCGTTCGAGGACTACCTGCGCCGGCGCGGACCCGAGCTGTTCGCCCCCGGACGACCCGTCACGGCGGCACGCGCCCCCGGCCGCATCGACGTGATGGGCGGCATTGCCGATTACAGCGGGTCCGTCGTCTTTGAAGGGCCCCTGCGGCGCGCCGCCGTGGTTGCTTTCCAGCCCCGTAACGATGGTCGCCTCGTCGCCCACAGCACAACCTTCGAGGACGGTCCCGCGTCCGCAGACGTGGACACGAACCTGGCCGACCTGCGGGAGCCGAGCGGAGACTTCCTCCCGTACGCCGACCTCCGCGACGCCCTGGCCTCCGACGAGGAAGCCGCCTGGGCGGCCTACCTTTTCGGCGCGCTGCCCGTGCTCGAGAAGGAACGGGTCCACCGCTTCGACGGCGGCACCACGTTCTTGCTCTGGAGCGACATCCCCATCGGCGTCGGCGTCTCCAGCAGCGCCGCGCTGGAGGTGGCCGCCATGTATGCCGCGCTCTCCCACTTCAGGCTCGAACTGCCCGGCGACCGCTTCAGCGGGCTGGCCCAGATGGTGGAGAACGAGGTGGTCGGTGCCCCGTGCGGGATCATGGACCAGGTGACCTCCGCGCTCGGGGAGAGCGGTAAGCTGCTGGCCCTCCGCTGCCAGCCGTGCGACCTGCTGGGTCAGCACGAGCTGCCAGACGGCATCAGGGTGTTCGGGTTGAGCAGCCGCGTCGAGCACAGCGTCGCGGGCGCCGCCTACGCCGCGGCCCGCATCAGCGCCTTCATGGGACTGAAGATCATCCTCACGGAGAAGCGCAACCGCGGCCTGGAACTCACCGAAGAGGATCACTACCTGTGCAACCTGAGCCCGGAGGAGTACATCGCCGAATACCGGCACCTGTTGCCCGAACGTGTCGGGGGCCGCGAGTTTCTCGACACGTGGGGTGAGACGATCGACAGCGTGACGACCGTTGACCCGGAGGCAACCTACCGCGTGCGGGCGGGCACGGACCATCCCATCTCCGAGAACCACCGCGTGAAGGCGTTCATCGCGTGCATGGACCGGGCCCGCGCCGGAGACCGAACCGCGCTCATCGAGGCGGGCGGCCTGATGTACGCCAGCCACTGGTCCTACGGCGAAAACTGCGGACTGGGATGCGCGGAAACGGACCTCATCGTGCGACTCGTCAGGGAGCGGGGACCGGAGCATGGCCTCTACGGGGCCAAGATAACCGGCGGCGGCTCCGGCGGCACGGTCGCCATCCTGGCCGACGCGGAGGCCGAACCGACCGTGCGCGGGATCGCCGAAGCCTACCTCGAGGCCACTGACCTGGAACCGGACATCTTTGCGGACACCAGCCCGGGCGCTTACGCCTTCGGCCCTGTCACGTACCGTTTCGAACCGGAGTAAGCATGGACAAGCTCAAGGTGCTGAAAGCCATCTACGAGTCCATACAATGGGACCGTCTCTACGAGTTGCTGCCGGACGCCGAACGCGACGAGGTGGACCTTCTCTTTCGCGAACTACGTCAGAGCCTGACGCCGGAGCCGGAGGAGGACCTGGCCGACGAGATTGCCGGGGGTGAGGCCGTCCTGCACTGCGACGGCGCCTCCAAGGGCAACCCCGGCCCGGCCGGCATCGGCATGGTCCTCGAGACCCCGGACGGGCGTGAAGTGCTGGCCTGGGGACGCCCCATCGGCGAGGCAACCAACAACGTGGCCGAATACCGGGCCCTCATCGCCGGCCTCCAGCAGGCCCTCGAACTGGGCGTGCGGCGCATTGCCGTGCAATCGGACAGCCAGCTCATGGTCCGCCAGATCAACGGGCGGTACAAGGTCAAGAACGCCGGGCTCCAGCCCCTGCATGCCGAGGCGAAGGCCCTGCTGAAACGCTTCGACGAATGGTCGATCCAACACGTCCGGCGCGAAGAAAACGCCCACGCCGATTCCCTGGCTGACCGCCACGCCAAAGAAGGCAAATAGAGGCCCTCTGTGCCGCCGGCAACCCGCGGCTTGAAGCGGGCGGGCATCCGGGATACAGTGCCCTGTGTGCGGGTCGCCACGTGACCCGGCCCCGACACCTCCGCAGGGCGTCCGACAGTTTTTTGTGCAGGAGAAGACGTATGCGCGCGGCACCCGGCTATGCAACGTTTGCACTGGCACTGGCAGCTCTGACACTGGCGGGAGTATCGACGCCGGCCGGTGCGCAGACGGTCATAACGCAGGAAGACGGATGGTTCCCCTTTGAGCCCACGAACGCGACGGAGCCCGGCGTGGTCGGCATGGCCGACTGGCTGGACGCGCCCGCCGGCAAGCACGGCTACGTCCAGATAGACGGCGACGGTTTCAGCTTCGAAGACGGCACCCCGGTCGTCTTCTGGGGCGTCAACAACGGGAGCGGAGGGTGTGCGCCGAACCACGAGGCCGCCCGTCAGCGCGCCGCCTGGTACTCCCGTTACGGCGTGAACGCCGTCCGCCTGCACAAGTTCACCAATCCGTGCAAAGACGACCGCGTCTCCACCCGCCTGAAGGACGACGCGTGGGACCGCATCGACTATTACTGCGCCCGCCTCCGGGACAAGGGCGTCTATTACGGGTGGTCACACATCTACGGGCACAGGATCCGCCCCGGCGACCGCGACCGCCTGCTCGCCTACGAAGAACTGGAGCAGAACACCGGCGGCAGCACCTACGGCATCGTCAACTACGCGAAGGACCTGCAGGACCTCCACATCGACCTGACGGTCAACATGCTCAACCATCGCAACCCCTACACCGGCCTGCGCTACGCGGAAGACCCCGCCCTCAACTTCATCGAACTGCAGAACGAGGACGACATCTTCTTCGGGCCAACGCAGAAGGCGACGCTAAAATGCCCCACCTACAAGCGCTACCTCTGCAAGTTGTTCTCCGACTGGCTGCGGGAGAGGTACGGGGACCACGAAGGTCTGGTGGAAGCCTGGGGTGAGAAAGCCATCAATGCCTATCCGCACTTCCAGGAAGGCGAGCATCTGGACAAAGATAACATCTATCCCATCTGTCACCATTGGTACTTCGGGGAGGACGGCCTGGCGGCCGCGCGGCAGCAGGGCACCGAGAAGCGCATGCTCGATACGGCCCGCTTCCTCTACGAGACCCAGATGGACTTCTACAACCGGTTCGTCGAGGCCATCCGCGAGACCGGCTACCGCGGGCCCATCGTGGGCTCCTGCTGGCAGGCCGGCGGCGGCGTCTCTCACTTCTACAACCTGCACGCCGACTACAGCGTGGGCTTCATCGACCGGCACAACTACTTCGGCGGGGGTGGACACCGGCTGGGCACGCAGTACACCTTCACCAACGAGAGCATGCTCGGCAACCCCGGCGGGCACATGCTCAGCACCGGCAAGCAGCAGGTGATGGGACGCCCGTTCGCTCTCTCCGAATGGATCTCGAAGGTCCCCAACGAGTGGGTCGCGGAAGGCCCGCCCATCGTGGCCACCTACGGCATGGGGCTGCAAGGCTGGGACGCCTCCTATCACTTCGCCTCCAAGGGCGGCTACGGCAACAGCGGTGAGGATGCCTACGGCGTGGACGAGGCCAGACGCCGGCGCCTGCAGCGCTACAGCGGACTGAGCAACCCCCATGTGTACAACCTGGACAGCCCGACTCAGATCGGCCAGTACCCGGCCATCGCGCGCATGCTCTACCGGGGCGACCTTACCGAGGCGCCCGCCCTAAACCGCCGCAAGGTGAATCTGGAGAGTTTGGCGGAGGGGAAGGTCGGCTTCACCGAGGACGTGCGGCAGGAAGGCGACATCAAGGTCTTCGAAGGACCCGTACCGCCGGAGGCGCTGGCCGTCGGCAAGGTGCAGGTCGAGTTCACAGAGGAGTTCGAGCCGACCGAACCCGTCCAGATCGACCGGTACGTCGGTGAGGACGCCATCACCTCCAACACCGGCCAGCTCCGCTGGTCGCGCGAGGGGAAAGGCTTCTTCACCGTGGACACGCCCGGCACCAAAGCCGTGGTCGGCCACGCGGGCGGGCGCTCGTTCAAGCTGGGCCAGGTCGAAATAGACCTGAAGACCGACTTCGCCGTCCTCTGGATCACCAGTCTGGAGCGCGACAAAAGCATCGCCGAGGCCGACCGACTCCTTCTGACGGTGGTCGCCCGCGCCCGCAACACGGGCATGGAATACGAACCCTCCATGACGAAACTACGCGAGGTCGGCCACGGCCCCATCCTGATGGAGCCGGTTGAGGCGAAAATCTCCCTGGGCCGTTCTGTGGCGCGTGTTTCGGCCCTCGATCACGACGGCGTGGCCCCGGTGCGCAGCGTGCCGGTTGACGGCGACTCCTTCAGCATAGACGGCCGCCGCGACAGGGCCATCTACTACGAGATCACCTTCTGATGTTGCTCCGCCGCCGACAGCCGGAGGGCCGAGCCCGCATCAACGGCCTGCGGCTCATGCCGGGAGCTGTCAGCCGCGTCCAACCGGCGTAGCGTCGCCTGCCCTTCGATACCCGAGCAGTCAAGCGCTGCCTGCCCACCATTCAGGAAGCAGACGGCGTCAGCCCGCCCCGAGCCGGGTCAACGCGCGGACGCTCGGGACGGCCCGCCGACTGGGAGTCCGTCGCGTCTCTTCGTCCTTGTATCCCGCCCGTCCATCTGCTCTAATGCGCCTCCGCCGCGCGGGCGGCGTTGTTACCCTCAGCCAGCCGCACTCTGACGCAACGGAGCCGCACCCTATGGCCGACGCATCACGCGAGGAACTGCTGGAAGCCTACAAGGACGTGCGCGTCTGCGACGTGCGCGACGGCATGGACACGATGGGCCTGTTCTGGACGGGCAGCGTCGCGCCCGAGATCCGTCCGCTCTGGCGCACCCGCGTCCACGGCATCGCCCGCACCGCGCGCTACGTGCAGTACAACGGTCCCATGCCCACCCGGACGGGCGACGCCTACTGGGACGAGTTCGTCGGGTGGTATTACAGCGAGATCTGCCCTTACCCGTGGATGGACGGCATCGAGCCGGGCGACTTCGCCATGATCGACCAGAGCGAGCTGCCCGTCGGCCTGATGGGGTCGGCCAATACCCTGGGCGGAATCAAGAAGGGAGTGGTCGGCTACGTGAGCAACGGCGGCTGCCGCGACACCGACGAGGTCATCCGCCAGGAGGTGCCCTTCTGGACACCCCGCTGCGTGCAGCCGATGGTGCAGATGCGGCTGCAGTTCGACGACATGCAGTGCCCCGTGGACATCGGCGGCGTGGCCGTCCACCCCGGGGATGTCGTGGTCGCGGACGGCGACGGCGTCATCGTGGTGCCGCGCGATGCCGCGATGGAGGTGGCTCGCTATGCCAACCGCGAGCACCGGAGCGACATGAAGACCCGCCGGCGGCTCTATGACTCGCTGGGCCTGGAGCCCGACGAAACGGTCGCCGACGAGGGATAGTCCGATGGTGACCGGGCAGAACCGCGACGACGGCGTTTGCGTCAGCCGGGCAGTTACGGAGTTAGAGCACCCTTTTTTCGTTTGACATGAGCACGGGCAGTCAATATAGTTTAGGGAAATCTTGGGAGATGGGCTCGCTTTAACAGGGAGAATGAGCCGATGAGGGATCGCCGCCTCACCGTGGTCGTGTGTCTGGTTGTGCTGGCCGCACTGAGTGTCGCCATGGGATGCCGCAATTACTTCACCGAGGAGCGCAACCGGTACCGCATCCAGAGCGTCCAGGAGGACCGCACGCGCATGTCCGACGACTGGGACTGGTTCTGGGGCCTGGACGAACCGAACGCCGCCTACGAGCTGACCTTCCCGCCGTACAAGTACTGAGCCGCGTTCCCAACATGTTGCATCCAACCTGTCGGCGACGGCCGAGACGACCGTCACCGACAGGTTTCTTTTTTCCCCGTCACCGAGGACCGCGCGAACACCCGTCCTTCCCTTGACGCCCGTCGTCCGCACGTCCATCATGTAGCTGTGGCCGGTTGCCTGACCGGACTCCGCACCCGTTCCCGAACTATCCTCTGTGAAGGCCACATCAGCCATGAAGATAGTCATGTTCGAGCAGGCGGATTTCGACCTGCTCTACCCGCTCACCTACCTGCGACCCGTCTTCGACCTGCGATGCGGCGCCCTGACCTTGCGACAGAAGGTGCAGGAGAAGTTCCCCGACTGCGAACTCCACCTGGAAGTGCGCGACGCACTGGTCGAAGTGGCTCGCGACGATTACGGGGCCGGCGCCATAAACAACCCCGAAAGGCTGGAACCCGACGACTCCGTCCTGCTGACCGCTGCCGGCGCCATACTCACCGGTGAACCGGCCTCCTACGCCGACCAGGAGAAGCTGGCCGCCACGGAAAACGAAGACTTCATATGGGCCTACCTCGAGCCCGACACCGTGCGCGAACTGGAGGCGGAGTCCGCCGCCGAACTCGCCTCACGCGCCGCCGACGAGCTGCGCGGGGAGACGACCGAAGATATCCTCATCAAGAACCCCTGGGACCTGATAGAGCACAACCCGGCCCAGCTCGAGGCCGATTTCCAGCTCCACTATGGGGAGCGCGCCGGCACGACGCCGCCTGAGGGTGTCGCAGTGTATGGAGAGCAGGGCGATCTCTACGTGGCGGAAAGCGCCGAGGTGCAGCCCTGCACTTTCATCGACTGCCGCGAGGGCCCCGTCGCCATCGAGGACGGTGCGGTCGTCCACGCCCATTCCAGCATCCACGGCCCGGCTTTCATCGGACGGGACTCGCAGCTCTTCGAGGCGCGCATCCGCGAGGGCACCACGGTCGGACCGGTCTGCCGTGTGGGCGGAGAAGTGGAAGAGAGCATCATCCACGGCTACGCCAACAAGTACCACACCGGGTTTCTGGGCCACGCCTACGTCTGCGAGTGGGTCAACCTGGGCGCCCTCACGACCAACAGCGATCTGAAAAACGACTACAGCACGGTCAGCATCTACCAGAAGGGTCAACCGGTGGACACCGGCTCGATGAAGGTCGGCTCCTTCATCGGCGATCACACCAAGACGAGCATCGGCACCATGTTGAACACCGGTTCGGTGATCGGCATAATGTGCAACCTCGTCGGCGGCTCCGGGGTGCTGCCGAAGTACATACCGTCGTTCGCGTGGTACCTGAACGGGCGCATCAGCAAAGGACTGGGGCGCTCCTACGCGCTGGACACCGCGCGGGCGGCCATGAGCCGCCGCGGCGTCGAGCTGACC
Organism: Candidatus Brocadiia bacterium; assembly: GCA_046483385.1. Taxonomy (GTDB): domain Bacteria; phylum Planctomycetota; class Brocadiia; order SM23-32; family SM23-32; genus B1Sed10-231. The sequence continues at coordinate 25,353 of JAWODG010000235.1, read as the reverse complement.
GACGCCATGGTCAAGCTCATCGAGCACACCGAGGAGCTGACCAAGGAAGATAAGATGGAGAAAGTCAAACGAGACAGGCGCAAAGCCTTCGGATGAAGCTCTTTCGGAAAGGGAAGACATGGTTGACAGGGACGAAGTGCTGGAACGCGTGTGCGAAGTCGTCAGCGATGTGCTCGGCGTGAGAATTGCCGATATCACCCCGGGTTCGCGGTTTATCGAGGATCTGGGCGCGGAATCGATCCAGAGCGTGGAGCTGGTGGCTGCCTTCGAGGAGGAGTTCGACATCGAAATGGACGAAGACGCCGCCCTGCAGGTGCAGAGCGTCGGCGGCGCCGTGGACTTCATTGCCGAATACATCGAAGAGGAAGAGGGCGAGTAGCCTTCGCCGAGAACGCCCCACTTCAGCCGGAGGAGAACACCATGCAGGTCGTCATCGCCGCCGACTACGAGGACATGAGCGATCGCGCCGCCGAGATCGTCAACGAGGCCGTCCGCCGCCGGCCGGACGTCGTGCTGGGACTGGCCACGGGCAGCACGCCGGAGGGACTCTACGCCCGCATGATCGAGGCTCATCGTGAGGACGGGCTCGACTTCTCACGTGTGACCACGTTCAATCTGGACGAGTACGTCGATCTCTCGCCCCGCCACCCGCAGAGCTATCGTTACTTCATGAACGATAAGCTCTTCGACCACATCAACATCGACAAGGCCAGCACCCACGTGCCCAACGGTCAGGCCGAGTGCCTCAGCGACGAGTGCGACCGCTACGAGCAGATGATTCTCGACGCCGGCGGCATCGACCTGCAGGTGCTGGGCATCGGCCGTGACGGCCACATCGCCTTCAATGAACCGGGCACCGCCCTGCACTCCCCCACCCACGTGGCCGCTCTGACCCGCGAGACCATCGAGGACAACTCGCGCTTCTTCGACAGCCCGGACGACGTGCCGCGGTTCGCCGTCACGATGGGGATCGGCAGTATAATGCACGCCCGGCGCTGCCTGCTGCTGATCAGCGGCGAGAACAAGGCCGAGGCCGCGCAGGCCGCGATCGAGGGGCCCATCACATCGATGGTCACCGCCAGCGCCCTGCAGATGCACTCGCGCACCATCGCTATCGTGGACGAAGCGGCCGCCGCGAAGCTGGAGCGGATCGACTACTACCGCTGGCAGCAGGAGAACTGGGACCGCATAGCCGACCGCCTCTGATGTCTCCGCTCCCATAGCGTACCACCCGGGGCCCGCCGCACGGCGGGCCTTTTCACGTACCGGCGGCCCGGACGGCAGCCAGCGCGGCACGTCGGCCGCCCCGCACCCTGACCTGCCATGTTATCCATTTTCTCAAGTCGCCTCTTGACATATCTAAGGTTCCGTGTATGATACATAAATAAAAGGAGGCTTCTATGGACCATGCGGAAGTAACGTGCCCGCAGTGCGGCAGGCGGATGGAGATCGTCCGGTACGCGTGCCCCCACTGCGATGTGACGGTCGAGGGACACTTCGAGCTGCCCCCGCTGGCCCGCCTGTCCCTGCAGGAACAGGCCTTCGTGACGGCCTTCGTCCGCGTGCACGGCAACATCAAGAGGATGGAGGAACTGTTCGATATCAGTTACCCCACGGTGAAGAAGCGCCTGAACGACATAGGCGCCAAACTGGACGAGCCGTTCCGGGGGCCGGACGAACCCGGCACCGTCCTGGCCCGCCTCGAGCGCGGCGAGATCACGGTCGAGGAGGCCCTCGACATGCTGGAGGAGGCATGATTCCTCCCGCGCTCATCGTGGTCGGGATAGCCGGCAAGCCTATGCCACTTCCGGTCCTGTTGCTGTGGCCGCTGCTGCCCATCGCCCTGGTGCTGGCAATCGTCATTCTGCCTATGGTCAGGCTGGAGGGGACGACGGCGCGCCAGCGCGCCGTTCTGCCCCTGGTGGCCTGGCGCCTGCTGGCGGCGGCGCGCGGGCTGCGCATAGACGTGAGGAGTGCGGACGGGACGCGCGTTTACGTCCGCTGCTGGTGAGTAAACCTGCCGAACCGAAAGGAGCCGAACCGATGGACGAGAACCACAAGAAGGTGCTGGACATGCTGGCGGACGGCAAGATATCCGCCGCCGAAGCCGAGCGACTGCTCGACAAACTGGGTGGCGGCGCGGCCACGGGTCGCCCAACGGGAGAAGATGAAGCCCGGGCAAGCGGGCCGCCGCAGGCCGCGGAAGGCAAACCCGGCGCGCCGAAGTACCTGCGGGTGGTCGTCGAGTCGCATGATGGCGACAACGTGAACGTACGCGTGCCGATGGCGCTTATCCGCACCGGCATCAAGATGGGCGCCCTGCTGCCCGAGCAGGCCCGGGAGGAGTTGAGCAAGCACGGCGTGGACCTGTCCGACATGAGCAGCATGAACGCGGACGAACTGGTGGAAGCGCTCGCCGAACTTACCGTGGACGTCGAAAGCAGCGACGGCGACACGGTCCGCGTCTTCTGCGAATGACCCTCAGCGGCACGTGATGAGGCCGAGCCCCTCGTCCACCTCGAAGTGGACCGGCAGGAACTGCTCGATGACCCAGATGTTGGTGCGGCAGTGGCCGGTGACCTCTTCGACCCGGACGCAGGACTCCCCGCCGGCCAGCGCCAGGTATGGCAGAATCTGGTCGGCCATGTGCCGGTCCAGGCAGCCGCCGCTCTCCATCGCGGCCCTCAGCCGCGCCCCCGCCTCGGCGCCGACGGCCTCCGATGGCCTGCCCCGCTCTCCCAGCGCGGAGGCGCCGAGGCGGCAATTGTCGTATTCGGCGGTAGCCAGCACGGCGGTACCGACCGAAGGCGCCTTGCAGTACTCGGCCCTCTCCCGGTCCGGTTCCAGGACCTCGCGGACGCCCTCGACCTGCCGCTCGGCCACGCGGGCGTCCCTGAGTTGCTCATGAGCCAGGCTCCGCACGGTGACGGCGCGCAGTTCCCCCCGCGTGCGAAGGTCGATGGGCGCAAGGTCGCCCGGCTGCACCTCCAGCCGAATGCGGCCCCCGCCCTTCGGATAGAAGCCCGGCTGCTCGTCGAGCGTGACGACACCCAGGCCCACCCGCCCACCGTGCCAGGCGAATACCTGACGGAAGTAGTCGGTGGTGGGCGACCACCTGACGTGGGTCCCGCCGGTCACGTTCAGCTCCACGGTCCGCCCGGCGGCCGCCAGGGCTATCATCAACCCCTGCAGGACCAGGGTGACGGAGCCCGCGGTGCCGACCTCCGCCGTGATGGTGTCCGGCGGCTCGAGCGGTCCGGGGGAGAACTCCAGTTCCGTGGAACGCAAGCTGGCCCCTTCCATCTCCGCACTGCAGGTCTGCGCGACGGCTCTCACCCCGGCCAGATGCTGCGCCGCGAGCCCGGGGTTCGAGCGCCCTTTCCGGATACTGTGGATGCGCACGGGCGTTCCGGTGGCGGCGGACAGGCCGAGGGCGGTCCGCAGAATCTGCCCGCCGCCCTCCATGTGACTCCCGTCGATCTCGATGCGGCCCATGAGGTGCCTCCCGAAGTGTCTGAAAGGCATTATAGGGGTGCCTGTGCCGTTTTACATGGCGCCGTCCCCGCTGTTACAATCGCGGAGACTCACCACCTTTCCGAGGCGGCAGCATGAAGTACGTCACGCTGGGCAGAACCGGGGAGCGCGTCTCGCGGATCGGGTTCGGGGGCTTCCCTCTCTCGGCCCGCAACTTGTCGCGCGGCTGGGACCCCTACAGCACCGAAGGACGCGCCGCCGGTGTGCGCACCGTGCGCCGGGCGCTGGACCTCGGCATCAACTACGTGGACACCGCGGAGGGATACGGCGACGGGCACAGCGAGCGCATCATCGGAGAGGCCCTCGAAGGCCGGCGCGACGAGGTGTTCATCGCAACCAAGGTGGGGCTCCACCGTCAAAGCGCCGAGGAGGTAACAGAGGCTGTGCACGGATCCCTTGAGCGGCTGGGCTGCGACTGCGTGGACCTGGTCCAGTTCCACGGCGGGGTTTACGACGAGGAGGTGACCCGCCGGATCGTGGAGAACGGGCCGATGGACGCGCTGCTGCGGCTGCGGGAACGGGGCAAGCTTCGCTTCATCGGCGCAACCACCGAGGAGCCGATCACCCTGCGCCGCCTGATGCGGACCGGACTGCTGGATGTGATCCAGATTCGTTACAACCTGATCTACCAGTCGGCGGCCCACCATATCCTCGGTGAAGCGCGGCAGCAGAACGTCGGGGTGACTGTCATGCGGCCGTTGACCTCCGGCATCCTGCACTATCTTGCCGGCAGATTGCTGCCGGAACTCGCCGAAGGATGCGACCTCTATGAGACCTGCCTCAAGTACGTGCTGGCAGACTCCCGCGTGCAGGTCGCTAACGTCGGCATGCGATGGCCGGAGGAGGTGGAGGCCAACTGCCGGCTGACAGACCAGTTCGAGCCGCCCTTCGACGTGGCCGACCTGCCCCGCGCCACGCGCACCGTGTACAAAACCCTCGACGCCGAACAGAACCCCAGAGGAGACACGCCGTGACCGATGCGACCGAACCGAAGAGAATCCTGATGGGCCCCGGCCCGAGCAACTGCGATCCCAGCGTGCTGCGGGCCATGTCTCAGCCACTGCTGGGGCATCTGGACCCGGACTTCCTGGAGATAATGGACGAGACGCAGGACCTGCTGCGCGGTGTGATGAAAACCGCGAACCGACTCACCTTTCCCGTCTCCGGCACCGGCAGCGCCGGCATGGAGACGTGCCTGTGCAACCTGATAGAGCCCGGCGACTCCGTGCTGGTCTGCATCAACGGAGTGTTCGGCACCCGCATGGCGGACATTGTCGGACGGCTGAACGGTGAACTGCACGCGATCGAGGCCGAGTGGGGCAAGCCGTTCGACTCCGAGGATGTCGCAAGCGCCGTGCAGCAGACGAACCCGAAGGTCGTGACCATCGTGCACGCGGAAACGTCCACCGGCGTGCTGCAGCCGCTCGAAGAGATCAGCCGTATCGTGCACGAAGCCGGTGCCCTCCTGCTGGTGGACGCGGTGACGTCCCTGGGCGGCTGCCCCGTCGAGACGGACGAGTGGGGCATTGACGCCGTCTACAGCGGCACCCAGAAGTGCCTGAGCTGCCCGCCCGGGCTGGCGCCCATCTCGTTCAGCACGCGGGCTCTGGACACCCTCGAGAGCCGCGCCACCAAAGTGCCGAGCTGGTACCTGGACATGAGCATGGTCAAGAACTACTGGGGCAGCGAACGCAGCTACCACCACACCGCGCCCATCTCCATGATCTACGCCCTCAACCAGGCGCTGAAGGTTGTCCTCGAGGAGGGCCTCGAGGCCCGCTTCGAGCGGCACCGGCTCAACCACAGGGCCCTCGTGGCGGGCATTGAGGCCATGGGCCTGTCCATGCTCGTCGACGAGGAATACCGCCTTCCTATGCTCAATGCCGTGCAGATTCCGGACGGCGTGGATGACAGCGTGGTCCGCCAGACGCTGCTCCGGGACTACAATATCGAGATCGGCGGCGGGCTGGGGCCGCTGGCCGGGCAGGTGTGGCGCATCGGCCTGATGGGCTCCTCGTCCACGCGACAGAACGTCATTCGGCTGCTTGGCGCCCTGGAGGACATCCTCGCGGCCGAGGGGGCCGATGTCGTCCCCGAGGGCATCGATGCCGCCGAAGAGGTCTATGCGGAAACCACCGCATGATCCTGAGGGTGGAACAAGCGCCGCGCACGCCCCCCTTCGAGCGTATGGACCGCGTGGGGGTCGTGCTGCCGGCCTACAACGAAGAGCGGCACCTGGAACAGGTCGTTCGGGCCGCCCTCGGCGTAGGGGTCGGACGCGTCGTGGCCGTGAACGACTGCTCCACCGACTCGACTCCCGAGATACTGGACCGCCTGGCCCGCGACGAGCGCGTCGAAGCCCTGCACCACGGGGTGAACCAGGGTAAACAGGCGGCCGTCAAACACGGCTTGCAGGCCATCGTGAACCGCGACGACATCCGCGCCGTGGCCGTCCTCGACGCCGACATGCAGACCGACCCGGCGCTCCTGGCGGGGCACTGCCGCCACGTGGGGGCGTACGACGTCGTCATCGGACGCCGATCCCAGGTCGAGATGCCGTTCATACGTCGCCTGGCCAACGCGCTGGCCAACGCCCCCTACCAGATACTCGCCGGTCTGCCGGTCCACGACATACAAAGCGGCTTTCGTCTCTACACCCGTGAGGTAGCGGCTTACCTGGCCGATCACCTCCCCGAGACGGGTCGCTACAGCCTGGAGCACACCGCCATCCTTCTGGTCGGCCGGCTGGCCGCCGAGCGCGGTCGGGAATACCGCATCGCCGAGGTCGAAGTCCCCTGCCCCTACGGCAGGGCCGAGAGCAGCATCCGGCTGCGCGACAACCTGCAGCTCACCCGCGTCTCGCTGGCCTACGCCTATCGCCTGTCCCGGCTGCGGCGGGGGGAGACCGACTGATGATCACCAGACGGAGCACATGGCACGCGGTTCGGCTGTTCGCTCTGCTCCTGGTGGTCCTGCTGCTTTTCCTGGTGTTTCGCCGCATCGGTTTCCTGAACATACTGCGCGCCATCAGCCACATCCCGCCCCTCCCCATTACCAGTGCCGTGTTGCTTTTTCTGACGGTGTTCCTCCTGTGGTGTCTGAGGTGGCTGCACTTCCTGCGGCCCGCGGCGGGTATGAACATGCTCACGGTCTTCCCGGTGTATATGGCCGGCGTCTTCGTCAACATCATCACGCCCGGGGCGCGGGTAGGCGGCGAGCCCGTCAGGGCCTACTACATGAGCCGCATCTTCGGCGGAGAGAAAAGCCGCTACCTGGGCACCGTCCTGGCCGATAAGCTGGCCTACGCCACGGTCTTCCTGGGATTCCTCATACTGTCCGTCTTCTTCGTGGTCATCTTCGTGCCACTGGCGATGCCCTACAAAGTGGTGCTGGCGGGCATCGTTCTCCTCATCGTGGTCGCCGTCGTCAGCGGCGTGCTGCTGCGCCACCAGATCGGCGTGCGGTCGGGCCTTCTGGGCAAGCTCCTGCCGGTACTCTACGAGGGGCGTCTGATGAAGTTCATCCGGCGGAGGTTCCCCACCTACGAGCACTTTGAGGAGTATGCCATAGGCAAGCTGGACAACCTGGTGAATCCGGCCATCCGGGCGGCCGGCAGTCCGCGTGCGCTTGCGCTGGTCTTCACCCTCAGCGTGGTCTCGTGGCTGCTCGTCTGTCTGGCCCACCACGTGCTGTTCGCCGCGCTGGGGGCGGACATCAGCTTCCCTCGGGTCCTGGTCATCGTGACGATATCGACTTTCTTCGGGGACATCTCGATGTCCCCGGGCGGCGCGGGCTTCATGGAGGCAGCCATGCTCGGACTCTGCGCCGCCTTCGGACTGGACAGCCGCACGGCCGCCGCGGTCACCGTGCTGAGCCGCGGGCTGTTCTACCTCTGCGGCCTCGGCCTGGGAGGCGTCTGCCTGGCGGCGCTGTCGGCCATCTTCGGCCGCCGGGATTGAGGCACGCCCGCGCCGAGCGACCCGGCAGCGGCCCCTGAAGGGGCCGACTACGAGCCGGGGGTGCCGTCTCCTCACACCCGTAGCGGAGTGGGACTGCCCGCGCTTTACGCCAGGGAGCGGGGGGACGGCGGGGGTCACTCCACGGACGATGGGGCCGTCTCGGCGTCTTCCGGCGCCGCGGGTTCCGCTTCCCCCGTTGCGGCCGGTTCCTCCTCGTCATCCTTCAGCGCCTGCTCGACATCCTTCCTGAGCACTTCCTTGATGTCAGGGTCGAAGCCCACGTGGCGGCCGATGACCTTGCCGTCCGGTCCGATGAGGACCAGGCACGGAATGGCCGAGACGGCATAGGCGTCGCTTATCGCATCGTCCCGATCGTGGACGATCGGGAAGGTCAGGCCCTTGTCCCCCACCGCCCCTCGGGCGTCGGACTCGTCGGAATCGCCGTTTATCCCCAGCACCACGACGTCCCTGTCCTTGACCTCCGTCCAGAACTCCTGGATGTGCGGCAGTTCCATCATGCAGGGCCCGCACCAGCTCGCCCAGAAGTCGAGCACCACGGCCTTACCCTTCAGTTCCGAGAGGGTTATCTCCTCGCCGTCCAGGGTCTCAGCGGTAAAACCCGGGGCGGGCTTGCCGCTCAGCTCGGAGGGCTGCGGTCCGCCACCGGCACCGGGGCCAAACCCCTGAACCTGACGCGCGCCCGCCGGAGGCTCAAAGGTGAATGTATCCTCGGGCAGATCGGGGTCGAGGTCGATTCTCGAGAAGGTGAGTACAGTTCGCATCTCCGCCGGTATCGAAGGCGCTTGCCCCTGAGGCATCTGGTCCATAATGTGCCGCATCAGAGCGTCCCAGTCCACGGACACCCGGATGGGCAACCCATTGCTCTTGCGATGCCAGATACTGAAGGGAAGCAGAACGCCGTCCGTCTCGGGCAGAGGCAGGCGGAAGGTTCCTTCGACGACCCAGCCTTCCTGGCCCTCCACGGTCTCCTGCCCGCTAACGGTGGTGGCGTCCTTCAGCGCTTCTAACGCGTCGCGCCCCTGTTCGACGAGCTGCTCCAGGTCCCCGGTGGAGTGAACGAACTCCCGCAGGGCCTCCTCATCCGGGGTTTGCTCCTCGCTGTCCAAGACGGGGACTTCCTGCACCTGATATTGGTTGACCATCGGGATGTAGCTGATAACCTTGGCGTCATCAAGGTACATTTCCACGAAAGGTGTCTGCAGCGCAATCTTCGGCCCCGGCGCAAAGACATACGTTACGGGAATCCTCTGGGGTGGGAACTGCTGCTGCCCCGGCATGCGCGCGCTGACCTGCCCCTGAATCTTGAGTGACTGCACCCCGGCCAGCGTTTCCGAAACTTGCGCGAAGATCTCCTCGACCGTGGGGGTCTCCGGCGCCGGGGCCTCTGCATCCTGCGCACCAGTGGCTTGTGTTGCGAGCAGCACGAAAACCACAAGAACCAGAAATATGCCTCCCTTCCTCAGCGTCCTCATCTGCCGCCTCCCGTCCCTGAAGTAGGAGTGAAACGCCCAGCAACTGCCGCATGAAAGCTACAATATGCAGCCCCGGCTCGCAACCGGTCCCGCCGCACGCCTTAGACACGTCGCCGCCCGGTCAGCCGCCGTCATTCCCGCTCGCCGGCAAAACCCAGTTCCACCACGATGTCGTCGCCGCCCTCCATTCGCGACTTGCCGCGCTCCCGGTCGGGGCCCGCGGAGCGCACGTGCGGCGGGTCGGCATCCGGCTCGTAAACGAAGGGCTCACGCGTGAAGGGGTCCACGGGCACCTCATCCAGATACTCCGGCGCGAGCGCGTCCAATACCTCCGGCATCTCCCCGTGCTCCAACTGGTGGGTCCGCAATGCCAGGTGGATACGCGTCAGGCGAAAGGCCGCGACCGCTTCGAAATGCATTTCCACCGCCCTTGCGCATGCTGGAAACGTCATGGCCAGAATTACGTCTCCGATCGGATTGCGCACAACATGAATCCACCCCACCGTGTCGGCAAGTTCTCGGACGCCGTAGGCCTGCCACTCAGGGTCCGGCACCGGGGGATCGTACCTTTGCGTCTCCTCCACGAGCGACGAGAAGAAGCGGCCCGCCAGGTTGTGGGTCATGCCGGGCTTGACGAACGGAACCCGCCGGATGAACTGTGTGCCCCCTTCTGGCCCCTCCTCTCCGGCCGCGAGGGCCTGCACTTCGGGAATCGTGGACTCATGGAGGTCCTCGACGATCTTCATCATACGATGGAACTCGCTGGCGAGGGCGTGCCGCACACCGGCCCTCAGCTCTTTTTCCGGGGCCCCGTTCAGCGAGTACTCACGTAAGATGGAGACGTCGCGCGTCCGCGCAACGACCTCCCTGAGCTGCCACAGGCTGCCCTTGTAGATAGACATGCCCACAAGATGGTCCACTAACGCGTCCGGACGGCGCAGGTACAGCAGGCCAAGCCGTACCCCTCTGTCGGCGTCCTCCATCGCCGCTTCTGTCTCTGCCCGGAGAAGATGCAGTTCGCACGATAGGCTGAGAAGACGCCCCGTCCGGCGGCTGAACTCAAGCCAGGGCATGGCGGCCTCGGTCGCCTCGATGCCCGTGGGAGGGCCTGGCTGCGATAGCTGCCCGTGTGCCAGCGCGTCGTCGACAAGTTCAAGGACCTCTGCGTGGGCGGCCAGCAGCCGTTCCGCACGCACTTCCCAATCCTCCGGGACCGGCCCGCCGCGGCCGGGGGCATGCTCCAGCAGAAAGCTCAGTTCGTTCGCACCGTTGGTTCCCCATTGGCCGTCCTCGTCCGTGACCTCCTTTTCCTCGGGTGCGATGGCCCGCATCCTCTCGATGACGAAAAACGCATTTTCCCCGGGCGGCGGGGGCGCCGTGTCAACCTGCAAAGCGGGGAAATCCCTGCGGGGGTCGTCTACCGTGGCCCAGAGTGTCAGCGCCACGCCCCAGAACAGCACCATGCCCGCGGCAACCGCCGCTCGGACGGTGCCATACGGGGCGCGGGAGGCGCCCTCCCGGAAGTGCTGTCGCCGGAACCAGAGATAGGCCATGATGCCCAGGGTGACGGCGACCGGAAGGGCGGCCGCACCGGCCCCGTCGGGCCAGTTCGTGAGCGCCGTGCCGCCCCAGTAGATCAGGCCCAGGCCAAGAAGCCCGAGCGCCCCGCCCCAGGCCCACCGAGACCGCCGCCACAGTCCCACGGCGAGCACCAGATGAGCGACGGCCAGGCCGCCGAAGAGCGCCATCCCGGCCGGCGTGGCCAGGAACACAAGCGATAGCGTGGTCATGCCGCTCAGCCCGAACAGCACGCATATCACCCACAGCCCGGGCAGCCGTCGGGGCGTATCGTCGGCGTCGACGTCTTCCGCATCCATGGATTCCTCCCTGATAGGGTTCCCTATGTCTATACGCACACACCGGCACGAATATAAGGGCGCCGAGCCGTGAGGCGAAGGGAGACGGGCTGCAGTAGAATCGCCGGCTGCATTCCAGCGTCGCTCACTCAGGGGCCTCGGGGCGATGTGGACAGATTTTTCGGCATAGCCAAGACGTGATAGCGAAGCTTTCGGAGTGCGGGGCCGTGGCACCGCTTTGCTTGCTGCTGTGTCTCCGGCAGCGGGTACAAGTCTCCGGTTTCGATATAAAGGATTACAGCCGCGAGGTAAGCCCCGCCGCGTGCCGGCAAGCCGGCACGATGACAAGGCGGCGGCAAGCCGCCGCACTCCAGGGCCAGTCACCGGCGCGCCCGACGGGAAGCGGACAGAGGACGGGGATGAGCCCACCGTCCGGCGGGCGGCACGACTTCACAGCCTTGGGACCGTGGAACAGCGGCCCCCTTCCTGACACACAGGGTCGGAGATCCTTCGGCCAGCCGTAGAACTGGCCTCAGGATGACGTTCACCGGCTGTGCCGCCACCTTTCTCCACCGCAATGCCGGGCACGTGGGGGCTCCAGCCCTGTGGAGCGAACTATACGCTTGAACCGTTCTGCATATGGGCGTATAGTGCGGGTAGAGGCAAGACACGTTCTCCAGACGGTGTTGCGGAGCGATGGACACGATAGATTTCGCGCATCTGCACGTTCACTCCAACTACAGCCTGCTGCAGGGGGCCTTCTCCGTGCAGGAGCTGGTCGGTAAGGCGGCCGCGTTCGGCATGCCGGCCGTGGCGCTGACCGACACCAACGGGCTCTACGGCACCATGTTCTTCTATCACGCCGCCCGCGAGGCCGGCGTCCGGCCCATCATCGGCGCGGAAATCGTCCACGGCGCCGAGCAGTGCGTCTGCCTGGCCGCCGACCGGACGGGCTACTCCAACCTCTGCCGCATCGTGAGCGAGCGGAAGCTGGCCGGCACATCGCACTACGCGGAGTTCATGGCCGGCACCGGACGGCAGGACGCACCCTTCGACGTCGTCGCCGCGCTGGCCGAACACGGGGAGGGGCTGTTCGTGCTGACCGCCACCCCCTCCCTGCTGCGCCGGCTGAAGGGCGTCGTGCCGGACGGCCGCCTCTATGCGGAGCTGCGCGCCGACGACCCGCACTCTTTCGAGACACGCTGCCCCGCCCTGCGCGGTCAGGACGGCCCCTCCGCCCGGGACGGCGGGATAGCGGCGGACGTGGCCGAGCGGCTGGGCATCCCCCTGGCCGCCACCGCCAACGTCAACTTCCTCCGGCCCGAGGACCGCCGCGTGCACGCCGTGGTCAGCGCCATCCGCGAGAACATGATGCTGAAGGAGCTGCTCAAGCGGGAGCGCATGACGGCGGGCGAGCGCAGCTTCTTCATGTCGCCCGCGCAGGTGGCCGCCCGGCTGCCGGCCGACGTCCGGGACGAGGCCATGCGCAATACCGCGCGCATCGCGGAGGCCTGCCGCCTGGAGCTGGACACCGAGAGCCTGCACTTCCCTCGCGCCGACCTGCCGGAGGGGGTGGACGCCTGCGAGCGGCTGCGGCAGGTGGCCTTCGACGGCGCCCGGCAGCGGTACGGCGACCCGTCGGCCGAGGTCGAGGCCCGGCTGGAGCGGGAACTGGACGTCATCGGCAAGCTCAACTTCTGCCATTACTTCCTGGTGGTGCGCGACATCGTGGCGTTCGCCGAGCGGGAGGACATCCCCCACGTGGGGCGCGGCTCGGCGGCCAACAGCATCGTCTCCTACTGCCTGGGCATCAGCGCCGTGGACCCGCTGAAGTTCGGCCTCCCGTTCGAGCGCTTCCTGAACGAGTTCCGCACGGACGTGCCGGACATCGACATCGACTTCTGCTGGCGGCGCCGGGACGACGTCATCGACTACGTGTATGGTAAGTACGGCAAAGAGCGGGTGGCGATGGTGTCCACCCACTGCACACTGCGGGCGCGGTCGGCCTTCCGCGACGTGGCGCGGGTGATGGGCCTGCCGCTGGAGGAGATAGACGCCTACAGCAAGCGGCTGCCCCACTACGGCGCGGAGGCCATCGACGAGGCGATGGAGAAGTTCCCCGAGATGGCCGGCTTCCCCATCGACAGGGAGCCCTGGCGGACGGTGGTGCGGACCGCGCAGCGCATCGACGGCTACGTGCGGCACCCGGGCATCCACCTGGGCGGGCTGGTCATCGGCGACCGACCTCTCACCCACTACACCCCGCTGGAGAACAGCACCAAGGGCATCGTGGTGACCCAGTTCGAGATGGACGGCATCGAGCTGACCGGGCTGGTGAAGATGGACCTGCTGGGGCAGCGCTCGCTGTCCATCGTGGCCGAGGCCGTCCGGAACGTCCGCGAGCAGCGGGGCGTGGAGATCGACCTGGACAACCTGCCCGACCCCGACCCCAAGACCACCACGCTGCTCAGGCACGGGCGCACCATGGGCTGCTTCCAGATAGAGTCGCCCGGCATGCGGCAGCTTTTGCAGATGCTGCATGCGGAGACCATCATGGACCTGATCCAGGCGCTCTCGCTGATCCGCCCGGGCCCGTCCAGCAGCGGCATGAAGCACGCCTTCATCCGGCGGCGCCGCGGGGAGGAGCCGGTCAGCTACCCCACCCCCCTGCTGGAGAAGGCGCTGGGCACCACATGGGGCGTCATGCTCTACCAGGAGGACATCCTGCGCGTGGCGAAGGAGGTGGCCGGCTTCTCGCTGGCCGAGGGGGACGAGCTGCGCAAGCACATCTCCAAGGACCGCTCGCTGGAGAAGCTGCATCAGTTCCGCGACCGCTTCGTGCGGGGCGCCGCCCGGCGGGGCGTGGAGCGCTCCGTGGCCGAGGACATCTGGCGGCGGGTGGAGGACTTCGCCGCCTACTCCTACTGCAAGGCGCACGCGACCACCTACGGCCACATCTCCTACCAGGCGTCCTACCTGAAGGCCCACTACCCGGCCGAGTTCCTGGCGTCCGTGCTGGCCAACAAGGCCGGCTTCTACGACCACCGCACCTACCTGGACGAAGCGCGGCGGTTCAACGTGGAGATACTGCCGCCCTGCGTGAACCGCAGCGAGGTCGAGTGCCGGCCGGAGAACGGCGGCATACGGCCGGGCCTCGAGTTCGTCCGGTCGCTCTCCGCGCGCACCATCCGGCGCACGCTGGAGGAACGCCTGCGGAGGCCGTACGAGTCGCTGGAGGACTTCCACGCCCGCATCTGCGGCCGGGTCCGGCCCGGCCGGGAGGAGCTGGAGAACCTGGTGCTCAGCGGCGCGTTCGATTCCCTGGGCCACTCCCGCCCCACCCTGATGATGAAGCTGGAGCGGGTGCTGAGCCGACAGGGGGCGACGGCGACCTCGCGGGCGAACCGCGCGGCGGAGGAGAACGCCCCCCTGCTGGCGGGCAGCGAAACCGCGCCCCCGCCGCCGGAGCCGGTGGAGGTGCCGGAACAGCCCCCCTACCCCGTGCCGGAGCGCGTGCTGTGGGAGCTGAAGATACTCGGCTTCAGCCACTCCGGCCACCCGCTGGACGCGTGGGACGGGCGATTCCACCAGATGGGCGGCGTCCCCAGCTTCGACCTGGAGAAACACGTCGGCGAGCGCATCGCGTTCGTCGGCTGGCTGGTGACCACCCGGCGGGCGGTCACCAAAAACGGCGAGTTCATGAAGTTCGTCACGCTGGAGGACCGCAACGGCGTGGTGGAGGCCGTCATGTTCCCCGACACATACAAGGAGTACGGGGACCGTATCGACGGCCCGGGCTGCTACCGGGTGGAGGGCCGCGTGGACGAACAACACGGCGCCGTAACCCTCACCGCCGACAGCATCGAGTCCGTCCCCCTGGCAAGCTGACGACGCCCGGGCCGGCTGATCGCTTTCCCCGCAGCCGATTCGCGATCTGATATACTGGGGGCGGACTCCGTAAGGTATTACAGAGGGTGAATGCGGAGGCCGGGTCGATGGCCGAATCGGAAGCGACACTGCTGGCGCGCTACGCGCGGGAACAGGACGCGGAGGCGTTCCGCGAGCTTATCGAGCGCCACAAGCACATGGTGTACGCGGTGTGCCGGCGGATGCTGGGCAACCGGGCGGACGCGGAGGACGCCACGCAGGACTGCTTCTTCACTCTTACCCGCCACGCCGAACGCCTGCGCAGCCCCATCGGCGGCTGGCTCCACAGGGTGGCGGTGACCACCTGCATCGACCACCTGCGCTCCGAACGTGCCCGCAAAGAACGCGAAGAGAAGGTGGCCGAGAGGCGGCTGGCGCAGCGGGGCGAGTTGAGCTGGGACGATATCAAGGACGAGGTGGACCACGCCATCGCCGCGCTGCCGGAGAAACTGCGCACCCCCCTGGTGCTCTACTACCTCGAATCGGAGCGGCAGGAGGACATCGCCGAGGAACTGGGTATGAGCCAATCCGGGGTCTCTCAGAGGGTGCAGAAGGCCGTCGAGGAGGTGCGCAAGCGGCTGCGCAAACGGGGGGTCAGGGTATCGGCCGGGGTGCTGGGTCCGCTGCTGATGGCGAACGCGACTGAGGTCGTGCCGGCCTCCCTGTCCTCGGCGCTCGGGATGATGGCCATCGCGGGCCCCGGCGCGGCGGCCTCAGCCGGCGGCGTTGCCGCCGCCTTGGGCCTGGTGGCCGGTGCCGTGGTCTTCCTGGGACTGCTGATTGCCGCTCTGGTTCATCTGGTCTCAACGGAGCCCGCGCCCGACGGCGGGGTCCAGCGAAGGCCGCTGCTGAACCGGCCCCTCGCCGGTCGTCCCGCACCGAAACCGTTCCCGTTCTCGGAGGAGACAGCGCAAACAATGCCGACACCCCCGGTGGGTCCGCCGGCGGTCACGCTGCTCGGCGAGGGAACGGGAGAAGACATGTTCCTGGACCTGGACACCGGCGCGTTGGCGTCCATGCAGCCGGGCGCGCCCCGCCTGGAGGACCTCGCCGAGCAGATGCGGCGCAACGGGACCGACGTGCTCTACGAGCCCGTCCTGGACAGGGACCATCTCGTGGCGTGCGACCTGAAGGTCGTGCAGTGGCCCGTCGATGCGGAGGGCGTGCCGGGACCGGGCTTCTTCGAATCGGACGAGTTCCGCCGGAGCGCACGGGACGGCTTCCCCCTGATGCTACGCATCGGCGAGTCGCGGCCGCACGCCTACGCATTCGAGACGCGCGAGGGTGGACGGGGCGTGCTGCGGGTGCGACGCGCCGGCCCCGGCGAACGGGGAGTGGTGGTGGAAAGAATCCTGCTTGGCACACCCCCTGGGGCGGGCAGCTAACACCGGGGGGACCCGGTGTGAGTTCGCAGGGCCGGACGGCGGGTGCTATACTCGCCGCCCGGTTTCCTGTGAACCAAGGCCGAGGAAGTCCCATGAGCTTCATCGATATCATCCGTGTGCCCGACATTGTCCAGGTTCTAACGGAGGAAGCGCGTCGTCCCATCGAGCATGTCCGGCCAACCGAACGGTCGGGCGCCGGCTGCACAGTTTGCACCGAGCCAGAGGGGGAACGCCTGCACGTCAACTTCCGCTCGCCGGGAGGCGAGGTGTCGTGGGTCCACCTACGCTGGCACGGCGCCCTGCCGAAGGGCGTCCGGCTGCTGGGCGATCACTGGGAGCGCGGCTACGGCGACCTGGAGTGGCGCGGCATGGTGCCCGAGCGGCCGATGCCGTGGTACTTTCTGAGCTTCGACGGCGAAGCCACCCACGGTTACGGGGTGATGACCGGCGCGGGCGCCATGTGCTTCTGGACGGCGGACCCGGGCGGGGTCAGCCTTTGGATGGACGTCCGCTCCGGCGGCTTGCCCGTGGAACCCGGCGGCCGCACTATCGAGGCGGCCACCGTCGTCGCGCGCCGCGGCGAGGACGGCGAAGGCCCGTTTGAGGCGGCCCGCGCGCTCTGCCGGGCGCTTTGCCCTGAACCGCGCATGACCGACCTTCCGGCCTACGGCAGCAACAACTGGTACTACGCCTACGGGCGGACCTCCCACGACCAGATACTGGTGGATGCGGAACTGGTCTCCCGGCTGGCTACGGATGAGAACCGGCCGTTCATGGTCATCGACTCGGGATGGCAGCCGCGAGGCGGACAGGCCGGGCCGACGCTTGAGACCAACGAGCGTTTCCCCGACATGCCCCGCCTGGCCGAGCAGATCCGTGACCGCGGCGCCCGACCGGGCATATGGACGCGCCCGCTGCTGACGCAGGGCGAGGAACCCGCCTCGTGGCGGCTGCCGCCGGGCCGGTTCAGGGACAAGGACATCCCCGTCCTCGACCCCACGGTGCCGGAGGCCGCCGAACGCATCGCGCGGCATACGCGTGGGCTGGTCGAGTGGGGCTACCGGCTCATCAAGCACGACTTCACCACCTACGACCTGCTGGCACGGTGGGGCTACCGCATGGGGCCGCGGGTGACGGCGGACGGCTGGTCCTTCGCCGACAGAAGCCGCACGACGGCGGAGGTTATCACGGATCTTTACCGCCTGCTGCGGGACGCCGCCGGTGACGCACTGCTGCTCGGCTGCAACACTGTGGGCCACCTTGGCGCTGGCATCTTCGAGCTTCAGCGAACGGGCGACGACACCAGCGGGCGCGACTGGGAACGCACGCGGAAGATGGGCGTCAACACGCTGGCCTTCCGCATGCCCCAGCAGGGGGCGTTCTTCGACTGCGACGCCGACTGCGTTGGGCTGACCGAGCGGGTGCCCTGGGAACTCAACCGGCAGTGGCTGGGCCTGCTGGCCCGCAGCGGAACGGCGCTGTTCGTCTCGGCGGACCCCGACGCCGTGGGGCCTGAGCAGGAGGCGGCCCTGAAGGACGCCTTCACCGTTGCGGCCCGGCGGCAGCCGCCGGGGCGGCCGCTGGACTGGCTGGACACCACGTGCCCACGGGAGTGGCGGCTGGGCGGCGAGCGGGCGGAGTTCGACTGGATGCCCCCGTCCGGTGCCGACCCGTTGAGCGGATAGAGGCAGCGCGTGACGACGATAGAAGGCGAGGTCCGCCGCCGTCTCAGGACCGTGATGCACCGCTTGCGCTTACGGTAGCACAGGGTCGGAGATCCTTCGTTGCGCCGTACGGCGAACTCAGGATGACCGGTGCCACGCGTGCGACACGAACCCACACGATCGGCTCACCACGAGGGCTTGTTACGTGCCGGGCGGCCTTGCACAAGTCGAGTCCAGCCGGGGTCAGTCCGGCACGAACATCTGGGCGTCGCCGCCCTCGATGTCCAGCCACTCGAACTTGTCCAGCCGGAAGGCGTGCCAGTAGCAGCGCCAGCGGCGCTCCGAGGACAGCACCTCCGCCATGCGGCGTATCATGTGGCCGCGGACCTCCCGCCACTCCTCGTCCTCGGCCAGGTTGCGGCAGCGCGCATCGTCCAGCCGGTAGAGTTCGTCGCACGGCGAGGTGACGTTGTATGTGTAAAGGAACAGGCCGTGCCCCGGGACCTCGTCCACAATGGCGGCCGCGGGGTTGGCCGTCACGTGCCAGCCGGCCTCGAACAGGAACGGCGCCTCCCTCTCGACGGGCTCCCCGGCCATCGCGGGCAGCAGGCTGACTCCGTCCAGCCGCGCCGAAGGCTCGATGCCGGCGAACTCGAAAACCGTGGGAGCCAGATCGAGCAGGCACACCGGGTCCTCGACCGCCCGTCCGGCGTGTTGTCCCTCCGGCATCTTGATCATCAGCGGCACGCGCACGACCCGCGGGTGGCCGTAGACGCCCTTGTCGATAAGCCCCTTCTCGCCGTTCATCTCCCCGTGATCGCCCAGGAACACGACAAGCGACGAGTCGTAGAGGCCGACGGACCTGAGCGCGTCCAGGAACACACCCAGCGCGCGATCGACGAGTTCTATGTTCAGCAGGTTGGCCACGATGTAGTCCCGCAAGGTGTCGGGATCATAGAGCCCCCAGTTCCGGGCGTAGGTGTGGTAGACCGGCGGGTCGCCCGGGGTTGGCTGGAAGTCCCGTTCGCGGAGTTCCCGGTAGCTCTCGGGCAATTCGACGGCCTTCCTCAACTCGGCCGCCCGCTCTTCGAAACCGGAAGGGATGAAGAACGGCTGGTGCGGGGCGAAGAAGTCAAGCTGAAGGTAGAGGGGCTCCTCCGTTTCGCCCTGTTCGGCCAGCAGCCGGACGGTGCGCGCAGCTTTCCGCGCGAGAAACCACGGATAGGTGGCCTCGGGCGGGAACTCCGACCCGTCGGGCTGCTCCACCCAGCCGCCGTAGCTGTTGCCCGGCGTCCGGCGGTCGGGCATCAGACCGCGGATTTCCCTTTTCAGGCCGAACCCCTTCACGCCCAGGTCGCGGAGGTATGCGCGGTATTCGTCATCGTCGTAAAGAGGCGGAGCCCAACGGTTCCACGGGCTGTCGTTCTCCCCGAAGGCCTGCATGAACTTCTGGGTGCCGACGTGGCACTTGCCCGCGTGGCGCGTACGGTATCCTTCGGCGCGCAGGTACTCGGGGAAGATGGGGTCATCGCGCCTCAGTTCGGTTGGGAAGCCGTCGTGGGCCCTTTCCTCGTTCACCATCAGGTAGGTGTAGCGTCCGGTGAGATAAGACGCCCGCGACGGCCCGCAGAGCGGTGAATTGCAGAACGCGCTATCGAACCAGACTCCGTCTTCCCGGATACTGTCGAGGTTCGGCGTGTGCACCTCACGGGCATAGCGCCCGTCGCCGTAAACGTCGGGGGGAATCATGTCCGCCGATACGACGAAGATGGACCGTCGGTCGCCTTCAGCGGCCCGATAGGCCCCATAGTCCGTCGTCGCGTTCAGATGGCGTAATCTTGCCGGCGTGTTCACCGAGGGCGTCCTCCGGGCTAACGTATTGACTCTCAGGGGTAGGCCCCACCATAATAGGGTCTCCCGGGCCGGAGGGCCAGCGCGATTACGCGGAACCGGTCTGGTAAAACGGAATGTTACTTCCTCTCATACGTCGCGGAGCAGAGCGCCACAACGCCGTGAGTGTGTTCCCCGATACGGCCCGACCCGGGGATACCCCGTGGTGTCCGCCGATGTTTCGCCGAGGTTGCATCATGCCGGCTCGGAAGTCCGCCAATTCCGGTGGGGTCCCTTATGGGGTCCTCCTGTGGGTGTTTTTGGTGGCCCTGGTCGGCCTGTCTTCCCCTGCTGGCGCCGGCGAAGTGAACCTCCGTTTCACATATGCGTCCGATGACGTCATCCTGCGGCCGGAGGGGGAATTCACGCGGGTCGCCCTGAGGGGCCGCATCCTGCCGGAGGACACGCCCGGACACCCGTGGCTACCGGCGGACTACGTGAACGTCCTGATACCGGCGGGTGCCCGGCCGACGGGCGCGCAGGTCACGGCCGCCGAGGCGCTCCTGGCAGAGGACCTGAAAGCGTATCCGGTGCAGCCCCCCTCCCGCCTGGGCGCGCCGCCCCCGGTGTTCGTCCCTCCGAAGGCGGAGGCATACCGGCGGCGAAAACGAACGCCGGCACGTCAGGCCACCATCGAGCAACTGCAACACCTGCGAGGCTATTCGATAGTCACCGTACGTCTGAATCCGGTGCGCTACCTCCCCGCCGCCGGAAAGCTCTACCTGTCCAAGATACTCGAGCTGAAACTGACATATGCCGAAGGTCCCCGGCCCGCGTCCGTCCGGAGAACCGACGATAGAAAATCCGCTGACCTCGTCAGCACGCTGGTGGCCAACCCGGAAGATGTCGCTTCCTTCGGGCCTACTTCTTCGACAGCGGCCCCCCGCGATGTCACCGCCGGAGATGGGGCGCAGTATCTCGTCGTAACCTCCGCCGCGCTGGCTGATGCTTTCCAGGGGCTGGCCGACCGCCGGGAGGCCCAGGGGTTTTCCACCGCCGTGGTCACCGTGGAAGCGATCGAGAGCGGGTATGAGGGACAGGACACGCAGGAGAAGATACGCAACTGCGTAACCGACTACTACGCCAACCACGCCACGCGGTACGTGGTGCTGGGGGGCGACGACAGCATCGTGCCGGACCGTGACTGTTACGTGACAGCGGGCAGCGAAAGTAGTTCCAACATGCCGACCGACCTGTATTACGGAGCCCTGGACGGCACGTGGGACGCCGACGGGGACGGGGTCTTCGGCGAGGCGGGCGAGGACGACGTGGACCTGCTGCCCGAGGTCTGGGTGGGCCGCATACCGGTGCGCACGGCGGCGCAGGCCACCGATTACATCAACAAGGTTGGCGCTTACGAGTCGGCCTCGGCGGATGGTTACTCTGACCAGTTCCTGCTGACGGGCGTAGAGTTGTGGGACACCTACAGCGGGGACTCCGTGCCCTCGGACTTTTCCGATCATGAGCCCGTGAGCGACTCCGATATCTGGTTGAACCGCTTGCACCGGGAGACCATCCAACCTGCCCGCCAGCCGACCTTCCTGGGCAAGCTGTTCGACACGCGCACGACCTGGGACGCGTCCGCCTTCGGCGACTACCCCGTTTCCGCCGGTAACATAGCTGCGTGCCTGAACGAGGGCTACCATCACGTCCTTATGTCCACCCACGGCGGCACGACAGTATGGGCCACCGAGTCGGGCAGCTATTTCTCCTCTTCCACGGCGCAGAACCTGACGAATATCGACAGGCCCAACCTGATATACACGATCGCCTGCAGCACGGGCGCATTCGACTCAGCCGAACCCTCATTGAGCGAGGCCTTCCTGCGCAACCCCGAGGGCGGAGCGGTCGCCTATATGGGGTCCAGTCGGTACGGGTGGGGCTCCCCCGGCAGCAGCACCGGCGGAACGTCCTTCACCTACGCCCGCCAGTTCTACACGGAACTTCTGGAAAACGGCTACCCGGTGCTGGGGGAGGCATTCGGGCGACACAAGATGGCGCTGGCCTCCTCCTGCTCCAGCAACGGCTCCTACCGCTGGGTGCAGTTCGGGCTGAGCCTGCAGGGCGACCCTGCGATACGCGTCCACGGACAGGAGCCCGGCCGCGCGATCCACGTCGATGTCCCGAACGGGCTGGAGCATTACCCCGGAGGCGGCCCGGCAACTCTGCGTTGGTGCGCCGGCGGCTCCGGTTGGTCCAACGGGGACGAAGTACAACTGGAGTATTCCCCCGACAACGGTGTCAACTGGCAAACTGTCCCGGGGGCCGAAGCCGTGTCCTACGATGCGGCCTCCTTCGAGTGGACCGAACTGCCGGAGGGCGGAACCAGTGAATGTCGCCTCCGCGCCAGCGCCGTGGACGCTCCGTCGGTCAATGACGAGTCCGACGGGAGCTTCAGCATCGCCGAACCGCTCGTTGTGCTCACCGATGCGCTGCCGACCGGAACGGAGCAAGAACCCTATGAAGCCACGCTGGAGGCGTCCGGCGGCGTCCCTCCGTACGAGTGGTCGGTATTGGGACACGAGGATTTGGAAGCACAACAGCAACCAGCCCCCGGCACGGCGCAGAGCTGGCAAGCGGATGACGGCTGCTGGCAATACGACCTGCCCTTCGCATTCCCCTTCGGGGGAACCAGCTACAGCACAGTTTACGTCAGCTCCAACGGCTTTTTGGACTTCACAAGCAGTTCCACCGACTGGTCCAACTCGACCGAGGAACTCGCCGGAGCCGTCCGCATTGCCCCCCTGTGGGACGACCTTCGTACTGACGGCACGGCGCAGGCCGGGGAGGACATCTATATCGACCAACCTGGCCCCGGTTCGGTCGCCTTCCGGTGGGTGGCTCAGACTTACTCGGGCGCTAACCCGGTGGATTTCGAAGTCGTCCTGCACCACTCCGGTCGCATCGAGTTCCACTATGGGGCAGGCAACACGGGTCTGTCACCCACGGTGGGCGTCTCGCTTGCCGAAGAACGTTACCTGCTCTCAGCCCATGACGGTCAAAGCACGCTAACCGAGGCCGAAAGCGCGGTGTTCGCCGGCCTGCCGGAGGGTCTTTCCCTGGACGGCTCAACCGGGCAGATCAGCGGCACGCCTCAGGAGAGCGGCGTGCGGACTCTACGCTTCTACGTCAGGGATTCCGCCGGCCAGGGCGTACACGCCGACCTGGATATGTCCATCGAGGGGGCCACTGGCAGGGAAGAAACTCTCGTTTTCGGCGTCAATGATGCGGACGGCATCTTCAGGCGGGTTGAAACGACACCGGAGAACCCGGGCGGCACGGGTTGGGGCCGCGTGCCGGGCAAGATTGCCCACATTTCGGGCGGCATCAGGGCTGTATGGGGAGTCAACGCGGCCGGAGGCGTATGGTGCCGCACCGGTGTTTCGGAATCCAACCCATCGGGCACCGACTGGTCGCAGGTCCCCGGCACCCTGGTGCAAATATCGGTCGGCTCACCTGAGGTCGTGTGGGGCGTGAATGCCGCCGGGGGCATCTTCTGCCGAGTTGGCATCACGCCTGAAAACCCGACAGGGTCGGACTGGGAGCGCGTGCCCGGCACGCTCACCCAGGTGTCTGTCGGCGACGGGTCCGTCTGGGGTATAGGCCCGCACGAGGAGATATGGTGCCGCACGGGCGTCTCGGCAAGCAAACCCACCGGGGACGCGTGGGAACGTGTGCCGGGACGGCTGGCGCAACTCTCGGCCGGACAGGCCGGTGCCGTGTGGGGCGTCAACAGCGCGGGCGGCGTATTCGTGCGCAACGGCGTCACTCCCTCTACACCAACCGGCACCGATTGGGCACGGGTAAACGGAAGCCTGTGTCGCGTCGCCGTCAACGACCGCGTCGTTTGGGGCATAGGGAAGAATGAGAGCATCTGGTACCGGACCGGGTTATCTGAATCCGACCCGCTGGGAACGGCCTGGGAACGCTGCCCCGGAACGCTGCGTCTGGTCTCCATTGGCTCTCTGCTGTCCCCGGCGAGCGAACAAGAAGACTCGGGGACCGGGGACGCGGAAGAGCCGCGAGCCGACAGCTCTGCGCGGCGCAACGCGAAGGGCGATTTGAGCACACCTGCCCCGGACGATGCGGACGAGCATCACCCCACGTCCACAGGTGGCCCGATTGAGACGAACGCCCCGCGCATCTCTGTCAACGGGCCGAGCGGGACCGTCTCGGAGAGCCTCACGGTGGTCAGCGGCAGGGCCGAAGACGCCGGCACGGTCCGCGGCGTCTGGGTCAATGGCCTCCGGGCGGTCGCCACCAGCCCCAACTACGCCACGTGGGAGGCGGTGGTGCCGCTCAGTCAAGGTCGCACCGCCGATGACCCCGGTGCGGAGAATACCCTGACGGTCGGCGCAGCCGACGTGCACGGCAACTACGCCGAGGCGACCGCCACGGTCGTCAGCGTCGGCGAGGCCGGACGGGTGCGCAAAGTGCCCCTGGACACGGTCTATCGCGGTTGCATAGTCGACGGCGACGTGGATACCTTCCAGTTCGAGGCCACCGCCGGCACCAGCGTGGACATCACCCTCGACGGAGCAGGCCAAATCGAACTGCGCGACCCCTGGAGCGAGACAGTTGAGATGGACCGCAAACCCCTGGCGCTGCCGGCCACCGGGTTATACACGTTGCGCGTGTTGCCGGGCGGCTCGGAGGGTCGCTATGAACTCCGAATCACTGGGAAAGTGCCGCGTTCGTTGCTCCGGACCAGTGCGGCACTCAGCGACCCTTCCGACATGGCTACCTACTCCATCCCCTCGGTGGCGGGCGGGACGCTGACCGCCCGCGCGTATTCGGAGAGCGGTCCGCTGCGCCTTGCGGTTACGGACCCCGCCGGACGGCTGCTGGCCGAGGCCGACGGCGTGCTGCGCGGGTTGAGCCTGCCGGTGACCGGCGAGTATGGCCTCGCAGTGACGGGCGGGCAGGGCGAGTATGAAGTGGTATGCCTCGCCACGCCGCCTCAGCCTGAGGCACAACGCATCGAAGGGGCCATGCTGATTCGCACTGCTCCGCAGGAGGCGGCCCCGGGGTCTCCAATCGAGCTGACCGTGGTGGGCGCCGCCCGGAACCCCGGCGACAACGCAGTGCTGTTCGGCGGGACGGTGGTCGAGCCGGAATCCGGCAGCCTGCGCGCCGGCCGCGGCGTGCTGCGGGCGCGCGTGCCGGCCGACCAGCCGGCGGGCGAGTGCGAGGTCAGCTTCATCGCCCACGGCGAACAGAGCGGGGCCGCAACGGTTTCGGTAAGGCCGTGAGAGGGGCGCCCATCTGCGGGCGGTCCATCCCGCGCGGCCGGGGGATACCTCGGCCGAGTTCAGGCCGAGCCACCGGTGGCCAGCCACAGGGCCATCCGGCAGGTCAGCAGGAAGTCCGGGATGTTCAGGTAGTTGTCCGGCTCGTGAGCGTTGGCACCGCCCACCCCGAGATTGACCGCCGGGTAACCTCGCGGCCGACCAGGCTCGTTTTCTCGAACCTAAAACAAAGCACCTGAGAAAATTTTAAGTTCCGCGCAATGGATACTGAAACCAAGGAAAAAATTCTACGGGAGGTGGCGGGGAACCTGGCTGAGTCCATTACCATAAGGTGGACGGATCAAGCCCCGCGATTTCCCGTGTGCCCATCCGTTTTCACGGGATATTTTGGATCGG
>JAWODG010000149.1:0-9317 GCA_046483385.1 Candidatus Brocadiia bacterium | reverse complement strand
GAACGAGAACCCCCTCCACGCGGGGCTCAAGGAATGGTGCAGCCGACCAGGCGACGAAGTCGAGGTGCCGGTTGACGGGTACCTCGTGGACATCGTGCGCGGCGACCTGCTGATAGAAGTGCAGACACGGAGCTTTTACGCGGTCCGCGACAAGCTGCGCGCGCTGGCCGCGAACCATCCCGTGAGGTTGGTCCATCCGCTGGCGGCGGACAAGTGGCTGGTCAAGCTGGCCGACGACGGCGACAGCGTGCAGGACCGGCGCCGCTCCCCCAAGCACTGCACTGCCCTGGACGTCTTCGATGAGCTTGTGAGTTGCCCGGAGCTCCTGGCACAGACCGGTTTTTCCCTCCATGTGCTGCTCACCGAAGAGGAAGAGGTCCGCCGCCACGAAGAGGGCAGGGCCTGGCGGCGCAAAGGCTGGCTAATCGTCGAGCGCCGCCTGCTGGACGTGGTGGATGACGTGCTGCTGGAGACACCCGCCGACTTCCGGGCGCTGCTGCCCGAAGACTTGCCGGAGCCCTTTACCACCGCCGATTTAGCAGAGGGTGCCTCGATCCGCCGGCGGCTCGCCCAGAAAATGGCCTACAGCCTGCGAGAGATGGGCGCCATCACCCAAACGGGAAAACGCGGCAACGCCTACCTCTACACCCGCCAAAGCGCCTGACCGGGCAGTAACCGCAACGGTAGAGGAAGACTAACCACAACGACCACGACGACGACAAACGGCAAAGGGGCAACACAGAGACACTGAGGACACGGAACTTGCCCGCCTTCGGCGGGAACGGCGAATCCAGGCTGACCACGACGACCACGCCTGCGGCGGGGCCCACGACGAACGGCTCCTACCACGAAGCGCACGAAGAACACGAACGAAGGCAAAAGGCGCAAAACACGTCAGGCACGGCCGGCGCCCCTATCGTCCTCGCTCCTTGGGCTCCGAAGTTCCCCGTATGGGGAACGAAGGAGGCTCGTCCCCCGGGCTGCGAAGCCTTGGCGAAGGCGGCTCGTCGTCGTCCTCGATTGCTTCCCGTTCACTGCCTGCTGCCTACCAACGCCCGACTCACCACGCGTAGGCTTCCGGCGCGGGGCCGCCCGGGCCGGGCCATATCTCGTCCAACTTCTCACTGGTCCCCTCGTCCAGTTCGATTTCCAGTGCCCGCTGGCAGCCCGTGAGCTGTTCCATCGTGCGCGGCCCGATAATCGGCGCGGTCACGGCCGGCTTGGCCAGAAGCCAAGCCAGCGCGACGTTCGCCGGCTCCTCGCCCAGCTCGTCGCAGAGCCCTTCCCATTCCTCGAGCTGCTCGCGGTGGGACTCCACGAAGCGTTGAGTTCCCTCGCTGGCGCGGCGGCCCTCGTCCCGGCCGCCCAGCACGCCGCCCAGAATGCCGCCCGCCAGCGGGCTCCAGGGGATGACGCCGAGCCCGTACTCTCGGCAGGCCGGCAGCACCTCCAGCTCAACGTCCCGGCACGTCAGGTTATACTTGCTCTGCTCGCTGACCAGGCCCAGGAAGTCCCGCCGCGCGGCGGTCTGGTTGGCGGTCGCTATGTGCCAGCCGGCAAAGTTGCTGCTGCCCACGTAGAGCACCTTGCCCTCGCGCACCAGTTGCTCCATCGCCTGCCAGATCTCCTCCCACGGCGTGTCGCGGTCCACGTGGTGCATCTGGTAGAGGTCGATGTGGTCGGTCTGCAGCCGTCGCAGACTGTCCTCGCAGGCCTGGCGGATGTGATACGCGGAGAGCCGTCCCTGATTGGGCCAGTCTCCGACGCTGCCGAAGACCTTCGTGGCGAGCACGATCTTCTCCCGTCGGCCGCCCTTGGCGATCCAGTCACCGATGATCTCCTCGGTGCGCCCCTTCTGGTCGCCCCCGTAGACGTTGGCCGTGTCGAAGAAGTTGATGCCCAGGTCCAGCGCCTTGTCCATGATCGCGTGGGCGTCCTCGGGCTCCGTCCGCGGGCCGAAGTTCATGGTCCCCAGACAAAGCCGACTTACGCTCAATCCGGTTCGTCCAAGATGTGTGTACTGCATGATCGCTCAGCCCCCGATCTCGCGAATACTGTATGGGGCACAACCGCTGTGCCCTCTCAGTAGCACAACACACCTGCCGTCCTGCGTCAACCGATGTTTCAGGGCCACGATTGGTCTGTGATTTCCTGCTCGAACTTGCCCGTAGCGGGATCCTTCAGAATCAACTTGGTCTTGCCGTCCGGCATGCGCTCCCGTTTAATGACCACCTTGCCGTCCACCTCGGAAGTCGGCACGCTGATGCGCTCGGTTTCCTCCTCTCCGCGCCAGACGTCCAGCTTGACCGTCTCCCACCGGTGCGACTTCGCCGAGCGGTAACAGGCATCCAGGATCGCGTTGACCACGTAGCCGTCGTAGAAGGTCTCCATCGGCTCTTCACCGGCGTCCATGGCGTCGAACATATCACTGAACATGTCCACGTAGCCCAGCTCCTTGACCTCGTCCCCCACGGGGAAGAGCCACCCGGTCTCCTGCTCGGCCTTCTCTGCAACGTAACCGTCTCGCTCGCCTGAGGTAAACATCTCGAACCCGGTGCGCAGGAAGTGGTCCAGCCAGATGGTGCCCTCCGTGCCGGAGACCTCGTCCCGAAGGTCCATGCCGCCCCGGAAGGCCCAGCTTACCTCGAACTGGCCTATCGCGCCGCTCTCGAAGCGCACCAGCCCGATGCCGTGGTCCTCCGCATCGATGGGATGCACCAGCGTGTCCGCCCAGCACATCACATCCACCGGCCGGTTGCCCTTGCCGACGAAGTTGCGGATGATCTCCACGCAGTGGCAGCCCATGTCGATGATGGCGCCGCCGCCGGCCAGCTCCTCGTCCCAGAACCACGCGCTGTGCGGGCCGGGATGCGTCTCGCGCGAGCGAACCCACAGGACCTGTCCGAGAGCTCCGCCACGCACGCTGTGCAAGGCCTTCAGCGTCTTGGGGGTGTAGACCAGGTCCTCCAGGTAGCCGGCAAAGACCCCGTTGTCCTCCACCACCCGAAGCGCCTTGAGCGCCTCCTCCGCATTGCGTCCGAGCGGTTTGGTGCACAGTATCGCCTTGCCCGCTCGCGCCGCAGCCCGCACCGCCGCCATGTGCAGATGGTTCGGCACACCTACGACCACAGTGTCGGTCTCCTCGTGTTCGATCGCCTCCTTCATGTTGTCCGTCCAGTGCGGAATGCCCTGCTCGGTGGCAAACTGCTGCGCTTTCTCGGCGGAGCGGGAGTAGACCACCTGCACGCGGTCCCGCCCGCGCTGCCCGTGCAGAGCCGCCGTGTAAAACGTCCCGATAAGTCCCGTCCCCAGCAATGTGATGCGATGCATGGCTCGACTCCTCCGTTCCGGCCTGGCTGGTTACCCGTGGGAGGCAATGTAGGGCGGGCCGGTGGCGCTGTCAATATCCGCCGCTCACGGCGGGCGACGCTGCGTGAGGAAGGCCGAAACCGGACTCGCAAAAACCTGGGAAAATCACACTTGCAATTCTGCTCGGAGCCGCTACAATAACCGACGAAATAAAGGCCCTTGCGTATCTCGCGTTCGTCGCGAGGAGTGGCTGCAGGTCGGCAAAGCAGTCCGCAAGGTTTATCGCAGGTAGGAGCGAAGGCTGGGGCTCGCGCCCGTTTGGTGGGCCCCGTCAGTAACTGGAATGCTTGCAAGTTCGATCAAGCCGATCGGGCTCCCTCACCCGACGGCCAGGAACGCGCATGTTTCCGCAGCGTCTCGTTTCCTTCCTCTGCCGGCAGGTTTCTGCTGCGCGACCATCGGCGGCTCCCGCAAGGCCTTTCACGCGAAACCGCCGCAGGAGCTACCTGAGGTCCTGCGGCCAAAATCAGTCAAGTTTTCAGGGGTGTAGCAAATGGCTACTGGTAAAGTTAAGTGGTTCAGTGACGCAAAAGGTTACGGCTTCATTCAGCCGGACGACGGCGGCGAGGACGTCTTTGTGCATCACAGCGCCATCCAGGGCGTTGGTTTCAAAACGCTGGCGGAGGACGATGCCGTAGAGTTCGAGGTCGAGGAAGGCCCCAAGGGCCTCCGCGCCACGAACGTCGTCAAGGTCGAGGGCTAAAGCCCGGACCTGAAGTCTGGAAAACGGGGCGCTGCCGCGCTGAGGGACGCGGGAGCGCTTCCCTTTTGTACGCTGCGCTCAGTTGGCAGTATTCAGTATGCAGTAGGCAGTAAACGGCAAACAGCCGAGGACGACGAGCCGCCTTCGCCAAGGCTTCGGAGCCCGCGGGACGAGCCTCCTTCGTTCCCCATGCGGGGAACTTCGGAGCCCAAGCAGCGAGGACGATGGGGGTGTTGGCCGTGTCTGACCTGTTTTGCGCCTTCTGCCTTCCTTCGTGTTCTTCGTGCGCTTCGTGGTAGGAGCCGTTCGTCGTGGGCCCCGCCGCAGGCGTGGTCGTGGTGGTCAGCCTGGATTCGCCCTTCCCGCCGAAGGCGGGCAAGCTTCGTGCCTTCGTGTCTTCGTGTGAGAAAATTGCCGTCGCCGTTCGTGGTGAGGCCCGCCGCAGGCGGGGGCGTCGTGGTGAGCCCGGACTCGCCGTTCCCGCCAAAGGCGGGCAAGCTCCGTGTCTTCGCGCCTTCGTGTGAGAAAGCTGTCGTCGCCGTTCGTCGTCGTCGTGGTTCGCCGTACTCCGTGCCCTCCGTGCCTCCGTGTTAAAAAGGAGTGGCCCCGGCCGGTTGTTCCGTTTCCTCCCCGGGGCGGGAGCGAACGGCCGGCCGGGGCCACAGGGAGACACACAGGAGGCTGTGCCACCTGGGGGCGTCCGAACCAACGGAACGGGCTGAGGCCGGGGACCCATGGGCGCACGGTCCAGCGGACCGGCACACGTCACCGGTCCGAGGGAGGGTCCTGTGGTATGGGCCCCCGAGCCATCGTGGGCGCCGCTGGGTCATGGTTTGGAGCACGACGCCACTGCCCGTTTTTCTCATGTCAAAGTGTCACAACTCGCGTCGAACAGTAGAAGCGCAATCCCCGTTCCAATGCCATACGACCCTCCCCAGGCCCTCCAGGCCGCCTCCCGAGCCACCTGTCGCAAACTGCGCCCGACCCGCCCCGCGCCCCCGCGCCCCGTCGCTCCTTGCCAATGCCCTCCCATGCCGACAGAATGCGTCCACGCCAACACCACACGTTCGGGGAGACAACACCCGTGCCCTACATACGCCCGGCCCGCCCGGAGGACGTCCCAACGATGGTCCGCTTCCAGATGCGCATGGCCCGGGAGACCGAAGGCATCAAGCTGGACCGGGCCACGCTGACAGCCGGCGTGCGCGCCGCCCTCGCCGACCCGTCAAAGGGCACCTACTGGGTGGCCGAGCTGGAAGGGCGCGTGGTGGCCTCCCTGCTGGTCACGCCGGAGTGGTCCGACTGGCGCAACGCCACCGTCTGGTGGATCCAATCGCTCTACGTCTGCCCCGAGCACCGCCGCGAGGGCGTCTTCCGCGCCATGTTCCAGCACCTGCAAGGCCTGGTGGAGGAAAGCGACCAAGTGGCCGGCATCCGCCTCTACGTCGCCACAGAGAACGCCGCCGCCCGCCGCGCCTACGAGTCCCTCGGCATGGACGGCCAGCGCTACCGCATCTACGAATGGATGCCCGGCGGTGAGACCTGACTTACGCGACACCGCAAGGCCGGCGGAGCCCCCAACGGCAGATCAACCACCACGAACACCACGACCACGACGAGAGGCTTTCTCACCACGAAGGGCACGAAGGGCACGAAGACAGCGCGACCGCATGCGGCGGCAGCAAGATGAGGTGAAGACGGGGGAGGTGACGTGGCACAGCCGTTGCGCCGTACGGCGAACTGTGAAGGGCCGCGACAGCGCCCCGATTCCGCTTGTTACCTGCGGACTCTTCGGGGTCCAGAACTTCCAGCATTGGAGGTCTGCTGTCACGGACAGAGCCCTATATGCCTTCGGCGCGAGCGAGGTTCAGTTCCAGTAGCTGCTCCAGGAGGTCTTCGTCGGTCATTTCTGGGGTCCAGGCTTTGTTGTTGGTGGCGGCGCGGTAGGCGGCGAAGACGGCTTTGTCTAAGCTGGCGTGGGCGTTTTCCAGCCAGGTGGGGTATTCGTTGTAGAGGTTGGTGAGGGTGCGCTTTTTCAAGGTGTCGGCGAAGGGTGGGTCGGGGGCGGTGCGGGGGTAGCGGACGGTGCCGATGCCGCGCTCGTCGGGGTCCTCGACGTATCGCGCCCACGGGCCGTCGGTCGAGCCGGGGAACTCCAGCACCTCGGTGACGGTGAACTCGGGCGGGTTGAGCCAGTTCTCCCTCAGCTCGTTCAGTTCTGCGGCGGCCTCGGCAATCGCCTTCACGCGTTCGCCGTATGGCGCATCGTCCTTCGGCTCCTTGCCCGGGGGCCACGGAAAGGGGAACGTCTCGAAGCAGGTGGTCGGCGTGTAGCGGGGACGGGTCTCAAGACGCGTCCCTTGCCGAAGCGCCCATACTTCGTGCAGCCGGGAGTGCAGGACGCCCAAGAAGTAGTCGTCCGCACGGGCGAACACGATCAGTTGACAGTCGGGTAAGGTGGGAGGGTCAACCCAGGAGAAAAGCCGGTGCTTGGCGACCCTGCTCGTTACCGGGAACCGGTTACGGGTTTCGAGGGCCGCCCGCATTTCCGGGCGCGGCCTTTCGTGCTGCCACCATGTGTCTATGGTCGTGCGCGATTCCTCACGAACGTCTTGCACCCGGTCCTTCACCAGCTTGAACGGCGCTTCACAGAGCGCTGCCGCCTCCTGGTCCATGCCGAAGAAGTCGATGATCCACATGTCCCGGCTGCGCTGGGTGACGTCGCGCCCGTTCAGCCACGGGACGACCACCTCCGAATTGGGGCGGCCGTGCGGGTTCGGCAAGCGCAGAAGCTGCTCGGCGACTTCGGGCTCTATGTCGAACGGTCCGCCCTTTGTATCGCCCATGAACGACAGGCCCGCGTTCTCGGGCAGTTGGCGGGCCTGCGTTACGTCCACCGTGCCGGTGAGGTTGGCGTGGACGGCCTCCACCGGGGTGCCGTCCAGGACGGGCGAGCCGTGCAGGGACTGGTCGTCGGCGTGGAAGCCGACCATAGAGACGTGGACGCTGGCGCCGTCGAGCACCCACGGGCGGTCGCTCTCGGCGAAGAAGATGTCGCCGGTCTCTTTAATGTGTTCGAGGACTGTCCTGTTAGCGCCGCCGCGAATCCCTTGCGTGGCCAGCAGGCCCGCGCGCTGGCACTTGCCGTCGGCCAGATGGGCGCGCGCTTTCTCGAACCAGTAGCAGCACAGGTCGGCCTCGTGCGGGACCCGGCCCTCCCACAGGTCGAAGAGCCTGTCCACGTAGTCGTCGCCCAGGTACTCCCGCATGAGCTTGCCGCCCAGGAACGGCGGGTTGCCGACGATGTAGTCCACTTTGGGCCAGTCGGGCTCCTTTGGGTTCTCCGGGTCGCTGAGGTCGAGGATGGCGTCCTTGTTCTCGAAGCGGCCCTCCATCGGCGTCAGGACGGGGTCGCGGTCGATCTGGAAGCCGTTGCTGCGCGTCCACTGGATGTAGCCGATCCAGACCACCATCTGCGCCAGATCGAAGGCGTAGGGGCTTATCTCGATGCCGTAGAGCTGCCACGGCCCGACCATCGCCATGATCTGCCCGAGCCTGTGCTCGGCGGCGAACAGAATGACTTCCTTCTCCAGGTCCTTCAGCTTCTGGAGGGTGACGTAGAGGAAGTTGCCGGAACCGCAGGCGGGGTCGAGCACCTTGACCTGGGTCAGCCTGTCGTGGAAGCGTCGCAGGAGCCGGTCGGATTCGTTGCGGCTGCGGGTGCGGACGGACTTCGGCATCTTGCCTTCGCGCTCGTGGCCGTCCTTGCGGCCGGTCCGCAGCAGGTTCTCGACGGTCTCGCGGGTCTCGTCCCACTCCCGCCGGAGCGGCCACATGACCACCGGCTCGACGAGCGTCTCGATGTCCTCCCGGCTGGTGTAGTGGGCGCCGATCTGCGAGCGCTTGTCCGGGTCGAGGCCCCGCTCGAACAGCGTGCCAAAGATGGACGGGTCAACGGCGCTCCAGTCGAGTTGGGACGCCGCGTGGACGCGCCCTATCTCGTCCTCGGTGAGCCCCAGCACGGGCCCCCGGGTGAACAGGCTGCCGTTGAAGTGACGGATGTCGTCCGCACCGAACTCTCCGCCCTCGGCCATCGCGTCCCAAAGCCGACCCAATACGCGCGCGAAGCGCTCCGGGTCCCGGCGGTTCTTCTCCAGCAGGCGGCTGAACAGGCCCTCCGGCAGAAGGTCGATGTCCTCGGCGAACAGGCAGAAGACGATACGGTCGAGAAAGCGAGCCACCAAGTGCGGATCGAGTCCCCGCTCCCGCATCCTCTGGGCGATCCCGGCTATCTGCTCGGCGGCGTCCGCCGTGATGGCCTGGCTGGTTATGCCCGGCTTCAGCTTCTCGGGGTGGTGGAAGACGGCCCGCAGTATCTCCATCCCGCGGGGCGTGTTCAGGTCGTCGAGGGTCAGCTCATGGACCTCGGTGGGGGTGCTGGTGAAGTTGGTGTGGACGACGATCCGGCGCATAGTGCTGACGACCAGCAGCGGGGGGTTCTCGAGGTTTGCGCGGTATTGGAGTAGCTGGTCGAAGGCGGCCTCCAGGTCCTTGTGGTTGCCCTTATACTCCCACGCGAACCGGCCGCGGTACCAGACATCGGCCCAGCCGTGCTTGCCGCCGTGCTTCTCGGTCAGTTTCTCGAAGGTGAACTGCTCCCCGGTGGCATCGGCCTCGGCGGGCGGGGGATGGTCCACTAATCTGCAGAGGTCCAGGAAGTGCTGCTGCGCGCCGGAACGCTCGCTGAGTTCGGCGCTGCGCCACTTGGCGATGAAATGGCTGACGTTCATGGAGCGTTGCCTGCACCCTGTTGAGGAAACAACTGGAAAGTAA
This sequence comes from Candidatus Brocadiia bacterium, assembly GCA_046483385.1. Classification (GTDB taxonomy): domain Bacteria; phylum Planctomycetota; class Brocadiia; order SM23-32; family SM23-32; genus B1Sed10-231. The sequence goes on along the minus strand of JAWODG010000149.1, from coordinate 412 downwards.
CGGAAGCGACGGGCGTTCGTCAAACGGCGGGGGCTCAGCGGTCAGCAGTCAGTGATGGTGTTATTGTAGATGAGCCTGATTGGGCGAGTCCTGTTTCTGAGCAGTTTGTGGATGCGAATGTGACGTTTGTTGAGGAGGTGTGGCCGTCGAATCCGATGGATTTGTATCGGTTTGAGATTGAGTTGGATACGCCGGTGAATATGGATGATGGTTGGGTGTCTGTGCAGAGTGAGACGGTGAGTAGTTCGTCTGGAATGTGGTTTTTATGGATGAATTCGTTTGATGGTGATTTGTTGAGTACTCAGCATATAGGTACGGCGGTGTTGGATGCTGCTTGTGCTGGTGTGTCTGATGGTGTTGATAATGGTGGTGTGTTGGATTTGAATGGGTATGATTTAGCGGGGCAGTTGTG
>JAWODG010000176.1:0-6459 GCA_046483385.1 Candidatus Brocadiia bacterium | reverse complement strand
GGTCGATCCCGCCGCTGGCCTCCAGTTGCGGCGGCTCATCGGCCGACTCCCGTGCCATCCGCGCCGCCTCGGGCACCTGCTCAGGCGTCATGTTGTCCAGCAGGATTATGTCGGGAGCGGCCGCCAGGGCTTCCTCCAGTTGGGCGAAGGTCTCGACCTCCATCTCCACCGTCAGGTCCGGGTGGGCCTCCCTGGCGCGCCGGACGGCCTCGCGAACCCCGCCCTCCCCCATCAGGGCCAGATGGTTGTCCTTGATGAGGACCGCACCGGCCAGGTGCATCCGATGGTTGCAGGCGCCTCCGCACCGGACGGCATACTTGGCCAGTTCGCGCCAGCCGGGCACCGTCTTACGTGTGTCGTAGATGCGGGCCTCCGTTCCCTCGACCCGTTCGGCGTAACGTGCGGCCAGAGTGGCCATGCCGCTGAGCTGCTGAAGGAAGTTGAGCATGACGCGCTCCACGGAGAGAATCGAACCGGCGAGCCCTGCCAGTCTTGCCACCTGGATGCCCGGACCCACGGCGTCCCCGTCCCCGACGAGCGCCTCGAACCGGATGTCGGCGTCCATGCGCTCCACCAGCCGCTCGGCCAACGGCAGCCCGGCCACGATGCCCGCCTCCCGGGCGACGAGCCGCGCCGTCGCCCGCCGTTCCGGCGGCACCAACGCCTGCGTGGTGGCGTCCTCGCGGGCGGCGTCTTCCTCAAGTGCCTTCTGGAGCAGCCAGTCGAATGTCTTCCAGTCCATGGCGGCCATTCCTCCGGTTTTCAGTTTCGCGGTCGCGGCTCTCGGCGTATCACGTGAAAGGAGCGGGGCACCAGCAGGCGGGCCGCCCCGGGCATCAGCTCAACTGTCGCGGGCAGGACCCCGGCGTCCTCGCCGTCCAGTTCGTACGGTACGCCGTCCCGTTCGGCGGTCACAACCAGCCGGCGCCCCCGGCCGTACTCGGCCCGCCTGTCCAGATGCAGCGAACGCAGCACGGTGCCGGCCAGCAGCGCGGGCAACCGCCCCGGCCCCTCCAGCCGAATACCCATGACGTCCAGCAGACCGTCGTTCGGCGCGGCCGCCGGAGTCATCGCGATGGGCCCGCCGTAGCTCTGCGTGTTGCCCGCGCAGACCTGGGCGGCCCCCTCGATGAAAGGCTCTCCGTCCACGCTCGCGCTGATGCCGAAACGCGCCGCTTCCAGCACGCCGTGCAGCACGTGCGGGATGTAGTGGAGCTGCGTCAGGCCGCCCTTACGACCCCTGTGCACGAGTTGCACGGCCCGGGCGTCGATGCCGGCCCCGAAGACGCTGATGAACCGACGACCGTTGCACAGGCCCACGTCGAACGCCGCCGTGCGGCCGCCGACAAGCTGCTCGACGGCCCTCCACGGGCGGCGCGACATGCCCAGTTCCTTGCCCAGCACGTTGCCGGCGCCCGCGGGGATGAAGGCCAGCGTGCAGCGCCGCAGGTCGGCACCGTTGAGCAACTCGTTGAAGGTGCCGTCCCCGCCGAAGGCCACGGCCAGGTTGTTGTCACCGTCCAGATGCTCCACGGCGGCGCGTCCGTCCCCGGCCGCCCGGGTCACAACCAGTTCTACGCGTCCACCCGCCTCCCTCATCCGGGCGGCCGCACGCTCGGCCCACCAGCGGGCCTTGCCCCACCCGCTGGTGGGGTTCGCAACAAGTAGAATCCGGTCGTAGTCACGCATAGGACGGATGCCTCCGGGCTGGTGCAAGACGCGAATATAGCACAGGCACAGGCGCCACGACAACCGGGCAGGCTTGACTCGGGGCCGCCCCGGTGATAGCCTGAACCGCGTCGGGGCGGATAGCTCAATCGGCCAGAGCGCTTGCCTTACAAGCAAGAGGCTCGGGGTTCGAGTCCCCGTCCGCCCACCAGCTCTCTCCGCACGCGCGCACATTTGCCCCGCCCTCCGGAGCCGTTTACACTCCCCTCTGGCCCGTTGTGGACGCCGCCGAGGCAGAGAGAACACTGTGACCGAAACGTCCCCGTCCGACCGAGAGTTAGCCGACCAATTCCGGGACGCGCTTCAGGACGTGAAGCCGGCCCGTGTGGTGGTGCTGTGCGTGGGGAATCCGCAGCGGGGGGACGACGGATTCGGACCGGCGGTGGCGGCGGGGCTGACCGCCGGCGGGCAGGCGCGCGTCTTCGACTGCCATACCACGCCCGAGAACGACCTGCCTTTCGTGGCGGGGCTGGAGCCGGAGGTCGTGCTCTTCGTGGACGCCGTGCACTTCGACGGCGAACCGGGCGCGCTCCGGCTGCTGGGGCCCGACGAGCTGCGGGCGGACGACTTCTCGACGCACGCCGGCTCGCTGACCATCGCGGCCGATTTCCTCTCCGAGGCCTGCGGGGCGCGCTCGCTGTTGCTGGCCGCACAGCCCGCCGATGTGGAACTCGGGGCCGGCATCAGCGAAGAGATGGAACGCGCCGTGGAACGCGCCACGGAACTGCTCGCGGAGGCCCTCACGCCTTCAGAGAGGTGATCTGACGGCATTTGGGACAGAGCACGCGGAGCTTGTCCCCCCGGCGCAACTCCTCGCTCGGTGGCGGCTCCTTGTCCGCCAGCCCATCGTCGTCCAGTGCGGTGAGCATCAGCGTAGGATTGGCGAACGCCAGCGGCCCCAGTCGCCGGGCAACCCAGAGCACGTGTTCCCGCGCCCCGATGACGGCGCCGCAGGCCTCACACAGGAGCAGTTCCTTCTCCACCTCTTCCAGAAGGGTGCTGCGGTCCGTGGTGGACAGGTCGTACTCGTTGGTCTGCTCGATGCCCTTCTCGGTCAGACAGTAGGCGTGACACTGGCCGCAGAAGATGCAGCGGTCCAGATGAACCGTCAATCGGCGGACGCCCGCCTCCAGGTCGTCCTCCTTCTCCAGCGCCCCGGGCGGGCAGACGTTGGCGCAGCCGCCGCAGCCGACGCACTCGTCCTCGTCGAACCGCGGGCGGCCCCGGAAGCTCTCCGGCACGGGCGTCGGCTCCGCGGGGAAGTTCGCCGTGTAGGGCCCCACGACGAGGGCGCGGACGGCTTCTTTCAGTTCGCGTAGTTTGGGCGCACGCATGGTCAGGCCTCCTCCTGCGCTTGCGCTTCACCGTAGCGGTCCACGATGGTCGGCTCCTCCAGCTTGACGCCGAACTTGTAGGCGCCCCGGGCGACGGCGTGCGCGGCCGTGGGAGAGGTCATCAGCACGAACACCATGCAGATGAGAGCCTTGACGCCGGCCGGCCCGAGCCCGGTGTAGATGGCGGCGCCGATGAGGATCATGCACGTGCCCAGCGTGACGCTCTTGGTTGCTGCCTGCAGGCGCGTGTAAATGTCCGGCAGCCGAACAAGGCCGATGCAGCCGAACAGGTCGAACAGCAGTCCGACCGCCATCACCGCGTAGCCGATGTACTCATTCATCGAATCCCATCCCTTCCAGGTGCTTGGCCAGCGCTATCGTGCCGATGAAGCTCAGCAGGGCCCAGGCGATGGCCACGCTCATGTAGAAATCCCGGCCCGTCAGCAGGCTCAGAAGCGCGCAGAACCCCACCAGGATGACGCCCAGTATGTCGATGGCCACCGTCCGGTCGGGCGCGGTGGGGCCGCAGCCGATCCGGTAGAGGCACATGTAGCTGGAAACGAGCAGGACTCCCAGGCCCGCGTAAACGAAGCTTTCCATGACCGGTCACCCATCCATCAGTGGTTGTCGGGTTCTCATTCGAATATCCTGCCCAGCATGCCCTCGAACCGGGCGACGATCTCCTCGGTCGCCTCGGTCTCCTCCGCCGTCTTCACGTCGATCCAGTGCACGTAGAGCGTCCCGTCCGGGTCGGCGTCCACCGTCAGCGTTCCGGGCGTCAGCGTGATAGAGTTCGCCAGTGCGGCGATGGCCGTCTGGCTTCGCAGCTTCGTGCGCACTCTGACGATGCCCGGCCGGATGGGCATAGCCGGGTGGAGCACCAGGTATGCGACCTGCAGGTTGGCCTTCAGGCAATAGAAGGCGAACACGGGTATGTAAACCAGCATCCAGAACCAGCGGACCGGGTTGAGGAAGAGCGCCGGCCGCCGCGCCAGTGCATGCCCGAACACCAGCGCCACCACGGCCGCCGCGACCAACCCGGCCACGATGATCTGCAGGTCCCACCGCCCGGCTGTTGCATCGTAGGGCCAGGCCAGCAGGCACCAGATGACGAACGAAACGATGAAGACGGCGAGTCTTCGCATGGTCTATTTCTCCGCGATTTTCAGGTCCGGTTGTTCGTGTCGCGCCTCCCGGGCCGGGCCCAGAACACTGTCAACGTACTGCTGACGGTCGATGAGGCTGTACCGCGCCGGGTCGAGCACCCCCTGCCGCACCGAGGGAATCATCAGCGCGCTGGTCCCCAGGCAGAGAACGGCCAGCAGCAGCATGGCCAACCGCATGGTCAGCGGCACCTCGGTCAGCGACCGCCAGCGCTCCCGGAGCTTGCCGAAGAAGGCGTATTTCTGCACCTTCATGAAGGACGCCAGGGTCATGATGCTGACGATGACGGCCCACGTAGCGAACCCGTAGTAGCCCGCGCTGGCGCAGGCGAAGATGATCAGCAGCTTGCTGAAAAAACCGTTGAAGGGCGGCACGCCGGCGATCGACATGGACGCCACCAGGGAGGTGCCGGCGGTGACCGGCATGCGCTCCCGCAGGCCGCCCATCTCCTTCAACTCGCGCGTGCCCGTGGCGTACTCCACTGCCCCGGCCGTCAGGAACAGCAGTGACTTGAACACGGCGTGGTTGACCAGGTGGAACAAACCGCCGACAAAGCCGAGCGCGGCGACCGCGGGACTGCCCCCGGCCGCCAGGACCGCGCCGCCCGCCCCGATGCCCAGCATGACGTATCCGATCTGCGAGACGCTGTGGTAGGCGAGCAACCGTTTGAAGTCCCACTGCATGATGGCCAGAAAGACCCCGACGACCATCGACAGGGTGCCGAGCCACATCAGCGCCGTGGCGATGTCGGCCGTGATGCCGTAAACGCTGAAGAGGATGCGGAGCAGGGCGTAAACGCCGATGGCCTTGATGAGCACCCCCGAGAGCATGGCGGAGATGGGCGCCGGCGCCGACGGGTGGGCGTCCGGCAGCCAGGCGTGGAAAGGCACCAGCGCCGCCTTCAGGCCCAGCCCGGCAATCAGAAATGTCAGGCTGAAGACGGCCCCGCGCGTCGCGCCAACTGCCGCCATCTTCTCGCTCAGGTGGGCCATGTTCAGCGTCCCGAACAGGCAGTAGAGAACGCCCACGCCCAGCAGGATGAAAGCCGACGCAATGGAGCCGAGGACGGCGTACTTGAAAGATGCCTCAAGTTCGGCCTGCCGGCATCCGAAGGCCACCAGCGCGTAGGAGGCCACGGCGGCCACTTCAATGTAAACGTACAGATTGAACACGTCCCCCGTCAGGACGGCCGCGTTCATGCCGGCCACCATCAGCATGAAGAGGGCGTAGTAGCGCGGGCGGGCCGTGTAGTGGTCCATGTAGCGTGCGGAGAAAAGCGTCGCCGCAAAGCTGACGACGGCCACGGTGACCAGCATCAGCCAGCTCAACCCGTCCAGCACGAGCACAATGCCCACCGGGGCGGCCCAGCCGCCAACCTCGTAGACGCCCCGTGCGCCCGTCAGGGCGAGAGCGACGGCCAGCAGGCTCAGGCTGGCCAGCCCGGCCAGCACATCCGCCACGCGGGCCCTCTTGCTTGAGATGAGCGGCAGTAGGAAACCCATACCCAGCGGAATCGCGATCATTACGGGAAGCAGTTTCATAGTTTCCCTCTCAGCCGCGCAGTTTCCGGATCTCGGTCACATCGTACGTCCCGTAGGTGTGGTACAACCGCAACGCGATGGCCACCATCAGGGCCAGCACGCCGAGCCCGATGACGATAGCCGTCAGCACCATGGCCTGGGGCAACGGGTCCACCGCCCACCTGGCGACGGCCTGTGCCTCTGCCGCATCCTCCACGATGGGCGCGAAGCCCTGGCGCCGATAGCCCAGCAGGATGAGGAACAGGTTCACGCCGTATTCGATGATGGCCACGCTGACGATGATCTTGATGAGGTTCTTCTGGGTCAGCGCGCCGAACAGCCCCACGGCCAGCAGCAGCGAACAGAGCACGTAAATCACGGTCACTCCTCCTCCTGGGTCACCAGGTCACTTTCGGTTCCGCCGGCCACAACGCGCAGGGTCGAGAGCACGACCATGACCAGGAACAGCGACGCACAGACCTTCAACGCAATGGCCAGGTTCGCCAGCGGGATGATGCCGGCGTTGAACAGGGTCAGTGGGCGCCCGGGGTATGCCTTCTGGATAAGGTTCACAAAGAACCCGCCGGCCAGCAGGAGCCCCAGCACGGCCAGCAGCAGGAAGCCGAGCGCGCCGACGCTGTCCAGCTTTTTGGCCACGCCGAAGGGCAACGCCCGGAAGGCCCGCTCCTTGCCCCACGCCAGCACCTCCAGCA
>JAWODG010000173.1:0-4320 GCA_046483385.1 Candidatus Brocadiia bacterium | reverse complement strand
CGTGGGCGAGGCCGGCCGCGTGAGGAAGGTCGGCCTGGACACCGTCTATCGCGGCTGCCTGGTGGAGGGCGACGTGGACACCTTCCAGTTCGAGGCCACCGCGGGCATCAGCGTTAGCATCACGCTGGATGGTGCGGGTTCCCTTGAACTGCGCGACCCGTGGGGCGATGCCATCGACCTTGACGGAGAGAGCCTGACGCTGGCGGCCACGGGGCTCTACACGCTGCGCGTGCTGCCGGAAGGGGAGGGCGCCTACGAGCTGAGCATCGCGGGCACCATGCCGCGCTCCGTGGTGCGGACCAGCGCAACGCTGAGCGGTCCGTCGGACGAGGACGCCTATGCGGTCTCCTCGGTGGCGGGCGGGGTGCTGAGCGCGCGGGCTCAGGGCGAGATCGGCCCGGCGCGCATAGCCGTGCTCGATCCGGCGGGCCGGACGGTGGCCGAGGCGGACGGCCTGCTGCGCGGGCTCACGCTGTCGGTCACCGGCGACTACAGCGTGGTGGTGAGCGGCCCCGCGGGCGAGTATGACCTTGTCTGCAGCGTCACCCCGCCGCAGACCGAGGAGCAGCGCCTCCAGGGCGCCGCCCTGCTGCGGGTCGAGGCGGCCGGCGGTCTCATCGAGCTGACCGTCGTGGGCGCCGAGGACGATCCGGCCGACAACGTGGTGTTGATCGGCGACGCGGCGGTCCAACCGGAGGGCGGCAGCCTGAGCGGCGGGCGCGGCCTGCTGCGGGCGCGCGTGCCGGCCGACCAGCCGGCGGGCGAGAGCGAGGTCAGCTTCATAGCCCACGGCGAGCAGAGCGAGAGCGTTGTCCTGACCGTATCTCCCTGAGCACGGGAGGACCGTACCGGGCCGCGGGGCGGAACAGTCGCTTCGCGGCCTTTTCCCTTTGACGCCTCCTTCCTGAAACGGTATACCGCTCCCTCGGCCGCTGGTAGTTGTCTGTGTGGGGGGCCCAACCGTGAGCAAATTCAGCCGCCGCCGATTCCTACGAGCATGCGGTCTCGGGACCGCCGCGTTGGGGCTCACCGGTCACGCCCAGCCCAATCGGAGCGAAAGGACGAACACCATGGCGGAAACGGAACGAGGTGGCAAGGATGCACGCCCGAACATCATCATGTTCATGCCCGACGATCATCCCTATCAGGCCATAGGGGCGTACGGGAACGACTGGGTACAGTCGTCGAACGTTGACCGACTGGCGGAGGAGGGCGTGCTGCTGCAGAACGCCTTCGTCACCAACTCCCTCTGCGCGCCCTCACGGGCGTCCATCATGACCGGGCTCTACTCGCACGCTCACCGCGTCTGCGCCAACCGCGTCACGCCGCGGCTGGAGGAGATCGAGCTGTCGAAGGAGTTCATCACCTTCCCGGAGGTCCTCCAGGAGCACGGCTACGAGACGGCGTTCATCGGCAAGAGCCACTTCCGGCCGTTCCTGCGGGACCGGGGCTTCGACTACTACTTCGGGTTCCGCGCGCACGGCTGGTACCACGATCCCCACGTCGCGGAGGCTACGTCGCCGGAAGGTCCCTACGAGGACAGGGAGTACAAGGGTCATCTGACGGACATCCTCACCGAGCACGCGGTCAAGTTCCTCAAGCAGCCCCACGATCGGCCGTTCATCCTGTTCGTCTGGTACAAGGCCCCGCACGTGCCGCTGGAGCCGCCAGAGCGGTTCGAGCATCTCTATGAGGACCAGCACATTGAGCCGCCGGAAACGTGGGGCGCCGACCTGTCCGACCGGCCCGAGTGGGTGAGCAGCCGAACCTCCGATAGACCGACGGGCGAACGGCTGGAGAAGTGGATGGAGCAGCAGCGGCAGAGGTGCCGGCTGCTGGCCGGCGTGGACGAGAGCGTGGGCCGGGTGCTGGACACCCTCGATGAGTTGGGCATCGCCGAGGACACCGCCGTCATTCACACCTCCGATAACGGGTTCTTCATGGGCGAGTTCGGCATGTCGGACAAGCGGCTGATGTATGAGCCGTCCATCAAGGTTCCGTTCCTCATGCGCTACCCGGGTCTCATCGAGCCGGGCAGCACCGAGGACCATATGATTCTCAACATCGACATCGGCCCAACGCTGCTGGACCTGGCCGGTGTGCCGGTGCCGGAGGGGATGCACGGCCGCAGCTTCCTCCCGCTGCTGCAGGGGCAAGAGGTCGACTGGCGCGAGGACTGGCTCTACGAGTACTACGAGTATCCCCTGCTGGGCTATATCCCGCCGTTCCGCGGCATCCGCACCGAGCGCTACAAGCTTATCTTTTGGTACAGCCGCTGGCCGCAGGAGCACGAGCTATACGACCTCCAGGAAGACCCGCAGGAGTTGCACAACCTGGCGGATGACCCGCAGTACGAGGATCTCATCGAGGAGCTGCACCACCGCATGCGAGCCCTGCGCCACGAGACCGACGACCCGGACATCTGGAAGAACTGACCGGCGGGGGAGGTTTCACCACGAAGGCCACAAAGAACGACACAAGCTAAACCATGCCAGACTCCGAGTGCGCCCCCGGCGGGGCGGCCGCAAGCGTGGTTCAGAGCGCCGTGCGTGCGCGGCGACACGGTTCTGGAGTGCGCCAGCCATGCTGCCGCCCTGTCGTTGGCGGAGTCACGCTCCGCCTGAGATACCAACCATTGGTTCGGATGGCAGCGGCCTTCGGGGCTCGACGGAGTGCCCGCTGCTGTACCGGCACAAACGGCCACTTGAGAATGTGAGGGAGGTCGACGACCCCAGCCTTAGGGGAGCCCGCCGGAAGGCGGGCGAAACAATGACGACGAGCATGAGCACAATGTCCGCGCCAAGAGGAATCCGTGCGGTTTGTCACGTTGCGCAAAGGCGGCGGAGGTGAAACCAAGTCCGTTGCGGCCGGGAAACAGGGAGTTGAAAGCATGATCGTGAGTTGCAGCGAGGAGGGCGCATGGATTCCCCCAACATCTTGATCATCCTGAGCGATCAACTGCGCCGGCAGGCGCTCGGTTGCTATGGCGATCCCAACGTCTCGACTCCGAACATCGACCGGCTGGCCGCCGAGGGCGTTCGGTTCGACGCCGCCTGTTCGACCTGCGCGGTCTGCGTTCCGTTCCGGTTCAGCATGATGACCGGGCAGTATGCCCACACCCGTCTGGTGCCCAACCTGACCTGGCGGATGAGCCCCGCGGAACGCACGCTGGCCGACGAGTTCAACGAGGCCGGCTACCACACGGTGTACGTGGGAAAGTGGCACCTGGAGGGCACGCCAGACAAGTCCCGTCCCATACCGCGCTCCCGGCAGGGCCGCTGGCAGAAGTGGTACGGCTTCGAGTTGCGCAACAGCCACTTCGACACCTTCTACTTCGAAGACGCCGACCCGACGCCCCAACCGCTGGGCAAGTACCAGACCGACGGCCTGTTCGACCTGACCATGGACTACCTGGGCGGCGGGCGGCCGACCGACCGGCCGTTCTGCTGTGTGCTGAGCGTCGAGCCGCCGCACTTTCCCTACGAGGCGCCGGAGGAAGACATGGCCAACTGGCATGAGCGCCCGCTCGAGCTGCCGCCGAACTTCCAAACTGAACTCGACTACTACGTTCCTTTGAGCCACTGGAAGGGCGACGAAGGGCGCACCACCGAGATGAAGAAGGACCGCGTGCGCACTTACTGCGCCATGATCGAGAACCTGGACCGCAACGTGGGACGCATGCTCGACTTCCTCGGTGAAACAGGGCTGGGGGCGGACACCATCGTCGTCTTCACGGCTGATCATGGCGAAATGGGCGGGGCACACGGGCTACCTACCGGCATGAAGACATACCCCTTCGAGGAGTCCATCGCCATCCCGCTGATCGTGCGCGACCCGGCCCGCCCCGATCTCGCCGGGCGGGTGATCGGCGAGCCCGTGGGCGGAGCAGGGAGAACGCCCGATCATCACCTGGGACCTCGACGAGCTGTTCGGCTCCGTCGGCTGAACTACCGGATCGGCGGATCAGCGGAGTCCTCCTCCGAGAGGAATCCTTGAAAATCGAATGGTGATCATCGGATTTTCAAGGAATATGCCCCGCCTGGGGCGGTGAAGGGAGTGTGTGGCATCGTCTTCCCTCACGAAGCAATGCCCGTCCAATAATAGCCTGTCCTGGAAGGCCTGGAGCATTTCTGATTTCCATCATGCGACCGAGGCCGCTGTGTCGAGTTCAGTGCTGGCATCTAGGTGCGGTCATTGATGCGCTCTTCCAGCTCTTGCAGGACTGCCAGGATCTCATCGAAGCTGGGAGGAGACCCGAAAAACAGCTCCCCCATTGACGCGTAATCTGAGCGCAGGCCGTCTGCGAGGTCGGTGGCGGGA
>JAWODG010000123.1:0-8102 GCA_046483385.1 Candidatus Brocadiia bacterium | reverse complement strand
AGTCAGGCCGACGAACTGACCCCCGTGCTCCAGAAGGCCCTCGAGGGCGCGACGAAGGAGAAGGTGCAAAGCACACTTGACGACCTTGTGGGCGCCGGCCGGATCGAGCCGGAAGCGGCCGCCCAGATCGAGGCAAGTCTGACCACGCAGGAGGCCACGAAGTGAGGAGCGACCGCCTGGACCACTACCGAGCGCTTGCGCCGTCGGCGCAAGCAGACGAAGCCGGCACGGCCGGCTTCAACGGCGCCGAAGGCGACGCTTGCGTCTACGCAGAGACCTTCCAGGAGGGCTGCTGCCACAGGCGCCGCGTGAAGTGCCACCATCCCGACCGGCGGGGCACCTTGCACGATGCGCAGGACTGCGCGACTGGGGGCGGCTGCCCGGACCGCACGACCCCGGGCGGCGTGCACCTCGGCGCCGTCATCACCGCCCGCAACGAAGGCGATGAGGTGCAAGCTACCGTGCGGTCCCTTGCAGCGTCCGTACGGGCGGCACGGCTTACAGTGATCGTGGTGGACGATGCCAGCACGGACGGAAGCTGCGCCGACCTGCGAGTCCAGGGCGCTGACCTGACCGTGGCGCGCCACGTGGAGCCACTGGGCGTCGGACGAGCACGGAACGCCGGTTGGGCGCTGGCAGAGCGGGCCGGAGGCGACGTGGTGAGCTTTCACGACGCCCACATGCGCTTCCCCGATGGTGTGCTGGAGACGCTGGCGCGGAAGGCCCTCCGGACCAACGCCGTCGTCTGTTCCAAGAGCAAGGGGCTGGAGCACCAGAATCAGGATTTCTGCGGATGGGGTTGCAACCTGCTCTACAACGAGCGGGACGGCCTGCAGGCGAAGTGGCGCCCCGCGCCCGAGGGCAGGGCCGAGTTCGCCCGGGTGCCCGCGCCGATGGGCGCCTGCTACGTGATGAGCCGCCCGACGGCAAACCGGCTGGAACGGGCCACCGGCCGGCTGTGGGACGACGTGGCGGGGCGCTGGGGCTTCAGCGAGCAGGCGCTGGCCGTCAAGGCGTTCCTGCTGGACATCCCCATCCTCGTGGCCCGCAACGCCGTGACGCGCCACCTCTATCGCGACTCGAACCCAGTGCCCAACGCCGCACGGGAAACGTGGCGGAACGTCACGCACGTGACCGCCACCCTGTTCGGCCGCCGCCTGTTCGAGGAGCGCTTCCGCGCCCACTGTGAGCGCCACCTGCCCCGCGGCGAGGTGGACCGGATAGCCGAACGCGCTTTCGCCGCCCGGGAGCCAAACTGGAAGCGGCCCCCGGAAGAGGTCTTCACCCACCTCTGTGGCAAGAATCCGTCACTGGACGAACCCAGAGACGCAAGCTCGGGCATGGCCGCGCGGCGAACTGTGACCGGCTCTGGCGGGCCGGAAGGCCCCGTCAGCGGCCTGCCGGAAGTAACGGTCTGCCTGCTGAACTGGCGCCGCCCGGCTAACCTGCCGGAGGTGCTCGAATCCATCTCCCGTCAGACCGTCCGCACCCGCGTCTGGCTCTGGAACAACGCCCCGGACGCCCGCCTGCCGGACGGCACCCCGCTCGAGGACCACCCCCTGGTCGACCTCTGCGTGACCGTCGGGCGCAACATGCGCTGCCTGCCGCGCTGGTGGCTGGCCTCCCGCGCCGAAACCGAATACGTCTGCACCATCGACGACGACCTGGCGCTGGCCGACGAGCGCGTGCTCGAGGACGCCCTTGCGGCATCCCGCGAGCTCTGTCCCGACGGCATCGTCGGCTTCTTCGGCTGGCAACGGGTGGACGGAAAGGGTTATCGCGAGGGTTGGCACGTGAACGGCTCTCGCCGCGACCGCCGGGTTGACCTGATCAAGGGTCGCTTGATGGTCCTGCGACGGGCGCTGCTGGCGCGCGTGCCGCTGGTCCACCCGGCGCTGGCCGGCGCCGGGTGCCTGCTGGGCCGGGCCGACGACATCTACGTCAGCCTCTGTATCGGCCGCGGCCGTCCCGGCGCCCATCTGGTGCCGGGCGTGCTGGGGAAGCGCTGGCGGGAACTGCCCCGGCGCGGGGCCGCGCTGGCTTCCCAACCCGCGCACTACGACGAACGCGAGGAGATCCTCAACCGCCTGCTCTCGCACTACGAGAAAGGTCGGACCGGAGTCCCTGTGTCCGAGGAGGTACCGAGCCCATGAGAGCACTTCGCTTGCGTGTCAAAGCCCTTCTGCTGGCGTGTCTGAGCCTGGCGGCGTTCGGCTGCGGGTCGCTGCTGGAGATAACCCGCACCGCGCCTACGCCGATACCGCTCGAGCCCCGCACCACGCCCGAACTCCGCGAAAGCGTCAGCCGGCAGACCGCCTACGCCGGCGACGTATTGGCCCGCGTGAAGGCCGCAGGTGCCGAGGCGGGGAACTCCGCCGTGCGGCAGGCCGAGCAGGCCGCGCGCTTCGTCGAGTCGGCCGTCGGCGCACCGGTCCACCGCATCGAGGTGGGGGTGGACGAATCGGGCCGCCCGCTCCCGGCGCCCGACTACAAGGAGGTGCTTGAGCAGGCGCAGACGGTGCTGGCCGAGGCCCGCCAGGCGTGGTCGCGCTATCGCCGCTCGTTGGATGCAGCCCGCGCCGAACAGATGGGAAGGAAGAGCAGAACTGAAGTCTCCAGCGGCTGGCTCCGCTGGCTCTCCGGTCTCGGGTGGACGGGCGTGCTGCTGGGAGCGGCGCTGGTGACCTTCCTTGTGCCCAACCGGGTGCTGGTGCTGCTGGCGCGGAGCGCCGTCGAGACCCTGCGCGCCGTGCTGAGGGAAGCTGCTCTCCGGGCCACCGGCACACTGGAACAGGTTGTAGAGGGCGTCCAGCGCGCAAAGGGCCGGATGGACCCGCGCAGCACCGACGCTCTGCGCAAGGAACTGCGCAGGACGACCACGCCCGAGTCCCGCCGCGCCATCGCTCACATGAAGGAAAAGGTGAAGGACGAACTCCAGAAGGAGGAGCAGATAAATGGCTGAGTTCATCGGATGGACCATCGTGCTGGCTTTCCTCGGCTTCACCCTTGCCGTAATCGGCCGCAAGACATACCGCTGGTGGCACCGCAGGGATTGAGGCCCATGTTGCGCCTCTGTAGCACCATGGAGGAAAGGGGTAATACATGGCTAACAACCATCAACTCTCAACTATCAACTGGCCGTTGGTCGTCTGCCTCTGCCCGACCAACGGTCGCTTCGAGCGGCTGCGCGACGCGGCGGCCTGCTTCCTGTTGCAGGACTACCCCGGCCGGAAGCGCCTGCTGGTGCTGAACGATGCCCCCGAGCCCATCCCGGCGGACGGTCTGCCCCCGGAAATCACCGTCATCAACCGGCCCGAGAGATACCCCACGCTGGGCCACAAGCGGCAGGCTTTGCTGGAGAAGGCAACCAGTCCGCCTCTCGGCGGACTGGCCGCGCACTGGGACGACGATGACCTGTACCTGCCGTGGCACCTGACGCAGTGCGTTCGGCGCTGGGCGGGCCGGCCGGAGGCCCGCTGCGTCAAGCCGCGTTCGGCGTGGTTCGCGGTGGGGCCGCGGGGCGGCTTCGAGGTCAGAGGGCCGCGGCGCAACGTCTTCGAAGGGCAGATGCTCTTCGACCTTGGACGTGCACTCGAGCTGGGCGGCTACCCGCCGCTGCAAAGCGGGCAGGCGAAGGCGCTTTTGGATGCGTTCCGCGATACGGGCGAACTCCACACGTGGGAACCGCCCGCCCGCCGCCTGAGCTATGTCTACCGCTGGGGCGACGGTCTCTGCCATTGCTCAGGGACCGGCAGCCATACGGGAGACGTGGCCGCCCATCAGGCTGCCAACGAGGACCACGCCGACGGCCGATCCCTGGTGCCCGGCGGGCGCGCCCGTCGCTGGGCCGCCCGTCGCGTCGGTCCCCAGTTCCGGCGTCTCGTCCGGGGCGCTGCAAAGTACCTGACGGACGAGGCCGCCCGCGCCCTGAACGAGGCCATCGAAGACTCGTTGCGCCCGCAGCAGCGGGATCCCGCCGGAGATTGAACCCGTCCGGTTGCAATGCCGCCCCGCAGCCGGAACAATACCCGCTTCAAAGCCGCGCCGGGCCAGTCCCAGGCCGGCACCTTCAAGCGGGAGTTGGACATGCCACGCCCGAACATACTCCTGACGTTCACCGACCAGCAGCGCGCCGACACCATCGGCGCCGACGGCAACCGCCTTATCAAGACACCTCACCTCGACCGCCTGGCTGCCGAGGGGGCGATGTTCCGCAGCAACTACACCACCTCGCCGGTCTGCGTCTCCGCCCGCTGCTCCCTCATCACGGGGCAGTATCCCCACCGCAACGGCTGCTTCAACAACGGCTATCCCATGCCGGAGGACCGGCCGTCGATGATGGACCTCCTCGCCGACGCGGGCTACCGCACCCACGGCATCGGCAAGATGCACTTCACCCCGGACCCCCACGCGTTGCGTGGCTTCCAGAGCCGGGAGCAGCAGGCCGAGATCGTGGGGCGCGTGGAGAACGACGACTACCTGCAGTTCCTCCACGAGAACGGCTTCGAGCACGTGCACGACCCGTTCGGCCAGCGAAGCGAGATGTACTACGTCCCCCAGCCCTCCCAGTTGCCCGCGCGGCTCCACGGAACGAACTGGGTGGGGGATCGCGCCGTCGAGTTCCTGCGGCAGGCCGATGACGACCAGCCCTTCTTCCTGTGGGCCAGCTTCATCCACCCCCATCCCCCGTTCAGCCCGCCCACGCCGTGGAACAAGCTCTACCGCGCTCCGCTGGTACCCCCACCGCACGTGCCGCAACAGCCGCAGCAGTGGCACACCTGGTGGAATCGAAGCCAGAACCGCTCCAAATATCGTGACCAGGGCATCGACCTGAACCTCGTGCGCTGCATGAAAGCGTACTACTGGGCGTGCGTCTCGTTCATCGACTTCCAGGTAGGCCGGATGCTGGAGGCGCTCGAGGAGCGCGGCATGCTGGACAACACGCTGGTCATCCATACCTCGGACCACGGGGAGATGCTCGGGGACTACAACTGCTTCGGCAAGCGGACGATGCTGGACCCCGCCGCCCGCGTGCCCGCCATAGCCCGGCTCCCCGGGCGGTTCGAGGGGGGACGCGTGGTTGACCGCACGCCCACCAGCCTCGTGGACGTGATGCCCACCGTTCTGGCCGCCGCGGAGGTCCAGGCGCCGGCGGGCCAGCTCGACGGGGTCGACCTGACGGAAGTCCTGGAAGGACGGCACGACGACCGCACCATCTTCGCGCAGATCGAGAAGGACACCCACGGGCTCCACATGGCCTGCGACAGGAACTGGAAGTACTTCTACTCCGCCGCCGACGAGCGGGAGTTCCTGGTGGACCGCCGGGGCGATCCGGGGGAGACCCGCAACCGCGCCGGGCTCTGCTTCTGCCGGGAGGCCACCGAGCGGATGCGCTCGCGGCTCATCGAGCGTTACCGCGCCGACGGCTACACCGAGGCACTGGAGGGGGACGGATGGCGTTCGTTCGGCCGCGCCCCCTTCCCGGAGGATACCCCCGACGCGCGCCTGCTGGTGCAGGATCCCGGCTGGGCCGAGCCCTACAAAGAAATCCCCGGCTACACCGACAAAGAATAGCGCGGTGACGACGCCCACGGGATCGCCAGTCTCACCGGCCCATGCCGGGCGCCCCGATATCGTCCTCAATCCCTGGGCTCCGAAGCCTTGGCGGAGGAGGCTCGTCGTCGTCCCTTGGGCTCCGTAGTTCGCCGGACGGCGAACGAAGGAGGCTCGGCTGTTCTCCGTTGCCGTACGCCGTTCAATTCATAATTCAGAATTCGCCATTCATAACTGTTCCCCCCCGCCGCCTACAGCCAGTCCTTCTTCCGGAAGTAGAACAGCATGGCCACCGCCATCACCAGCATTACGCCCAGCACCGCCGGATACCCCCAGCGCCACTCAAGCTCCGGCATGTATCTGAAGTTCATGCCGTAGAGGCCCGCGATGAACGTCAAAGGAATGAACAGCGTGGCGATGATCGTCAGCACCTTCATCACTTCGTTCATCCGGTTGCTCAGGCTGGACAGGTAGATGTCCAGCAGTCCGGACACCATGTCGCGGAACGACTCGATGGTGTCGATGACCTGTATCGTGTGGTCGTAGACGTCGCGGAGGTAGATCTGCGTTGAATCGCCGATCAGCTTCGACTCCACCCGTTGCAGGCCGCTTATGACCTCCCGGAGCGGCCAGATGGACTTGCGCAACTGGATGATCTCGCGCTTCAAAGCGTGGATGTCCCGGGATGTCTCGGTGTCCGGATCGACGACCACCTCGTCCCAACACGACTGCCTCTACTCGCACATCCAGATCTTCCACGAACGTTTTGGCAACCTCAACGTTATCCACGAAGAATATAGTCCTTCCGAGCTGCACTGCAACGAACGCGTTGAATAAGCGCCAGACTGCTGCAATCAGCTCGTTTCTGGTCAGACGAACCTCTTTGACGTTGGGTTCGCGCCCGTACCGACAGACGATTTCATTTCCTTCCACATGTGAGGAATGGTGCTGTGCGATATTGCGCCATTGATTGAGACGAATGCTATGGGGAGGCGGCGCGAAGTAATCGGGAAAGCCGCTGCTGTGTACTAGTTCTGCCACAACTCTGCCCAGGCTCATCCGCGTTAGTCCAGCTTCTGGCTCGGCCGCTCCGTCTCTCAGTCTAACCTGATGCAACAACTCGCGAAGATATGGCTGGACACATGCCTCCAACAGCGCTCCGATGTTCCTGAAGGCCTCGAATCTGAATTCTTCCAGCGGCAAATCGCTCTTGGGAACCTCTAGATGGAACATGCTCCAGAACTCGGATAGTGCACGCTGTATAGCTGGTTCCCATTGTGCGCAGGCACGAAGGCTCTCATCACCGGCGACAGCTAGAGCGGAGTGGTGTACCTCTAGACAATGATGGTACATCTCAAGCGCCCAGGGATCGGCCTGCAATCGCATGAGGTTCACGGCTTCAGGGACAAGAAGTGACAAGGCAAACTGCTCTAAGATGCCTTGATTGCTGAAATAGGGCTCCAGCAAGTCGATCACCATTTCTTTCATCTCTGTCGCGGACATTCCAGTCTCTCTCATCTGCAACAGAGGACTGAAGTGTCTTACACCTAATAGAACGTCACGCAACTCGGTCATCTATCTCCCAACGACCGACCAACAACCACCAAGCGACTCGTGTAGTCAATCACTTAAGATCTGTTTGTCCAGCCTAGAGCATCGTAGAACTAGCGGTCCCTTCGATGAGCAAGAAAGAAGCCCGCATACTGATCTCGACGGCAGGCGGGCCTAGGCTGGAACACCTCTGCTACGGCGTCCCCATCGCCTTGGTCATGCCTTGGGCTCCGCGAAAGTCCCGAGGTTTCTCGTTTCCTCTTGACCCTCAGCATACAACAGCTCTCGACCGTCGCAAGCAGAGTGAGTTCCCGCCCGGGACGAAAACGGCCAGGCAGGCGACGCTGTGACAGCTGGACTCTGCGTTACCCGCGCTTCGCCATGGCAAACCTACGCCGCACCTGCCTACTCTGCATCTTCCAGCTGCCTCTTCTGGTAAACACTAGGATCCTTGGGTAGTCTACTCCTGAGAGCCGCGATTATGGACTTCACCTCATCATCACTCTCCTGCCCGTACCACCAGTAGCTCGCCAACTCGCCGTCAAACGGGATTGGATAGCGACCTCCGTATCTTACTGCCTTCGTCAGTTCTTGAAGCACCTTCTTCTGAAACGAGCTCACCGGAAAGCTAGCCCACTCCGCGAGCTTGACCAGGTTGTGATTTGTTGGCGCATTGAGGCGGCCATTTCGGTACAGCAGCCGTTCCGCCTCCCGTGACTCTATAGCTTGCTTCAGGCGCAGGGCTTTCAAGAACGTTTCAATGGCACAACCCCACAACATGAGTTCGGGCCAGAGGGTTCCCCAGGGTGCTTCTCGACGATCACCCGCTACCGACCTGAGCGTCTCAGCGGCGGACACAAGCATTTCCGCTGTCATTTGCCAGTGGGCCAGGCTGTTAGCAGGGGCCCGAAATTCGTCCAGACACGCAGTAGTCATGGGTGTGTCTTCCGCGAACGCCGATGTCGTCTCAGCACGGTCAGCGGTGGTACTGGCCTCCC
>JAWODG010000027.1:0-2745 GCA_046483385.1 Candidatus Brocadiia bacterium | reverse complement strand
CGATGGTATCGAGCGCTTGCCGGGCCTCTTTGTCCGCGTGAATCGTCACGCCGTCCTTCTGCTGATCGACCGTCGCTCGGCCATCGGTCAAGAGCGCCGTCTTGACGATCTTCTTCTCGATGGCCGGCAGCGCGATGGAGTCCTTCCCGTTCCAGTTGAGGACGTGGACATAGATGACGCCGTCGCGATGGGTTGTGCCTCCCCATTTGCCTGGCCGGATGGGCCCTCCGCGCGTCTTGTAGATGCTCTGTCCGTAGCGGTCGAGAAACGCGCCGATCTCCTTGAGCCGTTTAACCTGGCGGGGTTCGATCTCGCCGGTGGGCATGGGGCCGACGTTCAAGAGCAGGTTGCCGTCGCCGCAGACGCACGTGACGAGGATGTGGATGCACCGCCTGAGGGATAACATCTTGCCGCCCGGCTTGTAGGCCCACTGGTGTCCGACCAGGGTGATGCACGATTCCCAGGGGCGGTCGGTCTGGTACTTTCCGACGCGCTGTTCGGGCGTGTCGAAATCGCCCCACAGTTCCTTGGGTCCGCGATTGTATCCCCCCAGGATGGCGGACCCGCGGTTGTTGATAATGATGCCAGGCTGCCAGCGGCGAATGCGCCGGAAGAGGTTGGCGGTATCCCATTGGTCGAGCGAACTGCGGCCGTAACTGTCGAACCACATAATGTCCACTTTGCCGTAGTTGGTGCAGAGTTCTTTCATCTGCCCGTGGAAGAACTTCAGGTACCGGTCGTGGTTCTCCGTCAGGTAGTCCGGGTGATACCAGTCGCGCTGAGAGTAGTAGAAGCCGAGTTTCAGGTTCCCTGGGTGGCAGGCATCGGCCAGTTCCTTAACCCACATTATTCATGATGCCTCACGGGTAGCGGGTCGGCAAGGGGAAAAGGGGGCTTGGGACGGGATTGCTTATGACGGCCCGTGGATGGAGGCGAGCCAGAGGGCCTGCGGGGACCTCGGGAGGCGCAAGAGACGGTATCGGAGCGGTCTCGGCCGGATTCGGCGCAGCGGTCCCCCTCGGCTCGGTCGCCTGGGAGGGTATGGAGATCTGTGCCGGGCGTGGCCGCCGGCCCGGCGCGCCCCTACGCCAGCGCGGGCGGCGAGAGGCCCTGGACGGCCGCCGTCGCATGGGCCAGCACCTCCCGCAGCGGAAAGGCGCTGCTCAGATGCACCCAGATCCGGCGGACCGTCTGACGGACCCGCGCCCCGACCTTCAGCAGGCGGCTGCGGATCGTCTCCACCGACGCCCCCTCCAGGGCCGTCCCCGCCAGCGCCTCCCGGAACACCCGCAGCAGATTGTACGCCACGGCCGTCAACGCCAGCCGGAACGCGTTGGCCACGAACCCCTCGCAACTGAGGCGGTCCATCTTCAGGCCGTTCTTGAGGTCGTCGATGAAGGTCTCGGCGGTGCCCCGGTCGTTGTAGAACGGCCACAGGTCCGCCGCCGGCCCCGGCAGGTTGGTGATGCCGAACCGGCGGTTGGTGCCCTGGGCATTCGCCTCCACCTTGTAGAGGGTCCGGCGGCGGCGGCTCCAACTGCCCGCCCGGTGCCAGAAGGAGGCCACGTGCCGCTGCGGGGCGCCGGTGCGGTCGAAGCGGTCCCGGACCCGCGCCAGGGGCCCGTCGGTCCGCTTCTGGAGGGGGTCGGTGGCCTTCAGGCCGAAGATGTAGCCCAGGCCCTGGGTCTCGCAGAAGCGGTACATCCGGGGGCAGCCGAAGGCGGCGTCGCCGCGGACGACGATCTCGGTCTCCGGCCACTCGGCCCGCAGCCGCCGGACGAGCGGCTTCAGCAACGGGACCGCCCGCCCGCCCGGCGGGGCGGTGCCCGACTGGAGGCGGACCCCCACCAGCATCCCGCTCTCCCGCTCGTAGACCAGAAGCGGCAGGTACATATATTGGCCATAGAAGCCGTTGAACAGGGCCAGCTGCTGGTGGCCGTGGCAGGGATCGTCGGTGGGATCGATGTCCAGGACCAGCCGCCCGGGCCGCCGGCCGCGGAGGGTCTGAACCTGGACGAACGTCTCCACGAGCAGCCGGTTCATCTCGGCCACGGCCCGGGCCGTGGCGAGGTTCTCCAGCCGGCTGATCGTGGGCTGGCTGGCCAGGGGCTTCTGGAGCGGCTTCCCGGCTGCCGTCTTCAAAAGCGCATCGTCCCGAAGACGGGTGTGGTCGTTGCCGTCCTCGTAGCCGGCCACCAGGCCGAACAGACGCTGGCGGACGAACTGAAGGAGCGTGTGCTCGGTCTTGGCCGGGTCGCGGGGATCGTCGAGCGTCTCGGCCACCCGGGCCGTCCAGCCCAGGCGGCGGTCCAGATCCACCAGCGGCAGCAGACCCCCGTCGCTGGTCAGGTGCCCGCCGCAAAAATCGGCGACAACCTCTTTACACGGATGGAACGAGAAGGTAAGTTGTTCGGGACAGGCTGTCATGCAAAGGCCTCCTTGCCTTGTGGGGCTGCAGGCTCTCATTACCCGCATTCTACAAGGACTTGGAGGCCTTTGCTATGCGCCAACCCGCAGCGCTCGTGAATAATGCGGGCTAAACCTGCACCAGGTGTATTGTGTGTTTGCCATAGGTGCCGTATGATAGGGTGGTATGTCCAAGAAGCGCATCACCGTCGTCGAGGACGAGCGGGACATGGCCGACCTGGTCGCCATGCGCCTCAAGCGCGCGGGGTACCTCGTGGAGACGGCCTATGACGGCCAGGAGGCCCTCGAGAAGATCCGCTCCAGCCCGCCGGACCTGGC
>JAWODG010000131.1:0-20194 GCA_046483385.1 Candidatus Brocadiia bacterium | reverse complement strand
CGGAGCCCACGGGACGATCTGCGCTTTCAGCACGTTCCGTCCATCAACTATCAACCGGCAACTATCAACTGCCGGTCGGCGGCGAGCAGGAGCAGGAGCACGAGTGAGAGCACGAGGGCAAGTGAGCATGTCTCTCCCCCGTACGTCATCTGTGTAATCTGCGCAATCTGCGGATTGCTGTTGGAAGGCCGAGCCGCCTTCGTTCGGCGTCCAGCGAACTACGGAGCCCAAGGGAGGAGCCTCCTCCGCGCGAGGCTACGGAGCCCAAGGGACGAGGACGACTGTGGAACCCAATGTTCCTAATCTTTCCTCAGCCGTTCCCGCCGAAGGCGGGCAAGCTCCGTGTCCTCCGTGCCTCAGTGGTGACGCCTGGTTGTTTGTCGTGGTTGGCCTCAGCCGTTGCTCCGCGCTCCACGCGGCCTCCGCGGTGATATCCCCCGTTGAAGCTGACGGGGGATGGGGCTTATAATCCGCTCTGCTTTCCAGCCGTCCTCGCGCCGCAGCTTACTTACGGAGGTAATGCTATGAACGTGCTCGTCACTGGTGGGGCCGGTTACGTGGGCAGCCATACGCTGGTGGAACTCCGGAGGGCCGGACACACCCCGGTCGTCTTCGACAATCTCTCGGAGGGGCACGCGCCCGCCGTGGGGGAGTGCCGCCTGATCACCGGCGACCTGGCCGATGAGGACCAGGTAGCCGATGCATTGGAGGAGACGGACGCCGACGCCGTGATGCACTTCGCCGCCAGCGCCTACGTGGGCGAGTCGGTGGAAGACCCCGAGAAGTACTACTTCAACAACGTTGTCAACTCCCTCCGACTGCTGCGCGCCATGCGGCGGACAGGCGTTGACAGGATCGTCTTTTCCAGCTCCTGCACCCTGTACGGCGTTCCGGAGAGCGTGCCCATCACCGAGGAGTTCCCCGTCCAGCCGATCAACCCCTATGGACGGACGAAGGCGGCGGTGGAGAACGCGCTCTCCGATTACGCGGAGGCCTACGGACTGAAGTACGCCAGCCTGCGCTACTTCAACGCGGCCGGCGCCATGCCGGACGGCAGCATCGGGGAGGACCACGACCCCGAGACGCACCTGATCCCGCTGGTCATCCATGCCGCGCTGGGCAAACGGGACAACATCGCCATCTTCGGCACGGACTATCCCACGCGCGACGGCACCTGCATCCGCGACTACGTGCACGTGCTGGACCTGGCGACGGCCCACGTGATGGCCATGGAGGCGCTGGACGCGCGGCGGGTGATGATCTACAACCTGAGCACGGGCGAGGGGCACAGTGTGCGGGAAGTCATCGAAACGGTGAAGCAGGTCAGCGGACGGGACTTCGCCGTGGTCGAGGCCGACCGCCGCCCGGGTGACCCGCCCGCGCTGGTGGGGTCATCCGCCAGGATACGGGACGAGCTGGGCTGGGAGCCGGACTATCCGGAGCTTGAGCAGATAGTGGCCACCGCCTGGCGCTGGCACAGCGAGCACCCCGACGGCTTCTGAGCACCTCGGTCCATCTGAAGGCCGTCTTCACCACGAAGAACGCGCAGGCCACGAAGAAAGCCCGAGCTTGATCACAACGACCACGATGTCTCCACCTGCGGCGGGGTCACAACGTAACGGCAAAGGCAAAGCACTGAGAGATAGAGGACAGAGAGGGTGGCACAGTCAGGAGTGCCGAAGGGGCATGGACTTCCGCACAGAACGCCTTAGTCGTCATGCTACCTTTTCTGCCTGCCGTTCTTCGTGGCCTTCGTGTTCTTCGTGGTTAACTGCCTTCAGGGATCAGTAGCCGGTCTGGAGGTCCCTGACCTGGTCGTCCGAGCCGATGACCACGAGGATGTCCCCCTCCTCGATGACGTCGTCGCCGTGGGGCAGGTCGTTGACGTGGTATTCTATCTTCTCCCCGCCCTCGGGGGTTGTGGTGGCTTCGCGCTGTTTGATGGCGACGATGTTGAGGCCGAAGCGGTTGCGGAAGTCGAGCTGCCGGAGCGTTTTGCCCACGAACTCATCCTGCGCCTTGACCTCGGCCAGCACGTGGTTGGTGGTGATGGGCGCGATTAGCTGGATGCCGGGCATCATGATTTCCTGGGCGACCTCACGGGCCATCTCCTTTTCCAGGCTTATGATGCGGGCCACGCCCATGGCCTCCAGTATCTGGGCCTGGTTGTGGTCGATGGCGCGCACCCATATCTCGCCCACTCCCAGCCGCTGGAGAACGGCCGTGATGAGCAGGCCGGCCTCGATGTTGCGCCCGATGCAGACGATGGCCAGGTCCATCTCGCCGAGGTTCAGCTTCTTCATGGCGAACTCGTTGGTTGCGTCCAGGCAGACGGCCCGCGAGACGCGTGGGTCAACCTGCTCCACCAGGTCTTTTTCCGAATCGACGGCGAGCACGTCCGCGCCGAGTTCGGCCAGTCTTATGGCCAGCCCGAGCCCGAAGCGGCCCAGGCCGAAAACGGCGATGCGCTGCCCGGCGGTCTTGCCTCGTTCGTTTCTCATCGTGGTCCCCGGCTCAATGTTTCTTCTGCCCCTCCAGGTGGCGTCCGTGGACGCCATTCTGCGCCCGGCGGAGGAACTCGACAAGATAGATCGCCTCGGGGTGGGCATCGTCGTTGTTCTCGATCTCCTCGTAGATCCGCGCCCGGTTCAGCTCGCGGGTCCGGTAGATGGCCTTATAGACCTCCCACAACTCGTCGATGACCTGCTCCTCGTAACCGGCCCGCTGGAGTCCGATCTCGTTGATGCCCCGCACACGGGCGGGGTTGCCTTCCACTATCATGAAAGGGGGGACGTCCTGGACAATGCGGCTCAGCCCGCCGACGTAGGCCTGCTTGCCCACGGTGACGAACTGGTGGCAGGCGGCGGCGCCCATCAGCTTGGCGCCCGTTTCCACGTGGCAGTGCCCGCCCAGCAGCACGCCGTTGACCAGCAGGATGTCGTGCTCGAGCCGGCAGTCGTGGCCCACGTGAGAGCAGATCATCAGGTAGTTTCGGTTGCCGATGCGGGTTACGCCCCCGCCGTGGACGGTGCCGATGTTGACGGTGACGAATTCGCGGATGACGTTGTCGTCGCCGATGACCAGTTCGGTGCTCTGGCCGTGGTAGGTGAGGTCCTGCGGCGGGGTGCCGAGCGCGGCCTGGGGGCCGATGATGTTGTTGTCGCCGATGGTGACGCGGCCTTCGATGTGGGAGCCGTGGCCGATGATGCAGTCGTCGCCTATGGTCACCTCCGGGCCGATGTAGGCATGGGGTCCGATCTCGACGTTCTTGCCGATCTCGGCCTTGCTCTCCACGACGGCGGTGGGATGTATCTTCATGGGGGTCTCTATGGCTCCACAGCTTGCACCGGACTGATCAGAGGGCGTCGGCGTCCACCAGCATGAAACTCATCTCCGCCTCACAGGCCAGTTCGCCGTTGACGGTGCCCCGGCCCCGGACGGCGGCCGTGCGGGAACGCACGCGGGAGGCTTCCACCTCCAGAATGAGCTGGTCCCCGGGCGTCACGGGGCGGCGGAGGCGAACACCGTCCAGCTTTACCAGAAGGCAGACCTTGCCCGTGTGCTCCAGCTTGCGCAGCAGCAGCAGGCCCGCCGTCTGCGATAGGGCCTCCAGTTGCAGGACGCCGGGCAGAATGGGGTATTCGGGATAATGGCCCTGGAAGAAAGGTTCGTTGATGGAGACATTTTTGACGGCGATTATCTTGTTTTCGCCCTCGACGCGCAGCACCCGATCCACCATCAGGAAGGGGTATCGGTGGGGCAGGACGCGCCGGATCTCCATCACGTCCAGGTATTCTTCCGGTCCCGCCTCCTCTTCGATGAGGCGGTGGAGCCTCCGCGCCAGCGTGGTGTTCAGCTTGTGGCCGCTGCGCACGGCGACGATCCGGGTCTGCAAGTCCGCGTTCACCAGCGCCAAGTCGCCCAGCAGATCAACGACCTTGTGGCGGACGGCCTCGTCGGGGAAGCGCAGTTCGGCCGGATCGCCGCTGAGGGGCTTCTTGACGGTTCCGTCCCTCCACAGGACGAACGCGTTCTCCTCCGTTACCCCGCCGCCGATGGACAAGTTCTCGAACTCCTCGTAGTCCTCGGCCAGGCCGAATGTCCGCGCCGGCGCAAGTTCGCGCATGTAGGTGTCGGCGTCGACGGTGATGGTGAAGGCCTCGGTGGGGTGGTAGCCTTCGTCGAAGTCCAGAACGTAGCTGACCGTGAAACCCTCATCCTGAGGCATAGCCACGACGGTGGCCCGGCCTTCGGGCACGGAGATGGTCTCCTCCAGGCGCAGGACGGGCCTTTCGCTGCTTTGCTCGACTATGCCGGCGGCGCGTATGGCCTCCGCGTAGTCCATCGGGCAGCCGCCCAGGGCGGGCACCTCGTCGCCGTCCAGCTCGATAATCAGGTTGTCCACGCCCAGGCCCACGCAGGCGCTCAGCAGGTGCTCGACCGCCTTGACCTCGACGTTGTTCCAGCTCAGGGTGGTGCAGCGGAAGCCGTCGCTGAGCGCTTCCACGGTGGCGGGCACCACGGGGCTGTCGGGCAGATCCGTCCGGACGAACAGGAAGCCCGTGAAGGCATCGGCCGGCGCCAAACGCGCGTGCACCTCCTCCCCGGAGAACAGGGCCGTCCCCGAGAGTTCGGTGGAATCCTGGATTGTGGTCTGCGGCCGGGGCATGCTACTTCGCTTCAATGGGTTCCGCGATGTCGGCGTTGAGCCGTTGAGTTATTGCCTCGCTGATGTCCAGCTCAGAGCGCGCGTAGAGAACTTCGGTGGTGGCCAGTTGCAGGTTCTGGCCGGGCGAGCCCGGACCGCTCAGGTCCATGCTCTGCTTCTTGAGAACAAGGTCCAACTCCTTCTCCCGGGCGTAGCCGCTGACGGCGTCCTGGAGCTTCCCGAAGAAGCTGCGAAGGGCCTCCTCGTGCTGCTGGGCGAGTTGCTCCTCGAAATCAACGCGGGCCTGCTGCAGCTCGGTCATGGCTTCGCGCAGCTCGGCTTGCTTCTGCAGCTTCTGCTCGGTGCCGGGCGGCAGGCTCTCGTACTCGTTGCGCAGCACCTGCACCTGCTGGCCCTGCTTGCTCAGCGTCCTTTTCATCCGGTCCATCAGGTCCATCCGCTTCTGCGTGGCGTTCTGCCAGTCGATGCTGTTTTGCATGACCCTGGAGATGTCCACGACGGCCACTGAGAGGCCGCTCTGCGGCGCAGGCGCCGGCTGCTGGGCCATGCCGGAAGCTGCCCATAGTGTCAGACAGCCGAGGATGGCCAGACAGGTCAGTCTCGTCAGGCGATTGGTCTTCCACATACCGTGTCCCTCTGTGCCGGGGTTCGGAGTTCAGATACTGTAAGGCAACGGGCGCCCGACGTCAAAACCTGCGCTCGGCGCCCAGGGAGAAGTGAAGGCTCTGGGTGTCGTCTTCGTCCTCTTTCAGCAGGGGTGCCGCCAGGTTCACCTCGAGGGAGGCAGAGCCGAAGAAGGGGATCTGCCACCGCAGCCCGACGCCCACCGAGAGGCGGAGTTCGTCCCAGGCGGTGAAGACATCCTCCGCGTCCTCGGTCACGTAGCCGCCGTCCACGAAGGTGAGGAAACGCAACTGGTCCCGCGGGGCTATGGGCAGGCTGTACTCGGCGCCTCCCAGCAGCATGGCTTCGCCGCCGATTTGCTCGTCTGTGACGGGGGCTACGGGGGAGACGCCCTCGAACTCGAATCCCCTCAGCGTGCTGAAACCGCCCGCGTAGAAGCGCTCAAAGATGGGCACGCGCCCGCCACTGTAGGCGTCCACAACGCCCATTCTGCCGCGCACACCGACCACGTGCTTGTTCTCTCCGTTCTGCTCGAAGACGGTCCAGTACTTCTTGCCCTCCAGCTCCAGCTTGACCGCATCGACATCTCCCGCGGCCACTTCCAGCGACCCGCGGGCGTAATGGCCCTCGGTGGGGACGAATCGGTTGTCCCGGCGATCGATGGTCCCGCTGAGCCGGACGAAAGGCTTCGAGTGCGAGCCTCTGTCCCGCCGGATGATCGGCGAGGAGGCCGCGTCGATGTCGTCGATGTCTATGCTCTCGTATCCGACCGTCAGCTGCCGGCGCATGAACTTGGAGAGTTCCTGCCCGCCGCTGACGCTGAAGCCGGTTCGCGTCTCGTCGAACTCGTTGCGCGCAACGCCGGTGGAGTACAGGTTCACTCCCACGCTGTACTCACTGTTGTTGACCGACGGGTTCAGCCAGCCCACCGAGTAGAAGGAGCGTTCCGTGCCGGCCCTCAGGATGAGGGTGAGTTGCTGTCCGCCGCCCCGGAAGGCGTTGCCTCGCCACAGATCGCGCCAGCTGGAGGGCCAGTTGCTGATGTCGAAGTTGTCTTCGGTCAGGGATATCTCGCCGATGAGGCCCGATTCACTGCCGATGCCGGCCCCCAGCAGGAGCCGCCCGGTGGGGCCCTCCTTCACCCGCACGATCGCGTCGCGGAGTGTCCCCTCGTCCGGTTGCAGCGTTATCTGCACCGGTTGGCGGGCCTGCCGGTCGAAGAAGCCGGTGTTGACGAGTAGTTGCTCGCTCTCTTCAAGTTTTCCGCTGGTGGCCCGCTCCCCCGGATAGATGTTCAGGTTGCGCCGAACCACCTCCTCTTTGGTCTTGGTCAGCCCGCGGATCTCGATGCGCCGGATGCGGACCGGCTCCCCTTCGGTGATGCGGATGCTGACCGTGACCCCCGTTCCCTCGGCGGGAAAGACCGGTTCCACCTGCAGGTTGCCCTTCGGGGGCGTCACGTCCAGATGCCCCTGTTCGGCGTAAAGTTCGCTTATTGCCTCGGTCGTCTCGTCCATCTGCGGCGGCCGATAGGCGGCGCCCTCCTCGAGCGGGATGGCGTCCAACAACTCCTCGTCGCGGAACAGCCGGTTCCCCTCGATCCGAATATCCGCCACGGTGTAGAGCGGCCCTTCCTCGACCTGGACCTGCAGGGTAACCTTCTTCATGTTCTCGCTGTAGGAGGCGTCGCCGGTGACCTCCGCCTCGAGGTATCCCTGGTTTCGGTAGAAGGTCTGCAGGCGGGGGAGGTCCGCCTCGAACGTGCCGCGATCGAACCAGCCGGGCCACATGAAAGCGGGCCAGCGGCGCTTCTTGGTTTCCATGCGGCGACGCAGCTTGCCGGCGCGTATATGGTCGTTGCCGGTGAAGACGATCTTCTTCACGTAAGTGCGCGGCCCCTCGTCCACGTGGAAGATGATCTCCCGGCGGCCGTCCTCCATAGCCGCAATGCCCTGAACGGAACTGATGGGAAACCCGCGGCTCTTGTATGCCTGCTCGATGGCTTGTTCCGCGACGCCCAGCTCGTAGCGACCCACGCTGTCCCCCGGCTCGAGGCCCACCAGTTCCCTGAGTCTCTTATCGGAGAACCGCTTGTTGCCGCGGAAGGATATCCTCGTGACCGTCAGCCGCTCGTCCACCTCGATGAGCAGCTCGACGGCTCCCTCGCCGGCCGGCTCGACCCGGTAGGAGAGGGTACCGAGTCCGGCGGTCTCGTTCCACTCCTGCACGGCCCGGCGGAACGCCTCGTTGTCGAACGGTTCGCCCTCCTGCACCGGGAGCGCGTCGACGACGTCCTCCCGGGTGAGCATGTAGTTGTTGCGCACCGTTATCCCGGCGAGTTCGGGCCGGGCCTCTGCGGCGTGCGCCGTGGAGGCGATGGCCAGTAACAGACAGAGCAGGACAACCAGCCGGCGGACCCTCGGGGGGGCGAAGGGTTGTGGCGTCATGAGTTTGTCATCACTGAAAGTTGGATTCGGTGGAGCGCGACTCGAAACGCAGATACCGTCTTCGGAACACGAGCCTGACCAGGCCCGTGGGGCCGTTGCGCTGTTTGGCGAGGATCAGGTCCGCTTTGCTGCCGGGCACCTCCTCGCCCTCGTCGTCCTCGTCCCCGGGGACGTGGGGACGGTGCAGCAGCAGGATGACGTCGGCGTCCTGCTCGATGGCACCGCTTTCGCGCAGGTCGCTCATGCGGGGGCGGCGCTGCTCCTGCTCGACGCGCCGGTTGAGCTGGGCGATTGCGATCAGCGGTATGTTCAGCTCCCGCGCAAGGGCTTTGAGGCCCTGGCTG
This sequence comes from Candidatus Brocadiia bacterium, assembly GCA_046483385.1. Lineage (GTDB taxonomy): Bacteria > Planctomycetota > Brocadiia > SM23-32 > SM23-32 > B1Sed10-231. The sequence goes on along the minus strand of JAWODG010000131.1, from coordinate 12,110 downwards.
ATCTCAGCCACCTCGGTGGCGCGGTTCTGGTGGCTGCGATTGGCCTGCAGAAGCTGCAGGTAGTCCACCACCATCAGCTCGATCTCGTGCCGGTGCGCCAGCCGCCGCGCCATGGCCCGCAGGTCCATGATGCGGATCGTGGGGGTGTCGGTTATGTAGAGGGGCAGTCCGACCAGGTCGTCCAGGGATTCCTCCAGCCGACTCCACTGGCGTTTGTTCAACGTGCCGCGCCGGAAGTCGTGGGTGTCCAGTGTGTTGTGGATGCACAGGAAGTTACTCACGATCTGCTCGGCCGGCATCTCCAGGCTGTAGAGGGCGGCCGGCCGCCGCTGGACGGCGCAGATGTTGTGCAGCACGTTCAGCGCGAAGCTGGTCTTGCCCATGCTGGGGCGGGCGGCGATGACGATGAACTCGCCGGGCTGGAAACCGCCGGTCAGGTCGTCCAGATCGTAGTAGCCGCAGGGCACCCCGGTGAGCTGGCCGGGGTTCTGGTGGAGGATCTCGAGCCGTTCCACGATGTTCTGCAGGACGTCGTTGACCTCCCGCACCCGGCTGGTCTCTTTTTCGTGTCGGACGGACAGGATGTGGGCTTCGGCCTCGTCGAGCAGTTCCTCCACGTCAGCCGAGTTTTCGTAGGAGGTCTTCTGGATATGAGCGGCCGTGTCGATGAGCTGGCGGCGGATGGCGTGCTCGCGCACTATCTCCACGTAGTGCTCGGCGTTGGCGCTGGTGGGCACGGACTCCATCAGTTCCAGCAGGTAGGCGGGCCCGCCGACCTTCTCCAGCTTGTCGCGCCGGGACAGCTCGTCCCGCAGCAGTATCAGGTCGACGGCGTTGTTGGAGTCGGCCAGTTGGAGGACGGCGGAGTAGATGTCCTGGTGGGCCAGTTTGTAGAAGCTGTCCTCGGAGAGTCGCTCGCGGGCCAGGTGGACGGCCTCCTGGTTGAGGAGCATGGAGCCGATGACACCCATCTCCGCCTGGATGTCATGCGGCGGAACGCGTGCAGCGCGGCTGGTATCCGACATTTCGGACATCTATACGCGTCACGCAAAGGTTGGCGGCTCTATTACTCTTCTTCCTCTTCCTGCGCGACCCGGACGGTTATGGTCAACCGCACCTCCGGGTGGAGCATGACCTCGACTTCGTAGTCACCGGTCTGTTCGATGGGGCGGGGCAGGCTGATGTTACTGGGGCGGATGCCTTCGAAGCCGCTGTCCACCAGTTCGGCCGCTATCTGGTCGGCCCCGACCGAGCCAAACAGGTGGCCCTGCTCGGTGGCCCGTGCGGTGATGAAGCAGAGGAAGCCTTCCAGCAGTTCGGCCTGCCGGTTGACGCGCTCGAGTTCCTCCTCCCCGCGCTGGCGGCGCGCCTCGCGGGCGGCCTCTATCTCCTGGAGGTTCTGGGGTGTGACGGGGACGGCTATCTGTTTGGGCAGCAGATAGTTGCGCGCATAGCCGTCGGCCACCTCGACCACGTCGCCGAGGCGCCCCAGATTGTCCACGTCTCTACGAAGCAGAACTTCCATCTCTGTATAATCCTCCAACTGCGTCGATGCCGGGCGTTCAGAAGGGAATCTCGTCGTCGGAAACGTCAAAGCCCTCGTCGGGCGCTTCTTCGGGCTGTTCCTGAGTCTGCCGTCGGGACTGTGCCGGCTGCTCGGAGCGTTGGGAGGCGGGCCGCGACTCACGCTGGCCGCCGCCGCCCTGCCCGCTGGCGCGGCCGATGAACTCGAAGTTCGTGGCGGTCACCGACAGCTTGCTGCGGCGTCCGTCCGGGCTTTCCCACGTGTCATACTTCAGGCGACCCTCGACGAAGATGGGATCGCCCTTCTTCAGATATTCGCTGATGACGACCCCGCGGCGTCGCCACATGGTGACGTCCACAAAGCAGGTGTCCTCGCGCTGTTCCCCGTCCCGCCCGGTGTAGGTGCGGTTGATCGCCAGGCCGAATTCGCAGACGGGAGTGCCGCTGGGAGTGTAGCGAAGTTCGGGGTCGCGGGTCAAATTGCCCATAAGGAACACGCGGTTCAAACTGGCCATGTCCGTCCCCTCCGGGTGCTTGAGTCTTCGCGGAACTCCGTCTCAGGATGCCGCTTGCGGGCTATCGGTTCGAAGGTCGCTCAGTCCTGGTCGGCCGTCTCCACGGCCTCCTCGGCTTCCTCTTCGTCCTCCTCCTCCTCCTGCTCCTCTTCCTCCTCGTCTTCTTCGCCGGAAGAGGCGGGACGCGGCGCGGCTTCCTGAATGACCTCGCCCTCGGTGTTGTAGAGTTCGCCGTGGACGGGGTCCGGTTCGTCGGTGCGCAGGATCAGCACGCGCAGCAACTGCTCGGAGAGCTGAACGTCGTGCCGGATCTCGGAGACCGCGGTGCCGGGCGCGCGGAAGTAAACAAGGATGTATATGCCGCGCTTGGCCCGTTTGATACGATAGGCGAGTTTGCGCTCGTCCCACTGCTCGATGCGTTCGATCTCAGCGCCCGCTCGCTCCAGGATGTTGGCGATATGCCGGATGATCTCCGGGAACTCGGACCCGCCCTTGGCGGAGTCCACAAGGAACATTGCTTCGTAGAGGTTGTCAGCCAAGACTGTTTCTCCGTTTTATGTCCGCTTCAAATTCGGTGTGGCCGTTCAAGGACTGTTTGTATCACGAAACCGCTCCGTTTTCCAGTGGCCCGTTGAACCTGTTCATGGTCGGCTCCACGCCCTCGTCAGCCCAGCACAGGGCGGCGTCCGCCGCTTTCTCGGCCATCTGCCGGACCGTCTCCCACTCGCTCTTGTGAAAGGGGCTGAGCACGAAGTCCACCAGGTTCACACCGGGTGGACACGGCCCGACGCCCATACGCAGTCGGGCGAACTCCTGCGTGCCCAGCGCCTGGCGGACCGAAGCCAGCCCGTTGTGGCCGCCGCTGGACCCGCCGGCCCGCAGACGCAATGTGCCGAGCGGCAGGTTCACATCATCCACCAGCACCAGCAGGTCCGCCGGGCTTGCACCCTCACGGTCCAGAAGCCGCGCGATGGGAGGCCCTGACCTATTCATGTAGCCCAGCGGCTTGAACAGCAGCAGGTCCTCGCCGCGCGCCAGACTGCCCTTGCCGCGAAAACGTTCTGACCGGGCATCGCACTTGCGCTGCAGCCTCTCGAGTCCCATCCAGCCCGCGTTGTGCCGCGTTCCGCTGTATCGGGACCCCGGATTGCCCAGGCCGGCGATGATCTTCACCTATGCCGCTCCCACTGCGGTCGCATCGCGGCGGCCCCGGGCGGTGCTCACTCGGCCTCCGGTTCCTCCGGCGGGGCCTCCTCCTCCGGCAACTCGATCTCTTCCTCTTCCGGTTCCCGGCCGATCAGTTCCGGCTCCAGGATCAGCTCCTCGGGCTCCTCTTCCTCTTCGGTCAGCTCCAGCGGAGGCACCACGGTCACTACGACGGTGCCCAGATCGGTCACGGGAGTGACGCCTTCGGGGAAGGCCAGATCGCCGATGGTAAGATTGTCTCCGATCTCCAGCTCCTCGACCTCAACGTCGATCTGGTCGGGGATGGCTGTGGGCAGGCACTCGACCTCTATGGCGCGCGTTACGACCTCCAGCACGCCGCCTTCCGATTCGCCCGCGGCCTCGCCGTGAGTTTCCACGGGCACGGCCACCGTGACGGTCTCCGTCAGGGAGATACGCGCCAGGTCCACGTGCTGAATGTCGTCGCCCAGCGCGTCGTACTGTATCTCCTTGATCTGGGCGTTCTCGTCCTGTCCGTCCCAGGTGACGTGTACGAGTATGGCGTTGTCCTTGACGAGTTGTTCCACGTCGCCTCTGCGGAAGGTGAGCAGCACGTTGGGCTCGCCGCGTCCGTAGATCACGGCGGGAACGAGGTTCTGGCTGCGCAGGCGTCTGCAGGCTCGGGTGCCGCGCTCGTCGCGCGGCCGGGCATTAATTTCGGGTATTTCCATGGCTCTGCGTTCTGCAATAAGGTTATTGGCTGACCGCCCCGCGTCGCCCCGCCGTACGGGGAGCCGCTCGGTGTCGTCCCGCGTCGGTAGCTTCCCCGTCCGGACACTGCGGCGAGAAAACAGCTTGCGGTATGCAGGGCAGGTTATTCGCGCGGATTCCGTACGGTACTACGTAGCCAGTGTTTATACCACAGCGGCTCCGGCCTGTCAACTTGCCGGAGGGGCGGATGCTGTCAATAGTGTTGTGTAAAAGAGGCCGAGGGGTTTGGGCAGTTCGTGCGGCCGTAGCCCTGGCGTTGTAGCTTCCGCCACACCAGGTAGACGTTCCTCTCCAGGCTCCGGGCGCTGGGGAAGATGCCCACCTTTCGTATCTTCTTTGTCAGCTCTCCGATAAAGCGCTCTATCGGGTTGGTTGTCCTGACGCGCCGCCGCGAATCGGCCGGTGCGTTCAGGTAAGTCAGCGTGTCCTCAAACTCGTAGGCAAAGCGCTGGACGGCCTTCGGCTCGCTCTGTTCCCAGCGCTTGCTCCAGGCCGCCAGCCGCCGGCGCGCCTGACGAGGGCTCCGCAGACCATCGTAGATGGCCGACGCCTCCGAGAGGATGGCCTCCCGGTGCTCGATCTGTTCCAGGTGGTCGGCGATGTTCTGCACCTTGTGGAAGATGCACCTCTGCTTGGGCACCCGGGGGTAGACCATCCACAGCGACTCCCGAAGCCCCTGGTCTCCGTCGGTCGTTATCATCCCGAGCCGGCGCCCCCACCGATCGGTGCGCCTCAGTCCCCGCTCCCACAGGTCGGTCATAAAGTCGGTCCAGCTCTGGGCGCTCTCGGAGTCGGCCACCCGGAAGTCGATCAGCTCCTCGGCCCCGTCCTGGCGCACGCCCCAGCACAGAAGCACCACCGCCTCCTTCTTCTTGCCCCGGCCGCGCCTTTGGCGCAAGTAGCTTACGCAGGCGTGTTTGGCGTCGAAGTAGACGTAGCGGTATCCGGTATCTAAGGGGCGGCTGTGGAAGGCCTCGATGGCCTTATCCAGCTGCGCCACGATATTGCTGACGGTGCCCGCCGAGATGTAAGCCCCGAAGATATCCTCCACGGTCCGGCTGACCTCGCGGGTGCTCTGCCCGGCGGCCACCCACCGCAGCACGGCCTCGTCCAGATCCTTCTGGCGCCTCTGATAGGCTGTCAGCACCAGGGGGTCGAAGCGCTCCTGCGCCCCGCGCACCCGGGGCACCCGCAGGGTGAGGTGGCCCAGCAGCCCCTCAACCGACCTCTCATAGTAGCCGTTGCGGTAGGCCTGGCGGGCCGGGGTGCGCTGGTGGGAAGCGCAGCCGCAGAACATATCCCTGCGATGCTCCATGAAGGCCTCCAGAAGACTTTTCACCACCCAGCGGGCGCGGTCGATCACGTAGTTCCAGAGTTTCTGTTGACAGCCGGCGCGCACGGTGCCATCCTGCATCATCGGGGCGGCTCCTTTCGGTTTGGAGTAGACTTTTCGGGCGAAAAGCCACAACAAACCGCAGGACCGCCCCTTTTTCAAGTGCGGGGCGGCGCCGGGACACGGGGCAGACGGCGCGCCTGGCGCTGCTTTCGCTCCGGTCGCCCTCGGGCTCCCTCCGCGAAAGCAGCGCCGCCAAACGACCCGCCCAATTTACACACTACTTTTTACAGCATGGAGGGGCGTGACTGCCCGGTTCCGGGAGGGGGGCATGTGGCATGGCCGCTTGGGCTATGCTGACCGCGGAGGCCGTTCCTTCGTGCTCACACTCGTGCTCGTGCTCTTGCTCGCCGTTTTTTGTGGTGTCTCGATTGTGCCGTCCGCCGTGCGGCGGAATCGTTTGTCTTCCCACGCCCTTTCCGCCGGACTGATGTCCGGGGCTACTGCCTGCCGTCCGCCATCCGGCGGGCTGTGTCCGTCCGCCTTCGTGCTCGCTCCCTGGGTTCCGTAGTCACGCGCATGCGGGACGAAGGAGGCTGCGCTCGCCGTTGCTGAACACCAGGTCCAGACGCGAGCCTCCGAGTTTGCCACAGGATGTCCTGGGCGCTATGCTGCCCGCCCATGGATGATGCGACGATCACCCGGATTGCCGGGCGCCTGCTGCGGTGGTATGCGCGCCACCGGCGGGACCTGCCGTGGCGGCGGAACCCGACCCCCTACCGCGTGTGGGTCAGTGAGGTCATGCTACAGCAGACCGTCGTCGCCACCGTCATTCCCTACTTCGAACGGTGGATGGAGCGATTCCCGGACGTCGAGTCGGTTGCGGCGGCGACGGAGAGGGAGGTGCTGGCCCTCTGGCAGGGGCTGGGCTACTACCAGAGGGCCCGCCGGCTGCACCGGGCCGCCCGGCGGATCGTGGAGCTCCACGGGGGGCGTCTGCCGTCAGAGCGCGGTGAGTTGCGTGAGCTCCCCGGCATCGGCCCTTACATCGCGGACGCCATCCTGAGCATTGCCTTCGGGCGGGACGCGGTGGCGCTGGACGCCAACCTGACGCGTGTCTTCATGCGGCTGCTGGCGCTGGAAGGGCGGGGGACCGAGGCCGAGGTCAGGCGTGAAGTCAGGCGGTGGGCCGGGGCGGGCCTGCCGACGGGGCGCGCGGCGGACTACAATCAGGCCCTGATGGACTTTGGCAGCCTCGTCTGCCGTTCGCGCAGTCCCTTGTGCGAAGAGTGTCCGTTGCGCGAGGACTGCGCGGCGTTCCGCCGTGGCATGCAGTACGACATACCGACCCCGAGGAAGCGGCAACTCAAGGGAATCCAGACGGCCATCGCTGTGTTCCGGCGGCAGGGGGAAGTCTACATCCAAAAGCGGCCGCCGGGCGGGTTGTTTGCCGGTCTGTGGGAGTTCCCCGGGGGCAAAGTGCGCGACGATGAGACGCCTCGGGAGGCGCTGCGCCGGGAGTGCCGCGAGGAACTGGGGACCGGCTGCGAACCGGGCGAGAAGCTGGCGGAACTCACCCACTACTACACCGTCTTCGAGGTGCGCCTCCGCGCGTTCCTGTGCCCGACGCCGGAGGGCCTCCCCGTGGACGAGACGCACCGTTGGGTTGCGCTGGACGAACTGGATGAGTATCCCATGCCGTCGGCGAACCGGCAGATGGTGGAGGCGTTGCGGGAGAGGGTCAACTCAGAACCATGAATGCGGAATGACGAGTTGACGGTCCCGCGAGCATGCCATCAGGGGGCCGGCATGTTGTAGAACTTCGCGATTCTTTCAAGGTCCGCCTGCTCGGGCAGGTCCTCCTTGTGGTCGAGAAGCCACTGGTAGCAGTCGCTAAACGACATGCCTCGCCCACCGTGGCCACGGGCTATCCGGCTCTCGGGCACGAACTGCACTGCGTTGTCCGCGTAGAGCAGGTTGCGCCCGTCGCGATAGACGCCCGGGCGCGTGTACGCGATGACGAGGGACGGGGGAACCTCCTTCGGCAGGGCGCCCGCGTACTTGTAGCTGCACGGGTATCCGTTCGCCTCGGTCTGCGGAGGATTGTCGTCACCCGGCGCCACGAGCAAGTCCTCGGAATGAAGGAAGCCCTCCTCGACCAGCATACCGAGCGTGGCCGGATAGCGCCCGTGGGCCGATCTGTACATCGTGATGGCAAGACCGATCTGGCGGAGGTTGGAACGGCCGGCCGCTTTGTTTGCTTCGCTTCTGGCTCGGCTCAGTGACGGCATCAGCATGGCCGCCATGACGGCCGAATAGCCCATGCAGGCGCGCCGGAGGGAAGGCGCCGGGCCGGCCGTCTTGAGGGCGAAGTGCGCGTCCCTCTCCGCCCGTCCGAGAGTGAAATGCAGTTGCGTGCCGGGCTCCGGCTCGGGGTAGCTCTTCGCAAGCAGGCCCGTGTCCAGATACAGCAGGCCGGCGGCATCCGGCGGCTCCTCGGTCAGGGGAGTTGTCCCGGACTCGAGCCATTCAACGTAATCCTCGATGGCCGCCGGGGCCATGCCGATGACGGCACGGTCCTCAAGATACGTGACCATAAGGGGCGGCATCACGAGTGCGTCCGTTTGGCGGCCCGCGATTGTCCGTTGGGCGGGTTCCCTGCCCGTCGCGGGCGCGGCGATTTGCGCCAGTGAATTCCGGAACCCCTCGACATCCGACAGCGGCAGCACCCCGACGAGTTGCTCAGGCCGCAGCAGGCCGTCCGTCGCCGGGCGGGGCAGGAAGACGGCCATACCCTCGCCGAGTTGTGCAGAGAGATCGTCCAACGTCACACCAAACCTCGCCTCCGTGCTCGCGATCTGCTCCGCAGTTGGGCCGGCGCCGTACTCGGCCCGGGCCCCGATGAGGTCGTCGCGCAGCCCGCCGAGGAAGGCGGCCGGGTCGTCCCACTGGAAGACCAGCGCCGCAGACGAGTGTTCCGGCACGAGAGAGACGAGGTCGAGCGACTGCTCGGGCAGCCGATTAAGGAATCCGCCGTCGGGCGGCCCCAGCTCTACTACTGCGTCGACCGCCGGTTCGTCGGTGTCAATCTGAATGCCGGCGTAGTCGGCTTCCCGCAGGCCGAGCATGGCCCAGAGCACTTCCAGCTCCCTGACTTCGGACGGTGCGCCGGTCGCGCGGACAAGCTGCATAAGCCCCGGCACATCAACGTAGCCCCACGCTTCGGCATCCCCGTACCGACGTCGGGCGGCCCGCAAACTCGCCCGCTCGGACAGGGACTCGTAGTCACCGTCGGCGAACCGGGCTGCAAGCCGCGGTGAGGCAATACACAGCAGTTGTTCCCGGGCGGCAACCGATCTTTCGGCGTTGAGCGGATGCGCGGCCGGCAGAAGCCGTCCGGAGAGTACTCCTCGTCGAAGGCAACTATGGCCATGGGCCCGGCCGGCGTGATGCAGAATGCGGCGCCGTCGACGCTGCCGGCCACGTCGTTGACCGTTCCGGGCGGCAGGCCGACGGCACGGTCCAGATGCCCGAATCGGTCGTGAAACCGTTCCATCTGCTGGGCGAGGCCGGCAGCAGGCGGCAAAGCCACGAATCCCAGGACCTCCTGCGCCGCGGCGCGGCTGATCTCACCGTAGGCCAGAGCATCGGCGGGCATGGCCTTCGCCGGATCGGCGGCCAGCGCCGGCCCGTTGACAAGGACGCCCAGAACAACCGCTGCAACAAGTACTCTGACAGTCCTTTTCATACCGCTGCCTCCCTTCTGCGGTCCCTTTTCCAAATCCAATCCCCGACATCACCGCCTCTGTTATAGTGGGAGACCGGCGAGTGTCAAGCGAGTGCGCCGCTTCCGGGCACACGGTTGCCCGGGCAATGGGCTCCCACGTGGTGCCGTTCCGTAGTGGTCGTCGGGGTTACTTCTTAGTCGTCGCCGGGGTGGGACCGTCCGAGATTCAGACGCCGACCAGTTCCCGGGCGGCGGCTTCTATGTCGGGGGCGCGCATGAGGGTTTCTCCCACCAGGACGGCGTCGGCCCCGGCCTGCTTGAGGCGCCCCACGTCCTCACGGGTGCCGATGCCGCTTTCGGCGACCACGGCGACGTCCTGTGGTATGCGCGGTGCCAGGCGTTCCGTGGTCTCCAGGCTCACTTCCAAGGTGTGCAGGTCGCGGTTGTTGATGCCCACCAGGTCGGCGCCGGTCTCGAGGGCTATCTCCAATTCCATCTCGTTGTGCACCTCGACCAGTGCCGCCAGGTTGAGTTCGGAGCACGTGGCGAGCAGGTCCGACAGGTGTTGTGGTTCCAGCGCGGAGACGATGAGCAGGCAAGCGTCCGCACCCAGGGCCCGGGCCTCCACCACCTGCAGTTCGTCCAGAATGAAGTCCTTGCGGAGGAGGGGCAGGCTGACTTCCCGGCGTATCCGCGTCAGGTAGTTGGGATGGCCCTGGAAGAACTGGCGGTCGGTCAGCACGCTGATGCAGGCGGCTCCGGCCCGCTCGTAGGCGCGGCCTATCTCCACGGGGTCGAAGTCCTCTCGTATGACGCCGGCCGACGGAGACGCCTTCTTAACTTCGGCGATGAGCGCGACTGTGTCCTCGGCGGCAAGGGCCCGCCGAAAGCCGCGGGTCGGCCCGGCGGCCTCCAGCGCTTCGTGGAGGGTGGCGCCTTTACGGGCCTTAAGCTCGGAGACTTCTTCCCGCTTGGCCTCGCATATCTTGTTCAGGATGTCCGGCATGTCGTCCATGGCTTACCTCCGGTCCTTTTCACGCTGATCAGCCGGTGGGGGCCATCCAGACGGGGCTGGAGATGGCGAAGCCGCCCTCCACGTCGTAGGCGGCGATGAACCAGCTTGCGGCCTCCGGCCCGGTGACTGCGGGAGCCCCACCTGCGGCGGTCAGGGCCCCATCGCAACTGATGCTCTCCAGGCGCGCCCCCTGCCGGTAGATATCAACGCTTTCCAGTGGTCTCTCGGAGGCCGCCTCCCAGCGCACCTCCGCCCCCGGGCCCGCCGTGCCGCCCATGACGGCTTCACCTGCCTGCAGCCTGAGCTCGATGCGGGCGCCGTTGGTCGCGTAGCACCGGCGGTTCTGCAGTGCCTCCCAGATGCTCTCAACGGTGACTTCGTCAACCCAGAGGGCCGTCAGGCAGAAGGGGCTCTTGCGGTCCGGGGCGCGGCAGTGGTCGCTGCCGCCGACCACGCCCTTGTGGTGGCCGGCGCGCAACATGCGGCAGTACCACGGCAGGCAGTGCCCGCGGTTCTGGACGACCTCGATGACCGGCTCGACGCCGGCCTCCGCGGTCAGGGGGTTGTCCATAACCTGCTCGGGTCCTTCGCCGAACGTCATACCGTGGAAGTGCCGCACCAGCATGAGGCGTCCCTCGAGGTCATTCTCGTGGATATAGGCCAGCGTCTCCTCGATGGATGCGTCTCCACCCCGGCACATCCGGTCCACGTGGTCCATGGTCTCGCGGTCCGGCGCGTAGATGTTGACGTGGCCGGTACTTGACCATTTCTGCTCGACACCGAAAAGCGGCGCGAAGCGCCCGGGCTCCGCGTGGACCTCCGTGGCGGACAGGGAAGCGCGGTGCTCGCCATTGCTTCCGTGGTAGAACCAGTGGTCGGTGAAGGAGACGGACGCCAGTTCCTCCACGTCGCGGGCCCAACGTACGTGGTCAAGGAAGTCGGCGTCCTGTTCGGGTATGCAGCGGGACTCCCATGTGTGCCGATGCAGGTCCGCCCAGACGAGCCGCCGGCCGCGCCACACAGATGGTAACTCTCTGCATACGCCGCCCATCGGGGCAACCCGCGAAGCCGGCCGGGCCGGCGCCCAGGCCGGTTCGCCCTCGGCGGGCTCGGTCCGCACGGCGTACAGGGCGACCCTGGCGGGCCGCGTGCCTGTGCGGTCGGTGAAGCCGCGGCTGGTGACCGGGTACTCCGCCTCGGCGACGGCGGCGTAGAGCACGTCGCCGGCCTGAGCGAGCGCATACTGGCGGTCAGGGTAACCCGACGCGGCGGTGACGTTCTGCGGCAACCCGAGACCCGCGCCGCTGCCGTGCACCGCCCGCAGCGTCCAGCCCCAGTCGTTCATCTGAGCGTCGCGGTAGTGACGGAAGAAGACGGTCACGCGACCCTCGGCGTCCGCCAGCACGGAGGGGGCGAGGGGGAGCTTGCGGTTGTCGGGCGTCTCGGACCGGTAATCGTCGAAACGAGACGCGGTATCTATCGGGACGGTTCCGTTGGGCTGGTCGACGCTCATCTCGAGCGCCCCGCCCGGACGCCAGCGGAACGCGTGCAGCCGGGTGTCCTCGTTCAGGCGTTCGGTCTGCCGTCCCCAGGTGCCGTTGGACTGGAAAGCAACATACATATGGCTCCCGGCGGCGCAGAGCGCAGGGTGGCCGAGATGGCGGCCCTCCACCTCCACCAGTTCTTCCTCCAGCACCTCGCCCGCCGGGTCCAGCAGCGCCAGTCGGATGCGGCCGCGCTCCTCCCATGCGGCGGCCAGTTGTCCCTGGGAGGTCGAGGCGATCGCGGGTGTCCAGACCGATCCGGTGGCAAGGGTGATGGCCGGCGCATCGGCCTCCAGCGGTCGGAAGACGACGGAACGCCCCGCATCGGCCGCCTGGGTCCAGATGACGGCTCCCCCGCCCGAGTCCACCACGTCGAAGCTGGTCACCCGGGCACCTTCGGGCGAGAGCACGGTTTCGTGACTTACTGCGAGGCCCGCATCAAGGTCCCGTTGCACGAGACGCCAGTCGCCGTCGGACCTCTCGATGGCGAGCAGAATCCATCCGTCCTCGGCCGGGA